>CBFDAB010000033.1:0-19588 GCA_965602745.1 uncultured Campylobacterales bacterium
CCCAAGTCATACTTGGAAGGTTTGATCACAAAGAAAATATATTGAAATTTACAGAACTAGGTTTAAATGAGCACATTTTACGTGCCATTAAAGATCAGGGGTATGATACTCCAACACCGATTCAGGCACAGGCAATTCCTGTTGTTTTAGAAGGTAGAGATGTCCTTGCAGGCGCTCAAACAGGAACAGGTAAGACTGCTGGTTTTACACTTCCTTTATTAGAACTAATGTCTAAAAGTCCTAAAAGTGGCAAACGTAAAGTACGTGCCCTTGTTTTAACACCAACGCGTGAACTTGCTGCTCAGGTCGCTGAGAGCGTTCGTGATTACGGAAAATATCTTCCGTTCAAGTCAACGGTGATTTTTGGTGGTGTTAGTATAAATCCTCAGATCAATACACTTAAAACGGGTGTTGAAATTGTTATAGGTACTCCGGGACGTCTTCTTGATCTTATGAATCAAAGAGCTTTAGACCTAAGTGAAGTTGAATATCTTATCCTTGACGAAGCAGATAGAATGCTTGATATGGGTTTTATCAACGACATCAAGAAGATCTTAAAAGTTATCCCGACAAAACGTCAAACACTTCTTTTCTCTGCAACTTTTTCAAACGAGATCAAGAAGCTTGCTGACGGTTTATTGAAGAACCCAGTACTTATAGAAGTAGCACGTACTAATGCAACGGCCGGTTCTATAGAGCAGATCGTTTATCCTGTTGATAAGCTTCGTAAAAGAGAGATGCTAACACAGCTTGTTACAGAAAACAACTGGCAGCAAGTCCTGGTCTTCACCCGTACTAAACACAGTGCAAACCGTCTTGCGGAACAACTTGATAAAGACGGTATCACTACAGCTGCTATTCACGGTAATAAGAGTCAAAATGCAAGAACAAAGGCCCTGGCTCAGTTCAAAGACGGGAAGGTAAGAGTTCTTGTTGCAACAGACATTGCTGCACGTGGAATTGATATTGACCAACTTTCACAGGTAGTGAACTTCGAGCTTCCAAATATCTCTGAAGATTATGTTCACCGTATCGGGCGAACAGGTCGTGCCGGAAACAAAGGGCAAGCGGTCTCTTTAGTATGTGTTGATGAGCTTGAATACCTTAGAAACATCGAATCTTTAACAAAGAACAAGATTCCTCAGATTCAGATTGCAGGTTTTACACCCGATCCTAGAATCAAAGCTGAACCGATTCAAAACGGCAGAGGCGGTTCACGTGGAGGCGGCGGAGGTCGTGGCGGAAACGGCGGAGGCGAGGGAAAACCTGGCGCACGCAACAACTCACGCGGCGGTAGAAGTAACGAGCAGAGAAAACGTGGCGAAAATGCTAACGGACACACTACAAGAAAACCTAGATCAAGAGACAGTCACAGAGACTAGTCTTTAGTCCGCTTCGCGGACTGTACACCCTTTCCCTTTCTTTTTAGTCCTCCCAGGTGTTAGATACTAAAGTGTGACCCATCGTTAAAATCTTTGAACTTCATACAGCTACGCTGAAAAAACTGTCTTTCTCACACACTTATACCTTATAAGATGCTATTTGTTAGAATGTCATCAAAATTAGCGATAAATGGTGAATAATATATGAATAGTAAGAACCTTCCTCAGCTCTTTGAACTTCTTGACACCTTGCCCAACCCTGTTACGCTTAATGAACTGGCTTATGACGAAAACGGTGTGGCTTATGACAAGATAATATATGTCAATAAAAACTTTATTAAGACTATCGGTTATACAACAGAAGATATCCCTGATGACAGAACATGGTTTGCAAAGGCCTATCCGGATGCAGCCTATCAGCACTATATCTCCAGCGAATGGTTTAAAGCGGTCGATAAAGCAAAAGAGGAAAATAGTGATCTGGTAGGTTTTCCGGCAAAGGTACACTGTAAGGATGGTGAAGATCGCTGGTTCAGTGTCACGACGCAACTGAGCCAGTCCATAAGTGACAAATACCGGACCATTGTCTTTATTCAAACAGACTCACCAGGCGAGACTAAGCTCAAACTTGATGAAAGGTCCTTAGATCTTCTGCGTGAAAGACGTCTGCTTAAGACTATTATCGATACAGCACCGGTACGTATTTTTTGGAAAGACGGCGAAGGTGTCTATTTAGGATGCAACAAGAGATTCTTAGAAGATGCACATTTAGAAGATGAGAGTCAGATCATCGGCAAGACTGATTATGATCTGGTCTGGAAAGAAGATGCTGAAAAATTCAGAGAAGATGACAGACGTGTTCGGGAGTCTGGTGTAGAGGAACTGAATTTTTCAGAGAGACAGCCTCAAAAAGAGGGCAAGTATCTTATGCTTTCTACTTCCAAAGTCCCTTTGAAAAACCACTCTGGCGCGACTATTGGAGTTTTAGGACTTTATAGTGACATCACGCAAGAGTATGCAGCACAAGAAGAACTCAAAGAGAAAGATAAGCTTTTACTGGTTCAATCACGACAGGCGGCTATGGGTGAAATGATCTCCATGATCGCGCATCAATGGAAACAGCCACTTAGCAGTATCGCAGCGGTAGTGAATACTTACCAGGTTCAGCAGGCCTTAGGAAAAGTTTCACCAGAGAGCTTGGATGAGCAGGCAAAAACTATCATGGGACAGGTTGATTACCTTTCACGGACGATCTCAGATTTCAGAAACTTCTTTAAACAGGACAAGGTCACAAAACAGGTTCAGTCCGGTGAAGCAATGGACGAGGCCTTGCTTATAATAGGGAAGCTTCTGGAAAACAGTGGTATTGAACTACGTGCCTCATGTCTTTCAAATAAAGCCTTTTATACTTTTCCCCGCGAACTGCAGCATGTCTTTATCAATCTCTTGAAAAATGCGGCTGATGTCCTTGTTGAAAAGAATAAAGGGGAAAGATGGATCAGTATTTTAACGACAGAGGAAGATGGCTTTGTCAGCTTTGAGATAAGTGATAACGGAGGTGGTATAGACGAGGCTCTGATGCACCGAATTTTTGAGCCTTATTTCTCAAGCAAGCATGAAAAAAATGGTACGGGTTTGGGACTTTATATGAGTAAGATTATCATAGATAAACATCTTAAAGGGAGTATTATCTGCACAAACAGCGATGTCGGTGCTGTCTTTACGGTAAAACTCCCAGTGGTATTTTGATCGGACTTTTTAAGCCTTAAAAGACCAGACTCAAACCGACTTTTCCTTTTTCTAAATCAATGGAAACTACCTCTATCTGAGGTAGAAACTGATTGATACAAAGGACTTCAAGAGGATGCGAAATACGTTTTGCACTCATCTTTGAGATATGTATCATCCCGTCATTTTTCAAGCCTATATCCACAAAGGCTCCAAAATCCGCAATATTCCTGACAACACCCGAAACTATACTTCCTTCTTTTAACATCTTGATATCCGTCAGACCCTCCTTAAAGGGAATCGCAGGCAGCTCTTCACGCGGATCAAAACCGGGTTTTTGAAGCTCTGTTATGATATCTCTAAGCGTTTCCTTCCCCACTTGAAGTTCTTGAGCCAGGGAGCTGACATTTATATTTTCTAGATCCATCCCATCAAGTTGTGAAGCGATCTTATAAGATTCAGGATGGATACCGCTGTTGTCAAAAATAGATTTACCTTCTTTGATTCGGATGAAACCGGCAGCCTGTTCATAGGCTTTTGCTCCAAGTCCCTTGACCTTTAAAAGTTGAGACTTCGAAGTGTAGTTTCCATTCTCGTCTTTATAAGAAACAATGTTTTGCGCGATCTTTGCACCTATACCTGCCACATAAGACAGAAGGGTGGCCGAGGCTGAATTTATGTCAACGCCGACTCGGTTTACAAGGTCTTGGGTGACATCATTTAGCTTCTTCTCTAAAAGCTTTTGATCCACATCATGCTGATACTGGCCAATGCCTAAAGATTTAGGGTCTATCTTTACCAAGGCTGCCATCGGGTCACGCAGTCTCTGTCCGATGGAGATAGCCCCTCGAATAGTGACATCAAGGTCAGGATATTCAAGAGCAGCAAGTTTCGAGGCAGAATATACGGAAGCACCGGCTTCTGAGACAACGGTATAGTTAAGACCCGCCCCTTCATCAGCATTTAGTCTTGCAAAGAACTCCTGAGTCTCTAGGGAAGCGGTTCCGTTTCCGATAGAAACGGCTTTGATATTGTACTTCTTTGCAAAAGCAAGCACAGTTTTTTTGGAGCCCTCATAATCATTTCTTGGGTCAGTCGGATAGATGACGGCATGTTTAAGATAGGTCCCGTTCTCATCAATAACAGCTAACTTACAGCCGGTTCTAAAAGCGGGATCGACTCCTAGTATCACTCTTTTCGAGACAGGAGGAGTCATCAAAAGCTGGTTCAGGTTCTTACCAAAGACACCGATTGCGGCCAAGTCTGCTTTCTCTTTCAACTCAGACTGGACCTCTCTTTCTATGGAAGGAAGAAGTAGCCGTTTTAGTCCATCCTTGTAGGCTTCAAAAAGATATTTGTCTGAGCTTGAAGCATTACGCGGGATCTTATAGCTTTTGATGTTCTCTTCTATGCGTGAGATATCGATACTGATCTTTACAGAGAGTTCTTTCTCTTTCACTGCACGCATAATGGCAAGGTATCGGTGAGAAGGGATGTAAGCGACCTTTTCGCTGTGATCTGCCAGTTTGGTATAAAGTCCCTTCTCATCAAAGCCCTTAGCTTTTTTGACTTCTAAGACACCAAAACGAAGCATAGAATTTCTTATAGCATCTCTTTCGCGAGGCTGATCGGCATATCTCTGTGCAAGTATCTCTTGTGCCCCTTTGATCGCTTCATCTACGGAAGTGATCTTGCCTTTGATGAAACTCTTGGCCTTTGCAGTAAACTCATTTTGAGAAAGCCTTGCCCCCTCTAAGATATTGGCAAGGGGGGTCAAGCCATTTTCTATGGCAGTGGCTGAACGTGAGCTTTTCTTCTCTTTAAAAGGTCTGTATATATCTTCTAAAATACGTAGACTCTCAGCCTCGTCTATACTCTTTTTAAGCGTGTCTGTAAGGACTGCTCTCTCAGAGATAAGTCTTTCTATCTCACTTTTTCGCTCAAGAAGCTTCTTTGAACTCAGGTAGATGTCTTCGAAGTCACGAAGGACTTCATCGCTTGCTCCGCCTGTCATCTCTTTTCTGTATCTTGCTATGAAGGGGATAGTAGAACCCTCTTCTATGAGTTTTAAAATATTGTTGATATGTTCTTTTTTTAGGGAGGTCTTTTCGACCAATAGATTGACTAGATTATTCATATGGGATCTCTGATTTGAATTTTACCCTGAAGGCAGATTTGTTCTTTTTACGATTGTAGCATAAAGGAAATAAGCTTCTATTGCTTACCTGATATAAAGTATCTGCTGTATATAATCTTTCATTGATAAAAAAGGAAACTTTATGAACGATTTTATGTACTACAACCCGACGAAGATAGAATTCGGCAGGGGAAAAGAAAAGAACATAGGCAAATATATAAAAGAAGCAGGGATAGAGAGTGTTCTCCTGGTATATGGGACAGGTAGCATCAAAAAAAGCAGTCTCTATGATGATACTATCTCCTCACTTGAGCAAAGTTGTATATCTTACGAAGAGTTAGACGGGGTCGTGAGCAATCCACTGTTGAGCCGGGTCAATGACGGTATAAAAATGGCAAAAGAGAATAAACTTCAAGCTGTTCTTGGTGTGGGTGGAGGCTCAGTTGCGGACTCGGTTAAGGCTATAGCGGCAGGGGCTAAATATGATGGGGATGTTTGGGACTTTTTTATACAAAAAGCACAGATTAAAGAGGCTCTTCCCGTCTTTACCGTGATGACATTAGCCGCTACGGCGAGTGAGATGAATGGAAATTCTGTTGTGATGAATGATGAGACAAAACAGAAATACTCTATCTCATCTGTTATTGTCAATCCCGTTCTTTCTGTGATTAATCCTGAACTGATGGCATCTGTCTCTAAGGACTACTTGGCTTATTCTGCTGTTGATGCGATAGCCCATAGTATTGAGATATATTTTACAGCCTCAAGCCATCCAAACTTTAATTCTAGGATAGTCGAGTCTATTATAAAGTCTGTTATGGAAACAACAGAGATACTTCTAGAAGACCCGGATAATTATGAGGCCAGAGGTGAGTTTGCGTGGGTGGCAACTCAGGCCTTAAACGGTTTGACTCCGGCGGGAACAGCAGGGGGATCTTTTCCAAACCACATGATAGAACATTCTCTGTCAGCCTTGTATAATGTTGCACACGGGGCAGGACTTTCTATCGTTATCCCTGCATGGATGAAATGGTATAAGGATCAGAACCTTTCTCAGTTTGAACGTTTTTCAAAAGAGGTCTTTGGCCTTGAAGGCGCAGATGCAGGTATAGAGGCTTTGGAAAACTGGTTTGCAAAGATAGGTTCGCCTGTTCGTCTTGCTCAGGCAAAGATACCGCAAGAAGGCATCACTGCCTTAGCCGAGAATGCGGCTGAAACGGCCGTACTCTGGGGTATGGGAAGTGTCTACACAAAGGATCTTATTTCAAAGATATTAGAAAGAGCATA
The DNA here is from genome assembly GCA_965602745.1 of uncultured Campylobacterales bacterium. GTDB lineage: Bacteria > Campylobacterota > Campylobacteria > Campylobacterales > Sulfurimonadaceae. The sequence goes on from CBFDAB010000033.1 coordinate 6,535, forward strand.
AGAGAAAACCGCACCTTATAAACCGGTATGCAGTTTATAAAGCATACCGTAGAGCCTTACTTCGTTAAAGAACTCTTCTTTGCTGCTTTTTCTACCTTTTCTTTCTTTTTGTAGGATTTTAGGTCTTTTTTGACCTGCTGTTTTAACTCTTTTTTGAGTATGGACTTGATCTGCTTTTTAACGTACTTTTGCAGTTTTTTTGAATTAATCATGATACACCTCCATTTATATTTATGCAACTATGATAGTTTACTCTTGCTTATCAAATCATAAAATGTGGAAGTAGCTATAATAGTTTAATTAAAACAGGGGTGAGAATATGAAGATCATTAATCTCGGTTCTATCAATATCGATCATGTGTATAGGCTTGAGCATTTTGTCCAACCGGGGGAGACGATAAGAAGCAAGGATTACCGGTTCTTCTCGGGAGGGAAGGGGGCAAACCAGTCTTTTGCCCTGGCCGGCGCGGGTGCAAGGGTGTTTCATGCGGGAAAGATTGGGAAATAGGGAGCTTGGATCAAAGAGAAGCTTCAAAAAAGCGGAGTGGATACAGGTCTGATCGAAACTATTGATCGGCCTACGGGACATGCTGTAATTCAGGTCAATGCAGAGGGGGAGAATGCTATTATCATCCACGCCGGGGCGAACGAAAGTTTTACAGACAATGAAATAGAAAAAGTTCTTTCTTATGCAAAAACAGGAGATTACCTGCTTTTACAAAACGAGATCAACTCTCTTGATAAGATACTTCAGATGAGCAAGGATAGAGGACTCACCGTTATATTTAATCCTGCTCCCATGAGAGATGAGGTGAAAAGCTATCCTCTTGAGTGTGTGGATATCTTTATTATCAATGAGCTTGAAGGTGAGGTGCTAACGGGAGAAAAAGATCCGCAGAAGATAGTGTCTAAGATGCAAAGCCTTTATCCGCAGAGCAAAACGGTCCTGACCTTAGGAAAGGAAGGACTGATATACAAGGATAGAGATAGGTGCATAGAGATGAAAGCCTTGGAGGTGAAGACCATAGATACTACGGGAGCAGGAGATACTTTTATCGGTTATTTTTTAGCGGAACTTAGCAAAGGAGAGGATATCGAAACATGTCTGCAGATGGGTATCAAAGCTTCGGCGCTTTGTGTGGGTCGTCAAGGTGCAGCGGATTCTATTCCGCAAAGAGAAGAGGTGCAAAGGCTAAGCCTCTAAAGAGACGGACTTATCTGTTCAAACTCTGATTTGAGGCACACTCTATACAGTGGCTTGATTCGGGCAGGATAAGAAGACGTTGAAAAGAGATCTCTTCTTCACACTCCATACACAGACCAAAGTCTTCCTTATCGATTTTTGAAAGAGCATAGTCAAGCTTGTTTTGTCTGATCTTCGCTTCTTGCAGGGTCTTTTCACTTATGTCTTGGTCGTTCATCAATTCAAAACGCGCCAGATCACCCAGAGCACACTCGGGAGGGATCGGTTTTGTTAGCTCTTGAAGCTCTGCTATTTTATTCTTAACAGAGGTGAGGTCTTTGATGATCTTATCTTTTATCTGTTGGCGTTGCCTTAGGGCCATCATCTCTTCTTAAACCACGCTTCTTTTATAGATTGAAGCTCTTTTGTTTTTATTGGATAACTGTCTAGCATTGAACTAATGGAATCAATTTCAAAAGTGTTGATTTTTTCTAAAAGAAGCTCACTGTAGTTGATCATATCTTTTATATTGTGTTTTAAAGCAAGTTCCAGTAGAGTTTTTGAAAACTGAGTGATAATTGCTAAGTCGTTTGTTGTTCTCGATTGTTTATACAGCTGTTCTATCTCAGGCTTTATGTGGGCTAAAAACTTTGTTAGCTCTTCAATGTCATCAATTTTAATTTCCTCTTTGACCTCTGCTTTTGCAATAGCATTGTTGTAGTTTAAAAATCTTGATACCTCTTTGAAAAGTTCATTTTTTGAGACTGGTTTTCTAAGGTAACCATTAAACCTTTCGCCCTCTAGTTTTTTTAGCTCATCTTGCATTATTGAAGCAGTTAACGCGATAATAGGCACTGTACTAAACTCTTTAATCAACCTCGTTGCCGTGTACCCATCCATAACGGGCATTCGTATGTCCATAAGGATGAGATCTATATCATTACTCTTAACAATTTCAATAGCCTCTTTTCCATTTACAGCTTCTATGACTTTAACCTTTGTACCGCTAAAACTCTCTTTAATTAAGTCACGATTTTCTTTTATATCATCTACAATCAAGATAAGAGCATTGTCAAATTTAACAGAGCCGTACTCTATACTTGGGTCTTGCATATCTTCATCATCAAGTGATGCAATATCAATCTTTTTTAAACTTATTATAAATGCTGAACCAACGCCTACTTCACTCTCTACACGTAATGTACCATTCATTAAAGTAACCAGTTTTTTACTAATAGATAATCCTAGCCCAGTTCCACCATATTTTCTTACATCTTGGTTCTGGGTCTGTACAAAAATATTGAAAATATTCTCTTGTTCAGATTTTGGTATACCTATACCGCTATCTTCAATTCTAATTGTCAAATCTATCTTGCTCATGTGTTCATACACTTTATTTACTGTTACAACTACTTTTATGTGCCCTTGTTCAGTGAACTTAAGTGCATTTCCTATTAAATTAATCAGTACCTGTTTAAATCTTACCGCATCTATAAGTAAAGAAGTAGGCATCTCTCTACTGATGTCTACTTCAAGTTTTAAACCTTTTTGTTCGGCCTGTAACTTAAAGATATCTATTGTCTCTTCAAAAATAGTTTGTACGTTTACTCTACTTTTTACTATCTCTAATTTTCCTGACTCTATTTTTGATAAATCCAAAATATCATTGATTAAAAAGAGTAGTGTTTTCCCGGAAGAGCGAATGGTTTTTATAAATGATTTAAGTTTTTTATCTTCTATACTGTCATCCAAAAGTTCAGCAAACCCTAAAATTGCATTCATCGGTGTTCGTATCTCGTGACTCATATTTGATAAAAAATCGGATTTAGCTTTGTTGGCGCTTTGCGCAATATCTGTTGCTTCTTCTAGTTTTTGGTTGAGTTTAATGAGCTCTTCTTGAGCAGATTTTCTCTTTTCAATTTCAATCGAAAGTTTTTTATTCCAAAATAAAGATGCAACAATCAAGAGTGCGAAAACACTAATAATCTGCCACACAAGTGTATAATCAATCTCTTTATCATAATGTACATGCAACCATTTATTATATATTGTACTTTTTTCTTCTTCGGTTACTGAATCAAGAACTGCATTAATAATTTCTATTCCCTCTTTTCCAAGTTCCTTTCGCATCGCCATACTGTACTCTGACTGGTATCCACTCATACCAGATATCTTAAGATTTGAAAATCCTTCTTTCTGAATATAATGACTAGCAATTGGCAATAATTCTATATAGGCGTAAGCATCTTTATTTGTTAACATATTAAAAGCGTCAATAGCTTTTTCCACTTCAATGATTTCAATTTTTGGATGTTGTGCTTTTATTATTTCAACAAGATAATAACCCTCGACTAAAATCACCTTTTTACCATATAGCTCTTTTATGTCTGTAATAAACTTTTGATTCTTATTGGTGACAAAGACCTGAGGCATATGTAAATAAGAAGTTGAGTAATTTAAGCTCTTTTCTCTCGTATCTGTCTTTGCTACACAAGAAAATAGATCAGCGTCCTTTGTCTTTATCTTATCAACACTATCTGTCCATATATTTGTAGGTACGAGTTTAAATTCTATGCCTGTTCTTTTACTTATAAGATCTATATAGTCACTCGTAACACCTTCATATTGTTCTGTATCTTTAGAGATATACTCAAGCGGTTCCCAATGATTATCAATGACAAATTTTATAACTTTATGCTTTTTTATCCACTCTTTTTGTTTTTTTGTAAAAGTTAACAGTTTATTATCTACTCCTAAATTCTCTTGCCATCTCTTTTTTATCTCTTGGTGCTCTTCGGGAGTAATACTCGCTAAACTCTTTTGAATAATATTAAATAGCATAGTATTTTCTTTATCTACAGCCACACTAACGGCTGTTTTAAAAACTTTTAATTTTGTAACAATCTTTAGATCATTCAGCAGATACTTGTTCATAATATAGGTTGACACCGCTAGGTTGCCTACATAAGCATCAGCCTTTCCTAGCGAGACTGCTTCTAGTGAGGCTTCGTTAGAGGTCGTAAGATATAAGTTGATTTTAGGGTATTGAGTTTCTAGCCACTCATGTATGTATGAGCCTTTATTGATCGATACGCTCTTGCCATTGAGGTCGTCAATACTTTTTATATTGGTGTTTTTTACGGGAGTTATTATCACCATAGGAACTGTTAAATACGGATCTGTGAATTTCAGATATTTTTTTCGCTCATCAGTCTCGACGGCGGAGCTTAGACCATCATATTTTTTGGCTTGCATATCTTCAAGTACGTCGGCCCACACCCCGGTAAATACCTCAAATTTTAAGCCACTTTTTTCCGAGATCAGTTTTATATATTCAGATGACAAGCCCGTATGATTGCCTTTAGAATCAGCAAAATCAAAGGGTGGCCATTTATAATCGGCACCCAGTTTAATAACAGGGCTTTTCTTTATCCAATCTATCTCATCTTTGGTGAATTCTACTGATGAGAATAGAACAGAAGATGTGAAAAACAGTAAAACAACTAAATATTTTAGTGTTTTCATTTTATTGTTCTATTTTCCTAAAAAGATCCAAGTTGTTCTCAAAAAGTTCAACCAGATATGGATCAAACTGAGTGCCCTTATGCTCAATTATGTATCTAGCAGCCTCATCAAATGACCAAGACTCTTTATATACTCTCTTATGAGTTAAAGCATCAACCACATCGGCAAGGGCAACTATCCTGCCATAGATGTGGATTTCTTCACCTTTCAAGCCTTGTGGATAACCTTTTCCATTCCACTTTTCATGGTGCTGGTGCGCTATAATATCCGCAGCTTGTATGAGTTTTCTTTTTGACTTGCTAAGTAATTTATGTGCATTTGTTGTATGCAGTTTCATTGCATTAAACTCATCTTCTGTCAATCTTGAAGGTTTGTGTAACACCTCTTGATCAATGGTGATCTTGCCAATATCATGCATAGGAGAAGCATCGTATATGGTCTGTGCTTCCTCATCACTGATACTTTCATGAAGAGTAGCCAATAACTTTGAAAACTCAGCGACTCTTTTTATATGCTTACCTGTTTCGTCAGATGTTGATTCCATTAGCTCTGTAAGTATATATATGATCTCTTTTTGACTGGATTCAAGTTCTGAGAGAAGTCGATATTCGTTCTGTTTAATCTTTACATTGAGGTCTAAGTTGTTCTGTTTTAATATCTTTTTAGCTCTGTATAACTCTAAATGCGTCGATACTCTAGACAGAAGTTCAGCGGGGTGAAAAGGTTTAGTGATGTAGTCGACAGCGCCCAGTTCAAACCCCTTGGAGAGAGAGTCTATGTCAGCTTTAGCGGTAACAAATATTATAGGTATGTCTTGTGTTAAGGGATTGCTTTTTAAAGTACTACATACGTCAAAACCATTCAACTCCGGCATCATAATATCTAAAAGGATTAAATCGAAATTTTTCTCTTTAATGATTTCAAGGGCTTGCTTGCCGTTGGTAGCAAACGAAAAATTGTAGTTATTCTCATTAAGGATATTCATAGCGACTTTTATATTGTCGCTCACATCATCAACAATCAGAACATCATAAGATAAATCCATAAATTTCCTTTAGTAACGTCTGTTCTATTATAACAGATAATGATGGTGTTTTTAAAATTTTAATCTTAATAAATATTTATATTTCACTGCTTAAACTCATCACCTTTGAGCATATCCAAGGTAGTGTTTTCAAACATCTGTCGTATCATCTTTTTAGGTTCACCCCATTGATCATGCAGAGCACATTTTTTTCTTTCACCACAGCATCCTATGCCCAAGATACAGGACTTCTCTTTTAGACTGCCGCTTATCACATCTAGGACATGTGATATATTTATCTCATTGGCAGGGCGTGAGAGTTCAAACCCGCCTTCTCTTCCTCGTATCGATACAACAAACTCTTCTTTAACGAGATTGGTCATGATCTTTGTTAAAAACTTATAAGGGATGTCAAGATTTTTTGATAAGCTCTTCGCACTGACAAGCTTTCCGCCACTTTCATTAGCAATATAGTTCAAAATACGAATAGCATACCGTGTTGTGTTATGCAAAACCATAATGTCCCCTTGAATTGAAATATTATAGCAAAATAGTTTATATACTACTATAAGGTAGTATTAAAACTATTCTGGTTAAACTTACACTAATTACATAAGATAGGTTTAAGTAAACCCTGTTGAATCTCTTCTATGTATTGTTAATAAAGGAGTAGGAATGTCCGATAGAATTACGAAAAACACGGCCAGGAACATTTACTTTGGCGGTAGTCTTTTTGCCATCTTAGTATTTGCTGGTCTTACTGTGGATACAGTACAAAAAGTACCAAAACTGTCAAATGCAGATCAGATCACAGAGTCAGTTGCACGCGGAAAGAACCTATGGGAAGTGAACAACTGCGTCGGTTGTCACACGATCATGGGAGAGGGCGCGTATTATGCTCCGGAACTTGCCAATGTCTTTAACCGTCGCGGTGCCAGTGATGAAGCTTCATTTAAAGAATACCTGAACGGCTGGATGGCGGCACAACCGCTAAGTGAACCGGGCAGAAGAAAAATGCCACAGTTTAATTTAACAACAGAGCAGGTCAATGACCTTGCAGACTTTTTAGTATGGACATCTCGTATCGACGATAACGAATGGCCACCAAATATTGAAGGATAATTGAAAATGAAATACACTTCTCAAATGGTCGCAAAACCCTATTTTATTTTTGCATTGATTCTTTTGGCGGGAGAGATCCTTTTTGGATTGATCCTTGGAATGCAGTACATCGCAGGCGATTTCCTCTTTCCGCAGATCCCCTTTAATGTTGCACGTATGGTACACACCAACTTGCTTATTGTCCTGATTCTTTTTGGTTTCATGGGTGCTACGTATTATCTTGTTCCTGAAGAGTCAGAGCGTGAACTTTGGAGCCCATGGTTAGCAAAAGTAACATTCTGGATCTTTGCTGCAGCAGGTGTTGCAACAATCCTGGGTTACCTGCTTGTTCCTTATGCAACATTAGCAGAGTTGACATATAACAACCTTTTACCGACGATGGGTAGAGAGTTTTTAGAACAGCCTACCATCACGAAGATCGGTATTGTTATCGTTGCATTGGCCTTTGTTCTGAACATCGGTATGACGGTACTTAAGGGAAGAAAGACAGTTATTACGGTTGTTCTGCTTACGGGTCTTGTCGGTCTGGCGGTTTTCTTCCTGTTCGCATTTTATGTGCCTGAAAACCTTGTTTTAGATAAGTTCTTCTGGTGGTATGTAGTTCACTTGTGGGTTGAAGGTGTCTGGGAACTTATCCTTGGTGCTATCCTCTCATTTGTACTGATCAAAGTGACGGGTGTTGACCGTGAGCACATCGACAAATGGTTATACCTTATCATCGCGATGACTCTAGTCTCTGGAATCGTTGGTACAGGTCACCACTACTTCTACATCGGTACGCCGTCTTACTGGTTATGGATAGGGTCTATCGCTTCTGCGGTTGAGCCATTGCCTTTCTTTTTGATGGTGCTTTATGCCTTTACTATGGCTAAGCAGAGACGTATCGATCATGACAACAAGATCGCGTTGACATGGGCAAAAGGTACGGCAGTTATGGCCTTTTTAGGTGCAGGTGTTTTAGGGTTTTTACATACTCTGGCTCCAGTTAATTTCTTTACCCATGGTACTCAGTTGACAGCCGCACACGGTCACCTCTCTTTCTTCGGTGCCTACATTATGATCCTGTTTACGATCATCTCGTATGCAATGCCGATTATGAGAGGCCGTCTGCACGGTAACTCTGCTAAGGCTCAAAAAGTAGAACGTACAAGCTTTTGGATGATGGTCATCGGAATGCTGGGTGTGACTTCTGCACTGGTTGTAGCGGGAACACTTCAGGTGTTTTTACAGCGTTTAGCGGGGGCAGATGCTCTAAGTTTTATGGCTACTCAGGCCGAGATCGTACCTGTGTATGCAGTGAGACTGGCATTTGGTCTTATGACACTTCTTGGTCTTTTGACTTACTTCTATAGTTTCTTTGTAAAAGAAGAGGCTGTAGCGTAAATAATGCTTGAATTACTTGAGTACGAAGAGTCAGTCGGCAAGGTCTGGAACAGTTTTATAAATAAAAAGACAAGCAAGGCTTACGAGAGTGAGCGTGTCTTTTTTACAGACAAGGCTAAGTCCCTTAAACTCTTTTATCATCTCCTTGGAGGAGAAAAGGGCAAAGAGTTACAGGTCACAGACAAACGCTTCGTTAGTACTTCGCGTTCATTTTTAGAAAAAATATCAGGTTTAGGTACAACTTTCTTTCTTGCCTGGCAAGACGAGAAGGGTGTTTATCTGCCTGCTTCATTAGCATACTTTCCAAGCAGACAAGAAAATGAGACCTTATACTTTTGGCTTATTGCAATGGCAACGAAGACAGATTCTATTAGAGGGAATCTACTGCAGAAGAACTTCTTGGCAACACAGATACTCTGTGACAACTATCCCGGTTTTAAAAGCTTTTACACCCAGGCAAGCACACATCTGATTGAGCAAAACGAAGCCTTGTCATTTGTTAAATCTTTAAACAGAGAAAATTTAACTGATACACAAGAGCTGCAGGAGATAGATACCTATCCATTTGCTATGTGGATCTATCCGCCTTTGAGTTCCAAAAACAGATACAGCGATTTTGAAGATGAAGAAGCCCCTGTCCGAGGTGAAGAGAAGCCGGAAAAGAGAGAGACCCTGAAGATGAAAAAACAAGCCAATAAGATGGACGATAAAAAAGAGACGGATGGTCTTCTGGCCTTTCTTCCTGACGCGATGATGAGTATCATGGAACAGGTGAACGTTGACAGAAGCGAAGATGACAGTTTTGATGAAGATGCGCTTTATAATGCTGAAGACTTGGACGAGATCACCCTTGGACAGAAAAAAGCAAACCTTTCGGCCAGACTGAAAATGGACCTGGATCTGGCTGTTGACTCTAAAGAGGAGTATCCTCTTGGCAAAGGTCACTTTATTGATGAGTGGGACTACTCGAAAGAGGTCTACCTCAAAGACTATGTCTGTATAAAACCGCTTCTTACTACTAATATTGAACCGATGAGTCTGCCTCCGCGTCTGAAGAAGATGGTCAAAAGAATAGAAAACGAGCTCGATCTGATGGAGCTTGACCGTGTTAAGAGTAACCGCTTGCCTTATGGAGACGAGATCAATCTGGACACATGGATAGACTATAAGGGTCATAAAAACAAGTCGGGCCATCATCAGAAGTTTTACGAGTCTTATGAGAAAAAGATGCGGGATATGTCAACGCTGATCCTTGCTGACGTCTCACTCTCGACTGAGGCAGGGATCACACAGGAGATCCGTATCATAGACATGATCAAAGACGGACTGATCGTCTTCTCCGAGGCACTGCAAAGACTAGAAGATAAGTTTGCTATCTACTCTTTCTCATCGCTGAAAAATACAAATGTCCGTTTTGAGATCATCAAAAATTTCAAAGAGAAGTATACGGACAACACGCGTGGACGCATTGACGCTATCAAACCGGGATATTACACCCGTCTAGGTGCGGCTATAAGGGAGTCCTCAAAGATACTAAACATGCAAAACACGCAAAACAGACTCCTTCTAATCATCAGCGACGGCAAGCCAAATGACGTGGACAGATATGACGGACGCTACGGTATAGAAGACACAAAAAAGGCTATCGCGGAGGTGAGAAAACTGGGTATTACACCCTTTTGTATCACCATTGATCTGGAGTCAAAAGAGTACCTTCCCTATCTCTTTGGAAAGAACGGTTATGTCGTGGTAAGAGACTCTAAAAAACTGCCGACCGTACTGCCCGAGATCTATATGAATTTAACGAAATAAGGATACTTCACATAAGAATCCTTCTTGCAGAAGGATTTTAGTGAATAAAGTATATTAAAAGGATAACTATTATGTCAGACACCTACTATTTAGCACAAGCAAACGAAGTCGAGCTTTTTGAAGCCGCAGCAGGGATGAATCTGCCTATCTTGATCAAAGGACCGACGGGTTGCGGAAAGACACGTTTTATAGAGTCCATGGGCGAAAGACTTGGGAAAAAGGTATACACAGTGGTCTGTCATGATGATCTAAGTGCAGCCGATCTGATCGGCCGCCATCTTATCGACGAAAGCGGTACCTATTGGCAAGACGGCCCACTGACCAAAGCTGTACGCGAGGGCGGTATCTGTTATCTTGACGAGATCATCGAAGCGAGAAAAGATACGACAGTCGTCCTTCATTCGCTGGCGGATTATCGTCGTGTTTTACCCATTGACAGAACAGGTGAGATGATCGAAGCACACCCCGACTTTATGCTTGTCGTCTCGTATAATCCCGGGTATCAAAATGTGCTTAAGGGAATGAAGCCCAGTACTAAACAGAGGTTCATCTCACTAAGTTTTGACTACCCAAAACCCGAGGTAGAAAAAGAGATCGTCATAAAAGAGAGCGGTGTAGAGCCACAGATCGCAGAGAAATTGGTGAATATAGCCCAAGAGATCCGCCGGCTCACAGACAGCGATATCCAAGAAGCTGCATCAACGCGGCTTCTCATCTATGCAGCAAAGCTCATTTCTAAAGGTTTTGATGCCTATGATGCCTGTGTCCACTCTATTGTAGGGTCCTTGAGTGATGAAGAGGAAGTTCTGGAAGTCTTGCAGACCTTAGTCGGCCTACACTTCAACAAGGAGATCTAGAGTCTTTTATAGGAGACAAAGAAATGTGGAACAGGGGGATCTTGGCCGTCATCATAAGCTAAAAAACTCTGCTCACTCAGACCGCATCGTATAAAACCGTCTATCTCTTCTCTGTCCAGAGGGAGGGGGATATCGTCTTCTTGAGAGCCTTTTAAACGGCTTCGGCAGGAGACAAGTATATACCCCTGCGGGGAAAGAAGAGAGACCATAGCATCTCTTGCTTGGATGCGGTATTTCCCCGGAAGGACTTGAATAGTATTACACTCATATACCAGATCAAAGTTCTCTTTCCATTCACTGGGATACTGAAAAAGGTCAGCGACAAGAAAGTTGACCTTTGTGTCGGGGTAGCGGTTTTTACACAGTTTTATCGCCTCGGGTGAAATATCAAAGGCGGTGACATCATACCCCGCCTGAGAGAGTGCCTGAGCATCATCTCCCACCCCGCATCCGATGACAACAGCCTTTTTCCCCTTAGGCTCTTGCTTAGAACTCTTGAGCCATCCCAGAAGATAGGGACTGGCTTGCAGATCAGCCCAGAAGACACTGTTATGGTCACCCTGGGCATCTGTGTAGATAGAGTCAAACCATCCTGTCGGATCGTCTCTGTCTTGATAAGATCTGACCATCTCCTTGTATTTGACAGGATCAAACTCTTTCATCTCTTTCTTCCTTGCCTTATTGTTTAAACTCATCACCCTTGAGCATATCTAAGGTGGTGTTTTCAAACATCTGTCGTATCATCTTTTTGGGGGTCAGCCACTGATCATGCAGGGCACACTTCTTTTTCTCACCGCAGCGGTCTATGCCTAAGATACAAGAGCTGTTTTCCAGACTTCCGCTGATGACATCAAGTATTTGACCTATGTTTATCTCATTTGCCGGACGTGCAAGCTCAAATCCGCCTTCTCTTCCGCGTATGGACACGACAAACTCTTCTTTGACGAGGTTTGTCATGATCTTTGTTAAAAACTTATAAGGGATATCGAGCTTTTCGGATAATGTCTTGGCGCTGACAAGTCTGTCCGTACTCTCATTAGCCATATAGTTCAAAATACGAATAGCATATTGTGTGGTGTTATGTAAGACCATTGTATCCCCTTGAGAATGAAATTATAGCAAAATAATTATAGGCTATTTTTGGTCGTAATAAAGTCTCTGCTGTTAGTTATGTGAGATATAAAGATGCTTCTCTTAAGAAAAACATCTCTTTAAGTATTAAGGATATGGATTGTTGCAGAAGGAGTCATGTCAAAAAAACTGTTAGTCAGCTTGTGGAAGTTAGGCTGAAAAACAATCTTTTATAGAAGGTTTTGTTTAGTGAAGAGGCTGTATCTCTTTGTTCCTGTAAGAAGGAGCAAGAAGAGATTGGTTCAGGTGAATACGGTTTAGTTCAGGATCAGCCTTATGATCTTTAAGGTAGGCTTCTAGTACCTCTGTTGCATCTATCGCATTATGATTCTTATCTAAAAGAGGCTGGATATTTTCAGCCTTTAGGGTGTTGAGAATATCAGCTCCTTCATCATAATGATAAGACGCAAGGGTATAAACCTTCTTCATCTGCAAAGGAAGATAGGTCTGTGTTTTTTTATCTAAAACGGAGATATTACTAGAATATTCTCCTTTTTCAGCATTTGGGTTCAGATCATAATGAAGACCGCTCCAAGCAGACATCCATCCGCCTTTTCTCTCACTCGCAGATCTTGACAATGTCGCCTGCGCATTTCTTTCAATGATCTCTTTGATCTGTGATCCGCTTATCTCACTCTTTGCGACAAAAGGACCCGTAGGGATGAGATGATAAAGATCTTCTCTATGAATACTTCCTTTTTTAACATGTGTTCCGTATCTAAAACCCTGAAGCATGGCTACATCCGCGCCGCTTTGAACTCTAAAGGCATCCGTGACAAAGTCATGTGAGCTTCCTTCTACGACAGCGGGCATCTCAAAGGCAGAAAAGGTACTTCGGTGAAGATCGATTTTTGTCTCACCGACTATCTCATTTATGGGGCCTTGCAGGTGGCGCTTACTAATAGGATTGATAAATGTTTTTGACATCTCTTCATCTATAAAAGGAGAACGGATTTTTTCAACCAAGGCTTCTATCTTCTTGTTTGCAGGGATCTGCTCATCTACGATATGCATCTT
>CBFDAB010000034.1:0-18478 GCA_965602745.1 uncultured Campylobacterales bacterium
ATATAGGAAGAGAGAACTCTTACATTAAAACAATTCGCGGTATAGGCTATACAATTCACTAGTACCGCCTTAGACCTCTACCAACTTCACACCCTCTTCTAGCAGATAAGCAATATATCCTCTTACTCTCTGTCCTGTTATCTCTCTAATCGCTTTTTTATAAAAGTTTACCTGTTTTAGGTGAGACTGGGTATAACTCATAGCCGATTTATAATCTATGACTATCCACTCATCCTCTTTTTCTATCAATAGATCTATATAGCGCAGCTCTTTTTCGTAAGAGATGGCTTTTTCTTTATAGATCTTTCCATTTAGAAGTTCTTGAAGATCTGCATTTTCAACAAAGAGTCTCATACGTTTTTCTATAGATACAAACTCTTCCTCACTAAGTGTCGCTCCAAACCTATTTTTGGCAATGGACAGGGCTGAGTAGACAGTTGAAAGATTAAAAGAAGAGAGCATTTCCATTGCGTAATGCAGGGCTAGTCCAAACTCTATAGCCTTATGATCTTCTTCATCTACCTTCACCTCAGAAAGAAGATCAGACTGTGTCCCGTAATAAAAATCTTTAAAATTGATATCAGGCATCTTCTCTTTTATAAGCTTTTCCTTTGCAATAAGTTCAAGACTCCCGTGAATACCCTCACTCAGACTAAGATCCTCAAACTTCGAGTCCTTAGACTTATGAATAACAAAGAGGCTCTCTTGTGCCCGGGTAAAGGCGACATACAGAGCATTTAGTTCATCTTCCTTAGAGAGCTGTTTCTCTTTTTCCAAGGCCTTGGCATATTCTTCATCCAGACTGGAGCGTTTTGTCATGCGCAGATAGATGTTTTCAAGATGAATTCCATCATATTCATAAATAATAGGACTCTTATCAGCAGATCCTCTACCCAGTCTGTCTAAAACAATGACATGCTCATACTCCAGACCCTTGGACTTATGTACGGTAAGTACTCTTACCCCGCGCAGCTCATTTTGTGCCCCACTCGCATCTAAGCGCTCATACTCAAACAAAAAGGCTTCTATATCCTTATAAGAAGAGAGCTTTTCCAAGAAGCTGAAGATATTCATATCTCCGTCATAAAGCTTATACTTTTCAATGACCTTCTTTAGCTGTGTACTTAGTTCAGTTGAATTCACATCACAAGGATAGAGTCTGCTTGGAGTTTGGCCTATAAGAGAAAAGAAGTTTCGCGCATATATAGGCTTGTTGAAATAGGAGTATTTAAGATACTCGATAAGGGCTTTAATATTTTTTTGGTTGATAAGTTTAGAAGTTGTTTCTGTTACAACATCAATGTTCTCATGTTTCAAAAGTTCTTCAACCTTGGCACCGTCTGCATTGGTGGCCGTAAGTATGGCTATCTCATTAAGATCAGCCCCCTTATCTATCAGCTCTTTGACTGTTTGTACCATGGTTTCGAGTACCTCATCATTAAAAATGACTTCTACATACCCTTTTGTCGCTCCCTCTTTGTCCAGCTGAGGAACATACCCTTTGATCTTGTCTATAAAAACCTCATTAACAAAGTCAACCACCTCTTTTTCACTTCGGTAGTTTGTGCGAAGCTGATCTACCTTTACATTAAAATGATCCGTCACCGCATAAAAGAGCTCTTTTTTACCACCGCGAAACCTATAAATAGACTGCTTTACATCTCCGACCAAGAATAGAGATGATCTCTCTTTTGAGCCTTGTCCCGAGGTCATCTCTTCAATAAGGGGTCTTAGAATCTCAAACTGTATGGTCGAGGTATCTTGAAACTCGTCAAGAAGCATATGGTTGATATTGGCATCGAGTCTAAAATAGAGGAAGTCGCTGTTAATGCGTCCCTTGTTGCTCTCACCTTTTAATAGATAAAAGACCAGATAAGTGATGTCGTCAAAAGAGAGCTCTTCATCCTCTTTTGCTACCATCATCTTCGCTTCTATATAGGTGTCCAAAAGTGAGAAGAGTTCATAAAGAAAATGCGACTCCTTAGCCTTCATATAATGATATAGCCCCTCTTTTATCTCATATAAAAGCTCATCCATTCTCGGCTGAAAATACTTTTTAAAATCCCAATATTCTAAGCTCTCTTTTTCTATCCATGTTTTAGACATTAACTCGTCTATAGTCTCTGCTTCCATAGATCCGCGTCCTCGTTTACCGATGTCACTTGCAAAGACTAGGGATTGAAGCTCTTTAAAGCTCTGCATGACCCTGTTTTCATGAGGAGCAAAGGCTTCTGCACTAAAAGAGATACTTTGCATCTCGTTTTTCTTCGCATAAAGCTGATTAAGCAGAGAGAAGATGTCGGCTAAACGTTTTGAAGCCAGTAAGGATAGCTTGATAAGAGCATCATCCTTTCCTTGAGTGTTGACCAGAGTCAAAAAACGTGCCATGACTTTAAGCTCATGCTGAGAGGCAAAGGTTGAAAAGTTTGGCATCAGACCTGCATGAAGGGAAAACTTGCGCAGTATCTTGGCAAAGAACTTATCCAGAGTCATTACCTTTGTATCCGCATTAAGAAGAGCTTTTAAGACCTCTGGACGTTTATCAAGCAGCTCCTGTTCAGAGCACTCAAGCACCTTAGCTATCTCAGCCAATTCACCCTTGTTTTCTAAGTCTATAAGCGTGTTGACAATACGCTCTTGCATCTCGTTTGCGGCCTTATTCGTAAAGGTAAGCGCCAATATCTTATCCGCTTTTTCACCTGAAAAAAGAAGACTAAGGTAACGAACTACAAGAGAAAATGTTTTCCCCGAACCGGCACTAGCCTCATAGGCGTGTAGATCAATAAACATTTAAGCTCTCCCGCATAGTTCTGTGTAAGGACAGTATGTGCACTCTTTTAGTTCATCTGTCTTTTCAAAGTCAAAGTTCTTTGTCTCGCGCAGTTCTTGAAGATGTCCGTATAGAAGTTCTAACTTACTCTCAAGAAGATCTTCTCTAATGATCTTTCCGCTTTTTAGATCATAATATCCGCAAGACTTTACCTCTCCTTCATTCTGGGCTAAGAGATAATAAAACTCTAACTGAAAGTCAGTCGCCTTGTCCACCGTACGTGCTGTATATTTTGGATAAGAACCAGACTTATAATCCAAGACTTCTAGACCCTCTAAGGTTCTGTCAATACGGTCAATGTTTCCATTTAGACGAATACCGCAGACCTCTTTCGAGAGTGACTTTTCACAGGCAATGACTTCGGCTTCTTTAAAACGTTCTATCTCATTATCTATAAAGGCGTCAAGACGTTTGATCCACATCTTTTGCAGGTACTTATCCAAAACCGTATCTGCCGAGTTTGATTTTAGAGCCTGACTTATGGCCTTCTTTAATGCTTCCTTGTCTGTAAATCGGCTCTTCGTCTCATATACTTCCTGCAAGGCATCATGCAGGGCTGTTCCGATCTCATGCTCTTGAGGCAGGTCTTGTTCTATACTATGTTCCCCAAGTCCGTCTATATATCTATGATAAAAACGTCGTTTACAAGATAAAAAGCTCTTCAGTCCTGTTGCCGAGAGGTTATGCTCTGTAAAATCATAAGCAGCTTCTATCTTCTTCTCGTGCCTCTCTTGTCTCAAATGTTTTTTAAACAAGACACCTGCCCATTGAGACTCGTCATAAGTCGTATGAGTCTTAATACCCAACTGAGTCAAAAACCTAGAAGGCACGGAATCACTTGATGAGACATAAGATATAGCAACTTGAGAAGCACGTAAAAAGAGATTATTATAATAGAGCTTTTGCAAGGACTCTCTGTCTTGCGCTCCCGGAAGGCCTGCCTTTATCCGCGTAGAAGAGTTCAAGAAAAGGTCTTTTTCACTCTTTCTAGGAACGGTTCCCTCGTTAAAGTCAACCACAATGACCCCCTCATAAGAGACTGAACGTGTCTCAAGTACTCCCATAACCGTTATCTTTCCACCTCTTACATCATCTGTACTTCTGTTTTTAAGTCTGTTGATAAAGAGATGAAGGGCTGATTTAAAAGAGCTTTCTTGCAAGATAGGAAGAATCTTCTCAAAATAGAAGACCTCTTCTTTGATGATCTTTAAGACGGGCTTGCTTCTTTCCACCTCTATAAAAGGCTCCAAGAGTGCATTAAAGTCTAAGCCCGACATGGATGACTTATATTTTCCCGCTAGGTCCTCAACCAAGTCCACGCCTATACGGTTTAATCGACTTCTGTTTTGCACTGTCTTGTTGTCTAAGTACTGAGTAACGGCCTCAAGTGCTTGTAAAAATCCTGAGGATCTTATACTCTCACCCATGGCGAAGTTAAAGTTACATTTTTCATCAAAACGTTTAAGATGTTGTGCAAAGTTCTCATTAGGAAGCACGACGACTATCTTCTCCGCCTCTATGCCCATATCAATAAACTCTTGTACCTTCTGCTTGATAAAGGCGACCTGCAAGACTCTTTGAGAGAAGCTTTCACAAGAGATCAGCGCCTTTGATCGTACAGGAGACGAGCCTTCTACACTCTTTGTACTTAGGTTAATAATCTGGTTCTTCTCTTTTTCTATCTCTATCCCCAGAGATCTTAGTTTTTCTTGCATCTTTAGGTTAAACTCATTGGCATAAAAGCGCAGCCGCAGAGGAACAAGTTCAGCACACTCTTGCAAGATCTTTAACTCAAAGTTTGTCAAATACCCTTCTACTACAAGTTGTATCTCCTCTTGTTCTAAAATATAAGAGTTATTTAGGCTATAGTTTTTTGATAAAAATATCGGGTCAAGTATCTTTTTCTCTTCGCATAGCTTTTCATATCTTACAAAAAGCTCTTCCAATATCTCAATATGTTCTTCATAATCACCGTAGGTATCTGCCATGGAAAGAGAGTTTATATCTACCAGCTCACCGCTAAGTTCTTCAAAAAAACGGAAGATATAAGAAGAGTTTTGTGTAAAGGTAAAGAAGTTTCGTTCAATATTAAGCGTGGAGAAGGCCTTGAAGTCTGAAGCTTCAAGAAGCAGAAGTGTTCTTGTGTCATCATCTATACGCACATAATCATCTACAAGCAAGATACGCTGTAAAAACTCTGACATCGTGATATATGAGGGTAAAAAACCGTCTTGTTTTTGATCTTTTAAGATAGCCGAACGGATAGAACGTGATGTTGGAAGAATTGTCATGCATTGCCCTTAAATTTCAAAGACAATGATACTTATTTAAACTGTTACTTGGCTAAACAGACAGAGTCATAAAAGGCATTAGTCCAAATACCTTTAATATTTAAAGACTGCGACCGCCGTTTGCACCGTAGTTACGCATCGGCTTATCAAATCCGTACTCATATACATCTTTGTCCATAGTATCTGACTTTAGGTTCATATGACGGAATTCATCTCCTACTGAGACCTTAGCCAAAATATTCCAGCGTCCTTTGTCAGACACCTTTACATTATCAAAATAATAATTCCCGTTTTCAACACGAGGAGATGTAAACCCAATATCAGCCGCATGGACAATAGGACGGACAACAGAGAGTTTGATATTGGCGTTGTTAACAGGCTGAGAATTACTGTCTACAAGCTTATATGCAATAGTGCTTCCTTCAAGTGAAACACCCTCACCTATATAAGTCAGAGTATATTTTTTCTTAAAGGCTATTTCCGCAATGATAAGATCGTTTATATTAGCATCTAGAGTGTGATAATCCAACATCATATCTCTGTCTTCATGCAGGGGTTGAAGAAAAGAGACATAAATGGTCACACCACAGGCAATAACAATTAAAATAATCCCTGTAATAATGGCTATTGGCCACTGTTTACCCTCAGACAGATTCATTATCTTCTCTCTTTCTTTTTCTGTAATCATATGTCAGTTTTATCACTGTGTACAGGGAGATCAAAAACAAGACTGATATTAGTATCTTAAAGACATTCTTATTGGCATTTCCAACGGCTGAGTCCAAGACAATATCCTTAGAATCGGCAACTTGTTCAGATATCTCAGCATATCCGTTGAACATAGCTACTGCATACTTATCTGTAGGACGAGCATCCTTCGTCTTTGCCCCTAAAATAGGGATAATTGCCCCGTTAAAAAATGGCCAAATAGCCAAAGGGTTCATGATTTGATCTTTATCAAAGGTCTCATAAAGTGATTTATCTTCAGCATAGATCTGTACTTGCTTGCTGTTTTCAACAAAAGAGAGCAAGATAGCAGGTTGTTGCAGTGACTTCATTAACTCTTTTTGATAATCAATAATAGTTTGATTATTCTCAAGTTCTTTGATAAGGCTCATATAAAGCTTAATACCCGTTCTTGCGCTGAGTTCGCTTCCCATAATTTCGACTTGTTCATCAAAGGCTTTGTTCTCAATAACTTCATCAATAACAAGATAATTTGCTTGAGCAGACAGTGTAAAGCAGAGTGTTAGAGTGAGGGCTGCAAGCCCTCTATAGATCTTCAAAAAAGTTCCCTAACCAATAAACAGAAGCTGACCGAAGGTCACTGCGTAAATTGTGTAGGTAGCCATAATAACAAGACCTAATGTGATAATAACGTTCATATTCATTATTTGTCCTTCAAAAGCTTAACATGAGTTTCAGTTGTCGAGCCAAACATTTTAATACTCTTCGCATCATCAAGATAATAATACTCTTGAGATGCACTTCCCTGAGCACCTATAGCAAAAAATACTAGAGTGCCTTCAATTCCAAGCAACAAGATTGTTGCAATAATCATGCCTGTAATACCATCGAGTGCAAAAATACTTCTATTTTCCATATCTATACCCCTTACTCTTCGATTTCTTTATCGGTACCATGTGCAACATAAGCTGACAGGGCTTCGATTTGAGGAAGACTTAGCATATCGCCGAACGCCGGCATAGTACCAATCTCACCTTTTTTCATACCATGTCTTAGAAGGTTATTCACTAAACATGAGTTATACCCTTTAAGACTTGGTGCAACACCTGCAGAACCTTGACCCATACAGTCTTCACCGACACAGTTGTCAGAATAACCTTCTACACCTGTAGGATCAGCAATTGTACCATTCTCATCTTCTGATAATTCAGGATTACCCCAGCTCTTATATCCTTTGACACCTGCTTCTAAAGCAGCACCGTGACATGATGAACATGCCGAAGCGAAAAGATCTTTACCGGCTGTTGAGCCTTCTTCATCTTTAAATCCCTTAGAGATATATGTAGATACGGCTGCAATCTGCGCATCATCAGAAAGCATAAACGGTGGCATACCTCCGTCGTAACCCAGTTGAGTTGAACCCTCACGGATCACTTTCTCAACATAAGTCTTGCTCATATTACGTACTGTAAGATCTTCAGCAGTCAACTGTCCTGAGCTATAATTCTCTTGACCCTTACCTTGAAGACCATGACAAGGAGCACATTGAACAGAGAAAACACCCTGTCCCATTTTAAGCTTTTGAGTATCAGTCATCTTAGCAAAGCTATCTGCCGATTTTTTATTAGCAACAGCCACATCTTCATTATACTCACCAAGTTGAGAGTATGAATCAAGAGGATAGCCTGAAAGCATATACCACATTCCCCAAACCATAAGTCCAAGCATTGATACTGCCCATCCAAAAGGAAGTTCATTCTTGTACTCACCGACACCATCCCAGGTCTCGTCTGCAAGCTCACCACTAGCAGTGTCATCTTGCATCTTCTTAACATAACCTAGTACAACAAATACCGAAATAACTACGATAGCTCCAGCACCGGCCAACGCTAACAAGTTAACAATATCGTCACCTATCATGTGCCCAGCAACAAGGTAAGTCCCTGCTATTAGCACGATTATTAGTAAAATACCGACAATCCATAACTTTTTCATTTATGCCTCCATATCTCGTTTAGAGTTCTCTTTCGAGTCATCTTCATCTTTTTTTTCAACTAACTCATCTGTGAGTTCATCATGTAAAGCCAAATCACCATACTTTTCATAATCTTTCGTGCCTTTTTTCTCTGAGCTGTATAGGTGGTAAATATACCACCACAACATAATAGATAAAAAAGCAGTTAAAGCAAAATAGCCATATGCCTGAAATTCACCTAGAGTCATGGACTTATCTTACTTCAGTGAATTAAGATATGCGATAAGAGCTACTATCTCAGGAATCTCACCTGCTTCAACAGCATCTTTTACATCTTGGTTTTTCATATCAGCAGTGATAATCTTTGCCGCTGCCAATGCTTCACTACGACCAGCTTCAACTGTTGATGCCAATGAAACTTGAGTCATTGAACCATCTTTCATAGGAATGTCTTTGTTATAAGGAACATTGAACATTACACGAACAGTCTCTGCTTCAGCCCATGCTGTGTCGATATCTGTTTTAGCAGAGAACAACCATGGGTATGCCGGCATAATAGATCCTGGAACAACAGCTACAGGGTCCATCATATGATTTTCATGCCAGTCAGTAGTACGGTAGTTACCTACACGCATAAGGTCTGGACCTGTACGCTTAGAACCCCATAAGAATGGACGGTGATAAGCATACTCACCACTTAAAGAGTAAGAACCGTAACGGTCAGTCTCATGCTTAAATGGACGAATTAACTGTGAATGACAACCATTACAGTTGTTTTTAATATAAACCTGACGACCTGCTATTTCAAGAGCCGTATATGGCTTAGTTCCGACAACAGGACGAGATTGCTCAATAAAGTGAGGAACAATCATAACAAGACCGGCAAACGCGATCACAACAAATACACCAACCGAGAAAAAGAATGGGCGCTCTTCTAACCAATGAAACATATTATCTCCCTTTCCTTACGCAGCCATAGGCGTAGCATTTTGAAGCTCACGTTCCTCTACAGGACGAGCTGACATAGTTTTAAGAATATTGTAGATGAAGATAACAAAACCTGCAACATACAAGATACCACCAACCGCACGAATGATATAGTAAACATGAAGAGCATCAACAGAATCGATGAAAGAGTAAGCAAGGTTACCGAATTCATCTACCGCACGCCACATCATACCTTGAGTAATACCTGCGATCCACATAGATGTGAAGTACAGAGTTACACCAAGTGTTTGCATCCAAAACTGAGTATTCATCAATGCTTTAGAATAGATCTCACGCTTAAAAATACGCGGAGCCATGTGATACATACCAGCCATAATAATGAATCCAACCCAACCAAGGGCACCATCATGTACGTGACCGACGATCCACTCAGTAAAGTGCGCAATCGCATTTACAGATTTGATAGCTTGAATAGGACCTTCAAGTGTTGCAAACATATAAAAAGTAGATGAAAGGATCATAAACTTAATAACAGGGTTTGAAGCAACTTGTTTCCACTCACCCTTCATGGTCAATAGCATATTAATAGCTGAACCCCATGATGGAAGAATAAGGATAACCGAGAAAATCGATCCCATAGTCTGCATCCAGTCAGGAACTGTAGAATAGATAAGGTGGTGACCACCTGCCCATACATATACAAACATCAATGACCAGAAAGAAAGAAGTGAAAGCTTATATGAATAAACCGCTTGTCCTGACTCTTTTGGTAAGAAGTAGTAGATCATTGCAACTAGAGGAACCGTAAGAACGAAACCAACTGCATTATGACCAAACCACCATTGAACCATAGCTCCGTTTGTACCTGCATATACTGAGACACTATGTAACATAGAACCCGCACCAGAAACAAAATAAGTAGGAATTGTTATATTATTCATAATAAACAGCATTGCAACTGCTAACCATGAACCGATGTAATACCAGATAGAGATATATAGTGCTTTCTCGCGGCGAATACCGACAAGACCTGCAATACTGAAACCCCAAAGTACCCAGAATAGAACAACGACAATATCAAGAGGCCACTCTAATTCAGAATACTCATTTGACTGAGATACACCTAAGAAAAGGCTCACAACAGCAAGTAAAATTGCTACGAAATACAACCAGAAGTGAAGTTTTCCAACAAACATTAAAAACTTAGACTCTGCCATTGATACCTTTAGAACACGCTGTCCTATGTAATACCATGAAGCAAAAATACCACTTAATGTAAATCCAAAAATAACACCTGAGGTATGAATTGGTCTAATACGACTGAAGTTAATATATTCAGCCATAGTGTCACCAAGAATATAGTTAAATTCTGGCCATGCCATTTGCAAGGCAAGGATAACACCTAATAACATACCGATAAATCCGAATAACAGTGCAGAAAAGATAAACATCTTTGCAACTGTATAATCGTATTCTAATGGACGATTCTCCATACAAAGCTCCCTTTATATAATTTAAGTCAAAGAATTCGCACTCTTTAACATCAAAGTTTAGACTATCTCACAGTTTTACCGTATATATTCTTACAACAAAAAAATACAACAAAAAATTAAGATAGCCTAAATCTACTAACATAATATCATATTATGATAATCATAAAGCTTAAAGTTTAAAAATTATTCAGGTTATAAAATATAGATTATTTTTTAATATATAATTAAGATAAGTCTATATAAGTTATTATAATCCGCACTTACCGGCACCGCATTTTCCCGTGCCGCATTTCATGCTAGAATTTTTTATTGGATGAAGATAGATATCATAGTTGGCATAGGCTTTGTATAAGGTCCAGCCACCATAGAATATTATAATTAAAGATGATATTTCTATCATAATATGTCTAAAACGGTTTTGTGAGATAAAGCCAACGAGGAAACCAAGGGAGAAAAGTGTCGGAATTGTAGAGATTCCAAAAAGTAACATCACACCTGCTCCAAGAAGGACAGATTTAGTCGCAATCGCAGTTATAAGCATAGTATAAACCAGTCCGCAAGGGAAAAATCCGTTCAATGCCCCGAGTGTATAAAAGCTAAGTTTAGATTTTGAGTTTAACTGAGAAAAGAAAAGTTTTTTAAACCATCTCTTTTGTGTGATTGGATATTCAAGGTAGCTCAGAAACTTTATTTTTCCCGAAAGCGAAAGTCCCATCAACACCATTAGAAGACCTGAAAAACCAAACATTATCATACGCATTATCGGTGTAGCTTCCCATAAAGATCCAAAAAAACCAAAAAGTGCGCCTAAAAGAGTATAAGAGCTGATACGTCCTAGATTATAAAAGATATGCCCGCTTGCCTGAGAAGTCTTTGATGTAGTTGAGTCAAGTTTTGCTGTTGTATAAGAGACAATAAATCCCCCGCACATACCAATACAATGACCAAGACTACCGAAAAAACCAAAGGCTAAGATGGCTAGAAGTTCTAAGGAATTGTGATCATAAAAATTCAAACAGTTTCCTTATATATATGAAGAGCATTAAGCTCGTATAATGAGCTTAAAAGGAGAATGAGTCGGCTTTGAGTTGTAAGTATAAACTTCTTTTGTTACAAAAGTGTTAACTCTTTTACTAATTAAACATCTGCTTGCGCAGACTGCCTTAGGCTTGTTTAAGAAGAAACATCTGCTAACGCAGACCGCCTAGGCTTGTTTTGTAAACTCCGCTTCGCTTCTCTAAAGAAATGTCAGCAAGCTGAGCGTTTCACACATTTTCTGAAGTTAGCTTAAGCTTTTCCCATTAAAGAGAGAAATTCACCAAAGATATAAGCACTCTCTTTTGGTCCCGGGCTTGCTTCTGGGTGATGCTGAACAGAGAAGATATGTCCAGACTTGTAATTTAGACCTTCAATAGTATTATCAAAAAGGTTTGTATGTGTCACATCAGCGATCTCAATTATATTATCAGGAACATTATAATTATGGTTTTGTGCCGTGATCTCTACCATTCCTGTTTTCTCATTTTTAACAGGATGATTTCCGCCGTGATGGCCAAACTTCAGTTTAAAAGTATCATATCCGTGAGAGATAGAAAGGAGTTGATGCCCTAAACAGATACCAAACATTGGAACCTTCGCAGATATAAGCTTCTTAATACTTTCTTGCTCTTTCTTAAGAACAAGTGGATCACCCGGTCCATTTGATAAGAAAACACCGTCTATCTCTTTCGCTTTCACACGCGAGATCAGTTCATCTGCATCAAAGCTATTTGGAATAACTTCCACATCCATACCGGCTTGAGTCAGTTCATTTAAGATATTGCGTTTTACACCAAAATCAATAGCAACTATCTTTGCCCTAGCTGTCGGTGCTACATTATATTTGAAGTTAACGGCATCATAAGTACCGTTTGTATGTTTATATACCTCTTTTGTACTTACCTCTTCGATATAATTCACGTCTTCTATACGAGGTGAGCTTTCAAGAACTTTTTTCAACTCATCTTTGTCAGAGATCTCCGTAGAAGCGATCATCATCATCGCACCCTCTGAACGAAGCATCTTTGTCAGGTAACGTGTATCTATATTACAAATACCCATTACCCCCTGCTCTTTAAGAAAATTTTCTAAAGAGTCAGTCGCACGAAAATTTGAATAACGTTCTTGATAACTTCTAACAATGACCCCTTTAGCAAAGGCACCCTTGCTCTCCATGTCTTCAGCATTCACACCGACATTACCGATTTCAGGCATAGTAAATGTTACAAACTGTCCGGCATATGAAGGATCAGAAGTGATCTCTTGGTATCCTGTCAACGAAGTATTAAAAACAATCTCACCTATAGAAGTCGTCTCTGCACCAAAGCTATCTGCTTCGAGATAGGTTCCATTTTCAAGATATATATATACTTTTGTCATTAAGCAAGTCCTCTTTTTGAAAGTTCCTCAGAATAAAGTTTGTCAAATAAGATATTATAATCATCAGTTCCGGGAAAAATCTCACGCTTATAAGACTTTATTTTTTCATAAACACTGTCTTCAATAG
Source organism: uncultured Campylobacterales bacterium (assembly GCA_965602745.1). Classification (GTDB taxonomy): domain Bacteria; phylum Campylobacterota; class Campylobacteria; order Campylobacterales; family Sulfurimonadaceae. The sequence goes on from CBFDAB010000034.1 coordinate 12,770, forward strand.
CACCGTTATCTGCAATAAAGTCTGTCATTGCACCAAAGATAACATTTTTAATACGAATCTCTTCAATATCATAATGAATCAGATCTTCTTCATAAAGCTCATCTAAGATCTTATGTGCTATATCAGAAAAACGCTCATCGTGAGCGAGAATAACACCAAATTCAGGAGCTATTTTCTTCTTTATCATAAAGAAAAGCTGTCTGTCATCTACATTTTGCTCATCCATAGCTTCTTCATTAGCTTCAAGTATCTCATGTACTTTTGTTTCAAGCGCAGCTTCTTGCTTGATACTCTCTTCAAGAACTTTTCTGGCTTCATCTGCAACAGGTTCTAAACCTCTGGTCATTGTAACAATACCACTTTTGTTTAGCTCAATCGCTACTCTTTGTGCAATATGGGGAACGTGTTGCAGTTTTACCTTCATTGAAGCGCCTTCAAAATAATTTAACTAAAGATGATTATCGTATGCCATTTATAGAATATGATAATCATCGGCTTAAGCCGACCATCTTTGTTCTGTTTACGTGATTTTATCCTATCTAAGGTAAATATTTGATTAGAAACATAAAACTTATCTTTACTCGGAATATTTACCATGCACATAGAATGAATATGAGCTAATCCTAAAATGATTGGATATATTCTTCTCTTATGTCCTCTTCAATCAGGCCAGAAAGTAAAATCGCATAGAGTCTAAGCCATATTTGTCTTGAGGATTCATACATATGAAAAGATGCGTGACGGCAAAGTATTTGAGACTCATACAAGAAAGCGGTTTGAACTACTGCTGACTCTAATCAGCTCATAATGATTATCTAGTAAATTTTTCAGATGCTCTTCTCCAACCTCGTAAAAAACAGGATGCAGTTTTGTCACAGGAGGGCTAATAACAAGTTTTCAAGCACTTAGTTATAAATTTAAACTCACTCTTCTACCTTACTCATTAATTGTGTCATCTCAGATGCTTTTATAGCATCCATCTTTGATAATATTTTTGCCATGGTCTTTGGCTTCAGTGTGGTCAATATTGAGGATGCTTCTTGTGGTTTCAAGGCACTAAGAACATCTGCCGCAGACTGAGCTTTCATCTTAGAATAGGTCTGTGAAATCTTGCTAAGCTTTTGCTCTTTTAGTGCTTTTAGAAGTTCTTCCGTTTTGTCTAACTTTTTAGAGACTTCTGCCTCGCGCTGTTTTAAGTCGCTCTCTTGGGCCGCTAGGCGTGTCTCTTTTTCATTCAGCTTGGCCTCTTTTTTTATAAGAAGCTCTTGTGTGGCTTCTTTAAGAGCGTTAAGCGCCTGCTCTTGTTCATCTATACGTTCAAGTTCCAGGATCAGCTCTTGTTTTCTCTCTTCAAAGACCTTTGTACATTCATACAGTTCGCTTTTAGCTTGAAGATTAATAGATATAAACAAGGCACACATTACTAATATTTTACGCATTATTATTCCTGTTAAAAGCAATTAAAGCGATCTCATCGAGTTCTTTCGCCTCTTTGGACTTTCTCGCCTTAACTATTTTTTTGATCTCGTTTGTTTCAAGATATTTGAATTTTTCGTATTCAATATTAGCAGTTTTGAGCTGTTGCATTGCTTTCAGTAAGGCATTTTTGGCCACTTCCAGATTATACTTGTTAAATTCAATCTCTTCTTGCACCCTGTGTTTTAGAAGTTGCATCTGCCTAAAAATAGAAAAGTCTCCCTCATGAGGTATCTCAATAGAACTCAGTTCAACATAAGAGGCTTCTATCTTTACCTCAATTATGGCAATAGTCTGATGACACGAACGCACAGACTTTTCCATAATATCTAAGTGATCTTTTTTTATTTTAACAAGAGAGCTGTATTGGGTTTTCATAAGGCTTGCCGGTAAAAAAGAGAAGAGAAAAGAGGGAAGAAGCTTCTCTTTTCTAATATGATTAACAAAATAGAAGTCATATTAAGCATCTTCTTCCCTTATAAGATCATTTTAAAGGATAATTGTATCGTTTCTATCCGGTGAAGTCGATACCAGACCGATCTTTGTTTCAGTGATCTCTTCAAAAAACTTCAAGTAAGCCTTTGCTGTTTCAGGAAGATCATCCCAAGAACGTACGCCCTCAGTCTTATCCCAACCCGCAAAAGATTTATAGATCGGTTTAACATTTTCAATGTCTGAGGGCATATAATCGATCTCTCTGCCTTCATACTCATAAGCAACACACATCTTTACTTCATCAAAACCGTCAAGAACATCAAGTTTCATGATAGAAAGCTGGTCACATCCGTTGATACGTGAAGCGTGCTTACAAGCAACAGCGTCAAACCAGCCACAACGACGAGGACGGCCCGTAGTTGTTCCAAATTCATGACCTTGTTCGCGTAGTCTGTCACCCTCAGTTCCAAAATCTTCAGTTGGGAAAGGACCGTTTCCAACACGAGTACAATAAGCTTTTACTATACCTGTGATATTACCGATGTCTTTTGGTGAGATACCTAGACCTGTACATGCACCCGCTGATATAGTAGAAGATGAAGTAACAAATGGGTATGTCCCGTGGTCGATGTCAAGAAGTGTACCCTGAGCACCTTCAAGAAGAACTTTTTTGCCCTCTTTCATAAGGTCCCAAATCATCTTTGTTGTGTTACAGATGAAAGGAAGAAGAACTTTTGCATATTCAATAAGTTCAGCCTGAAGCTCAGCCTTAGACGGAAGTGCAATATCCATAGCCTTGAACACAGCAGCATTTTGTTCAAAATGCTCCATGATGTTTTCAGTAAGAAGTTCAATGTCTTTAAGCTCACCCATTCTATGACCTGAACGAGATATCTTATCTGCATACGAAGGACCGATTCCACGACCTGTCGTTCCGATAGCCTTATCTCCGCGCATCTTCTCTTTTGCCTGATCGATAGCGATATGATAGTTAAGGATCATATGCGCTGATTCAGATACAAAAAGACGGCCTTTAAGCTTATCAAACTGCTTCATCTCTTTAATAAGTGCTTCCGGACAAACAACAACACCGTTTCCGATGATGTTAAGAGCAGATGGATTTAAAATACCCGATGGTATAAGATGAAGTGCATATTTTACACCGTCAACCCAGATAGTATGACCTGCATTATGTCCGCCTTGGTAACGCGCTACTGCATCAAACTCTTGAGCAAGAAGATCAACAATCTTACCTTTTCCCTCATCACCCCATTGAATACCAACAATTAAATCTGCTTTCATTATTTATTACCTTCTATTTTTTCTATTATTTTATCTGTGTAAATCGCAAAGCCTACAGATCTTATCTCATCATTCACATAACGTCCGCCGCGGGCATATACATCATTTTTTTCTATCATACGGAAATAAAGCTCATCATAATAAAGCATCTTCGCGTAATACAGCGGTGCAAGTACAAAGTTGTCATACTCAATGTTTTCTGCCAGCTCTTTCATACGTCTAAGCTCATTCTTGATCACATCAGGAACGACTTCGATCACTGCGTCAATATCTTCAAGTCTTTCAAGATAGATGATCTCTTTTAACCAAGGAACATTATTATCAAGAAGCTTTTGAATATTGATATGTCTAAAATCATCCAAGTCAATACCCAGTTCTTGAGAGATCAACTCTGGAATACGAATGTTCGATATTTGTAAAAGAGGTTTGATCTCAAGTGCATTGACAATATCAATCGCTGACTGAAGTACAGAAGAGAGATCTTTCTCTCCGATAAATTCTGCCCCGATCTGATAGATCTCTTTTGAGGGATACATATAAATCGGCTGGATATAAAACCATTTTTGATGCGTTGTATTACGGCCTAAACGCTTATCAAGGAGACGGACAACATCAATCGTCGAGTCTGCTCTAAGCGTCAGTTGGTGATTTTGTGTATCATTTACACGAATCAGCTCTTTCTCATCAGCAATACTTAAGTGCTGGTGATAAGAAAATAGAGGCGTGATAAGCTCTTCATAATCTGCCTTATAAAGTACCGCAGAAGCAACTGCTTCGATCTCACGTTTTATCTTTGCTGTCTTACCAAAATAAAGTTTTGTCCCAAAAGGGATCTCATGCTCTAACATCATAGATTAGTTATCCAATGCTTTAAAATATACTTCATTAAACACTTTGTTCGCCGTACCGTCATAAGGACGTCTATCAAGCTTATTCAAGGCAAGTTCAACGGCGTTAACAACCCATGCAGACTCATAAGTCTTTATAAGTCCCATCTGGTTAATACGAAAGATCTTGCCCTTAAGGTGATCTTGACCGCCAGCCACATTTACTTCATAATATTTTTTAAGAATATTTCTGATCTCAGAAGCATTTTCATCGTCAATAGTCGTCATAGATTTAGCAGGACTGTTAGGATAGACATGCATTCCTATCGCTTCCAATGCAGCCTGAGTTGCCGTTGCACGTGCGCTTGTCTCTTTGTAAAGTTTTTCAAGTCCGCCATCTGCATCTATCTCTTTTAAGATAGCATTCAAACCGATAGTCAATGTTGTAGCCGCCGTATAAGCAGTCGTATTTTTACGCTGATTTTTGATCTCTGAAGCAAGGTTAAGGTAATAACCCTTACCTGCGCCGATCTTCTCAATCCCGGCATTACTAAGACCAAGGATTGCAAGACCAGGAGGAAGCATTAAAGCTTTTTGACTTCCGGCAAGAACAGCATCAAGGTTTGAAATATCAATCTTTTCAACACCGATAGCTGTAATACCATCTGCAATGATCATCACATCAGGACGAATTGCTTTAACTGCTTTTGCAATCTCTTCTACAGGATGACGAAGACCGCCCGCAGACTCAGATATCTGAATAGCAATAGCATCTATTGAAGGGTTCTTTTCCAGCGCTTCTAAAACGTCTTCTACCGATGTCGGCGTGTTCCACTCATACTTAAGTTCAACACTTTGCAGTCCATGTGCCTGAGCAATCTTACCAAAACGCTCACCAAACTTACCTGCATTAACATTTAGCAAGGTGTTATGGCAAAGGTTTATAACAGCCGCTTCCATGGCCCCTGTCCCGCTCGTCGCAAGCATAACAACTTCATCTGTATTAAACAGTTTAAAAAGTTCTTTTCTCGTCTCTTCAAAAATAGCTTCAAATTCCGGTGTACGGTGGTGAAGTGTCGGTTCGGCCATCGCTAAACGGATTGATTCTGGTACGGGTGTAGGCCCTGGTGTAAAAAGCAGCATTCGCTTCCTTTGATGGTTTCAATATGTTTAAAACAGGGGTCTTCAACCCATTTTGTAAACATACGGGCGCAATTATATCTGAAAGATAGTTAAGAGCATCTTTGCCGAAACGATTATACGGCTTAAACAGATTCTAATCAATACTATAAAGAAAACATCTTTGTCTTACTTCTATTTATAAACACGATTCACCAAAACTTAACCATCTCTTCGTTATCCTTTTGTCTTAACTATTATAAGGATATTTATGACATTTTATGAAGCAGTGATTTTAGGCATAGTTGAGGGTGTGACTGAGTTTCTACCGGTATCTTCAACAGCACACATAGCCCTGACCTCACAGATGATGGGTGTCCCGCAAGATGCCTTTATGAACTCTTTCAATATCATCATCCAGATCGCACCTATTTTTTCTATTATGATCATCTATTTCAATACTCTTTTTCAAAGTTTAGAGATCTGGAAAAAGCTTATTGCCTCTTTTATTCCAACAGGGGCTATAGGATTTCTATTTCATCATCAGATA
>CBFDAB010000035.1:0-18117 GCA_965602745.1 uncultured Campylobacterales bacterium
GCCTTATAGAGGTCGATAAACCCTGATATTTTTACTGCCTTTGGCATCTCGTAAGTATTGTGCGTGGAGTTGACTCATGATACCTTTTTCACAGTAGAGCAGATATTCTTTGTCTTGAGGAAGTTTTTCAAACTCGGTTTTGAGTTTATGAAAGGGTATCTTGATACATTCACATGAGGTTTGCACACAGGCATCTTCGCCGCGAATATCAATTACCACAAAATCTTCACCAGTTAGATCATGTATGACTTCAATAGGGGCTAGCTTACTTATGTCATCAATGATCTCATCTACATAAATATGTTGAGCATCTTCGACCGCTTTATCGAGTACTTCATAATTAAAATACTTAGCTTCTTTTTCCATGCGTTTAAAAGAGCCATGAGTAATAGGGTTTTGAGAAATTACACCACAGTACTCAGGCATACTCTCTGCGAAATATCGTGTTCCGATGTCACTGGCTATGTCGATGATTTCTTGTTTATTCATAGTTGACAGCGGACGTAAGATAAGCTTATTGCTCACTTGATCAATAAGTGCAAGATTTCGCAGTGTTTGAGAAGAAACTTGTGCAACGCTTTCGCCTGTGAGAAGTGCATCTATCTCAAGTTCATCCGCTATCTTTTCAGAAGCCAGAAGCATAAGACGTTTCAGTGTAACGCCCATATACGTTGGTGCGGTAGAACGAAATATCTCCGTGAGAACATCATCAAAAGGCACAGATATAAATTTCACTCTATGTGATGAGCCAAACTTAGACCATAAATACAAGGCCACTTGTTTAACACCGATCTCATGTGCCATACCGCCAAGATTAAAAAATACAAAGTGCGTTTTAATCCCTCTTTTCATCGTTAAATAAGAAGCCACCGTAGAGTCAAATCCTCCCGACATCAAGGAAAGAATATCACCTTGTGTTCCAATAGGAAAACCGCTTAGACCCTTATGTTTTGTCGTGATAATATTGAGTTGATTCTCGATAAGTTCCAATCGAATGGTAATCTCAGGATTACGAAGATCAACGCCTTTTGCTTCAAAATGAGCCAGTAGATAACCTCCTACTGTTTGTTCTATCTCTGTAGATCTAAAAGAATGCGTTCCTGTGCGTTTGACTCTCACCACAAAAGTTTTATCTTTTAGACTATCACCCATGATCTCACCGACTTTGTGCTTGATCTGGTCTATAGTATCCATTTTATCAAACTGTAAAGCCTCAAGTACCTGTTCGATACCTGGTGTATCTAAAAGCATTATTCTTACTTCTGGCAGTACGCTAATAGGTGTTAATATCTCAATTTTATCAGAAAACTTTCTTACTTTTATCTCTGCATGGATTCGTCCTAACATACTGATAAGATTGTTGTAGAGTTGTCCTACCATCTGTCGTTTTGCTGAAGAACCCTTAATCATGATTTCGGGAAAAAGTTTTAAAATAAATTTCTGTGTATTACTTGATGTGTTTTGCACTAAATTAGCCTTGTTTTATATAGATGGCATTATAACATATGCACTACCACAAATTAGGCCATTTTATATGTATTTAATTAATACCGCTTAATGATTTTTCAAAACTAAGCTGCAGTTTCGCTCTAATAAAAATTATAAAAGATGATACGATCCAAAATTTTTACGATAAAGCATTATTTATTCAAGATTTTATAATTTTCACAAGCGCTTAGAAGACCATTATTACAAGCTTTAGAAAACAGATCTTTTGCCTTTGTTCTATCTGGTCTAACACCTTCACCATAAATGTACATAAGTGCAAGATTATAACAACTTCCAATAGCACCACCATCACAGGCTTTGCTATATAAATCTTTTGCTTTTATCTTATCTTGTGCAACACCATCACCCCTGAAATACATAAGTGCGAGGTTATAACAGGCATTTGTCTCACCGCCCTTACATGCGCTGTCATACAGATCTTTTGCTTTGACACTATCTCGCTTAACCCCATCTCCCTTGGAATATATAACGCCAAGGTTATAGCAAGCACTCAGTGTGCCTGCTTTGCAAGCTTTAGCAAATAAGTCTTTTGCTTTAATCTTATCTTGTTTAACACCGTAGCCGTTAAAATGCATTAACGCAAGATTATAACAAGCGCTCATATAATCACCTCTGCACGCTTTGTCAAATAAGTCTTTTGCTTTTGCCTTATCTTGTTTAACCCCATCTCCCTTAGAATATACAATTGCAAGGTTATAACAAGCATCCATATAATTTCGGTCACACTCTTTTCTATATAAATTTTTTTTTATTGTTCTACCTTGTAGGTCATTAGCATAATTATGCAGTACTGCAAGCTTTGTACAAGCGCTCATATCATTACTATCACATGCTTTACCGAATAGATTTTTTTCTAAATCAAGCTTATTGAAATCTTTTAAGTCAGCAAAAGAATGTGTACTTAATAAGAAACAAATTATAAGTAGTTTTTTCATTAGAGTGCCCTTTTTTGTTTAATTTTATCGTAGAATATTATTATTATATTAAACAATTTTAATTAATATTAAATATTGAGATAGACTTTTTTCCTAGCAAACTACTTTCACAAATAAAAAGGATATGAGTAAAGATATTCTAATTTTATAATCATTATCTAATTAGGTATAAATATTGTCTTTTAAGTCTTTTATCATATAATCATGACTACTACTTACTGTTAGGTGTTGTCTACTTTACATCTAGCCTTTAGGGGGGATTATGCAGGCAAAGATTATGAACTATAAAAAGATGAGAATACTTTATCTACAGTCTTCAACACATAAAAATATTTTTGACAATTTTACACAGCATATAAATATTTATACCTCAGGTACAACTATCTCTTCTGTCTTACACCATAAAAATTATGACTGCTTGGTTTTGGATATGAGTCATCCTGAAAGCATGGAAGTCTTAGAAAATATTAAACATTTTATTCCTGAGCGTTATATTATCTCTTGTTCTTATGAGGCTTCTGTCATTAAAGAGTCTTTAATGCTTGGTGCGGATGCTATCTTAATGAACCCTCTTGACGCAAAAGAGTGTGAACGCACGCTATATAAGGCTGCCTCATATATGAATATGCAAGAGATATTTGAAGACACTTATTATATTGACAAGTTAACCTCCTGCGAAAATGTATATGCCTTAGAAGAGAGGGTAGAGTTTAATCATAATAATGCTCTTTTAAAGGTCTCTTTACACGGTTTTAAGACTTTTCAAATATATTACGGCATGGAGATAAGTAATAAGATCTTTGTCGAGTTTGGAAATGCTATTTCAATCAATCTGCCGATTAATGCAAGGCTGTACAGAACAAATGAAGATGAATTTTCTATCTTGCTTAATAACCCCTCACCCTCGCAAGAAAACATTCTTTCTTCCCAAATAAAATCTTTTTTTGAACTGGCTCCCATAGAAGTAGATGGCTTATTACTGAAAATTCATACAAATATAGGAATCTCTGCTGGAAGAGAGTTGATACAAAAAGCTGATATTGCTCTTTCAGAGGCGAAAGAGGGGAGTCAAATAGCTATATATGATGAGAATTCTGCTTTTATAAAAGAACAACGTGCACATATAGAGAGTGTTAAAGAGATTCAAGAAGCGATTGATGAAGATCGAATAAAGGTGCATTTTCAGCCTATTATGGATAATAAAAGCAGTCTTATTACAAAGTATGAGGTCTTATGCCGTATTGAAAGCAGAGATAAGATCCTTTTGCAACCCAGAGATTTTTTGCCTTCTGCGATAATTGCAGGACGAATGTGTGATATCACGCGTATAGTGATTGATAAGTGTTTTAAGTATTTTAAAGATAATGACTATAACTTTTGCATAAATATTACAAAAGAAGACTTTATGAAAGAGTATTTACTTGAATATATCTCTTATAAATGCGATTATTATCAGATGGATCCTGCACGTATTTATATAGAGATACTAGAAAGTATAAGTACTGAAACGGCAAGTGCTTGTTTGTCACAGATCAAGGCCTTAAAAGAGCTTGGCTGTAATATCTCTATTGATGACTTTGGTATGGATAACTCGAACTTCTCACGTCTGATGCAGATAGAAGCCGATGTCTTGAAAATAGACGGACATTTTATTCAGCATCTTTTAGATGATAAAAATGCAAAGATAATTGTAGAAAACATAGTCGATTTTTCTAAAAAGATAGGTGCGCAGACTGTTGCTGAATATGTTGATTCAAAAGAGCTGTATGAGCTTGCAAAAGAGATGGGGATTGACTATTCTCAAGGTTTTTATATCGGCAAGCCGACGGAGAATACGAACACACTCATATAATTTTCTCCCCCTGTTTTTCTGTCTATAATAAGAAACAGTTTCTGTAGATAAATATTTTTTTAGCAGTTTTGTTTCACAACACTTACATTATCGCTATAATTTTATATGCAAAAATTACTGGGATGTTCAGAGTGCGGTTTGATCGTAAAAAACTCTGATTCTGATTGGTTACATTGTCCGCGCTGCAAGAACACAATCAAGAGAGCTTGTATAGGACTCTCTTTTCCTCTTGGCTTGGCCATTGCCTCTTTTATACTTTTTTTTCCTGCGATGTTTCTTCCCATACTGACCTTTGAGTTAGGAAGTTCAGCTCAGGTCAATACAATGTTTGAGTCACTCTTTTATTTTTACAAGGATGGTTATATCGAGCTATCTATCATTGTTTTTATTACAGCGATATTCGCTCCCTTTATGCAGATAGTCTTAAGTATTTTAGTGCTCTTTCCTCTGGTTAGAGGGAAAAAACCCAGGTATATGCATATTATGTATAAGCTCTTGTTTAGGATGCGACGATGGGTCATGTTGGATGTGTATATTGTTGCTATACTCGTTTCCATTATTAAGCTTAACAAAGACACCCAACTGATCTACGGAGAGGGTATTGTAATGTTTACTTGCTTAATGATATCTAGTCTGTTTTTAACAAACTATTTTTCTCCACTAGAGATATGGAGGGCCTACCATAATGCTAAATGATATCAAGGCTAATCTCTCTTTTTGTCTTCATTGTCACCATCTCAATCCAAATACGCTTGAGAACTGTTCTTTCTGTTACGAAGAAATCCACCAAAGAAAACAAAACTCTATAGCACGCACTTGGGCCCTATCTATTGCCGCTCTTCTCTTTTATATACCGGCGAATATCTATCCGATTATGAAGGTTGTCTCTGTTACGACCTATGAGAACAATACTATTATTGACGGTATCTTCTATTTTTATAAATATAATGAGTTTTTTGTCGGTACTGTCATCTTTATTGCCAGCATATTTGTTCCTATCTATAAACTTGTAGTACTTTTCTTTTTACTCTATTCAGTCAGAAGTGGTTCAAGATGGAGGTTGGCTGAGAAAGGCAGACTGTATAAGATGATTCACCGCATAGGAAAGTGGTCTATGCTTGATATCTTTGTCATTGGTCTGATGATATCTTTAGTTCAGTTTGGACAATTTGCGGTGATTACCACGGGTGTGGCTGCAAGTTCTTTTGCATTTATGGTAATATTAACAATATTTGCGACAGAGAGTTTTGATATGCGTCTATTATGGGATGAAAAGGATAAAAATGAATGAAGAGATGATACCCGAGGCCAGGATAAGGCAGAAATCTGCCTTCACTTTAGTGTGGATAGCCCCTATTGTCGCTCTGTTTATTACCATAGGAATGATAGGAAAGACCTATATGAATATGGGTACGCGTATCAGCATTGTACTTGATAACGGCGTAGGTATTCAAAACGGCAAGACACCCATCATGTATAAGGGCACGAAGATCGGTATTGTCGAAGATGTCCATATTAAAGCTGATGATGTCTCAAAGATCGAACTTATCGCCCTGATCGACAAAGAGGCATCTGCTGGCGTGACGCGAAAGGGAAATAAGTTTTGGAAGGTTGAACCGAAGATAAGCATGACGGAGATCTCGGGTCTAAGTACTATTGTCAGCGGAGTCTATATCTCCGTCATGCCCGCAGCCACTACCTCTGAGGCTTTGAACAGGCTGGCTTACCAGGATCATTTTATTGCCCTTGACTCGGCTCCCGTGGATGTATTTAATCCCGGACTCTCTGTAATCGTCACTACGGCTGACAAGGGCGACATCTCCATAGGTGCTCCCGTTTTGTATAATAAGCAAGAGATAGGGCATGTAGAACATAAAAGGCTCTCAGACGACAAAAAGCGCATTGAACTCTGTCTGCGTATAAATAGCGCTTATGTTGATCTTGTACGTGAAAAATCGATTTTCTACAAGGCAGATGCCTTGGACATCAAGGCGAGTATGAGCGGTATTACGGTAAATATGGGCTCTCTGGCCTCCCTTATCGCCGGAGGCATAGGTATGAGTAACTCTAAAGAATCTTTATCATCTCCATTAGCAAAAGAGAGAATGACTTTTAAGCTTTACAATAATCATGATGAACTTTTTCTAAGTAAAGAAAAGATCGTTTTAGTGATGAAAGCGCCACACAAGCTTGAAGCAGGGATAAGCAAGATATTTTTTAAAGGGATTGAAGCAGGTCTGGTTTCTTCACTAAAATATGATCCTGCTAAAGATCAAACGAATGTAGGAATAAAACTGAATAAGAACTTTAGTGGCTTTGCTAATGAAAAGGCATATTTCTGGATTGTAAAACCTAAATTAGACTTTGAGGGTTTTAGTGGACTTGATACCATTGTCAGCGGAAATTATATTAATTTTATCACTTCAAAAATAGATGCAAAGTCTAAAAACAACTTTGTACTCTACGACAAAGCACCCCAAGGCAGAGGTGTACTTGTTTATCTTTATACAGATGATATACAAGATATAAAAGAGGGCACAGGAATTTTTTATCATGGTGTTAAGATCGGAAAGGTCTCTTCATACAAAATCAAAGAAGATAAAAAAAGTTTTAGTGTCAAACTTCTTATTAAACCTCAATACGCAAAGCTTATAAACTATTCATCTGAGTTTTATCATCAAAGCGGCATTGATATTAAGGCCGACTTGGAGGGTCTAGATGTTACATCAGCAAGTCTGGAGACGCTTTTAAGAGGCGGTATTGCTGTGCAGACTTCTGACTTTAGTGCAGATAAAAAACTCAAAAAAGAGTATAGACTTTACACAGACTATGCCAAATTGAAAAAGGCTGAATATTTAGCAAAAAAAGGTCTTCGTCTGACTCTATTGGCTGATGAACTTGGTTCTTTGAAAAAAGGTTCTCCTGTTTATTATAAACAGATACGTGTAGGCGAAATCCTTTCATACAGATGGGATACTCAGACAAGACAACTCCTTATTGATCTCTATATCGAAGAAAAGTACGCTGCGGAGCTAAAAGAAAATACACTTTTTTATAATGCCGGCGGAGTGCAGGCTAAGTTTGATCTAAACGGTCTAAAAATTGATATAGAAACAGTGCAGACGCTTATCTCAGGAGGAATCTCTTTTTATACACCTTCTTCATTAACTTCCAAGTATGCAAGAAATAATGATCGCTTTGAACTCTATCGCAGTAAGGAGAAAGCCATGGGAAATTATCTTGATTTTACTATTTTTTCTCAAAATGCAGGAGGCTTGCAAGAAGGAAGTCCTCTGGAATATAAAAACATTCGCCTTGGACATATCGAGACTATAGAATTAGTTGGTGATAAGGTTCAGTTAAATATGAAGATCCAAAGCAAGTATAAGGACCTCATCAATAAAGAAACCATTTTCTGGCTTGAAGGTTTCCACCTTGGATTAGATGGGATTAAGAACCCTTCAGCAGTCTTTAAAGGTCCTAGTATCGTTCTTAAACCGGGTTTAACTGATGAGTGCGCGTATAGCTTCAATCTTAACTTGCAAGGTCCTGTGCCACATCTAAATGAAAAGGGCTTACGTATTAGTTTAGATGCTCCAAGACTAGGAGGACTAAAGGCAGATACTCCTGTATATTTCCGCCAGATCAAGATCGGATCAGTCGTACAATACAGTCTAAAAGATGATGCAAGAGCTGTCAAGATCGATCTCTTTATAGAACCCTGCTATGCTCATCTGATAAGAAAGAACTCATATTTTTTCAATGCAAGCGGTATAGGTATGGATATCAATCTATTTGGTGCGAAGATGAAGACGGAAAGCTTGGAAAGTATGATGACAGGTGCAATTGGGGTCTTGACGCCGTATGAGTACGAAGAAGAAGCAAAAGAAGCTGATACTTTTAAACTGCATGAGACCTTTGATGAAGATGCTCTTGCATGGGCGCCTGAGTTACACAGTACAGACAAGGCTTGCAAATAGAAAGAAAAAGCTAGTACCTTCTTCCTCCTAGGTTATACCCCACCTTATATCGAATAAGTGTCTTTTCCTTGGGGAGAGGATAGCGGTGGTAGGAGTATTCTATTGTCTGTAAAGAGGTGTCGTCTAAGATCTGAAAACCTGATGAGTCAATGATCTTGAGTCCGCTGATGTCTCCGTTTGGATACAGATAAAACTCTATATAATTCACCGTATCAACATTCAGATTTCTTGGGATGTTTACCGGTCCCAAGCGGTTTAGCTGTTCTTGTGTAATACGTCGCATGACCTCTTGATTGTCTATAAGGTACTTCTTTTCACCTTCTGTGAGACGTCCGAAGGCTTCTCCGTAGGCTTCTTTAAAGTCACTTCCGATCTGTGTACCGCTTTGTGTCTTAGTTTTACTTTTTTCTTTACTTTTCTGTTTCTTTGAGAGAAAACTGTAAAGAGCACTCTTCTTTTCAGCTTTTTTTTCTTGAATCTCTTCTGTTTTCTCCGGATCTTTTGTTTGGATGAACTTTTTGACGGGCGCCTCAGCCTTAAACTCTTTTTTCACGGGCTTTTGTTTACTAGGTTTTGGCTTGTTTATCGGTTTTGATTCTGTTCTTTTAGGGGGTAAAGAGAGTTTTTCAAGCTGTTTTCCCATTGGCATAGGAGGAGCTTTCTCTTGTGGCTTTAATTTGTTCTTTACGACAGCAGATTTCTTAGGACTCTTGGGCATCTGTTTCAGTGAAAGTTTAATACGGTGCTCTTTAGCTTCTTCAATCTTTTCAGGTTTAAGTTGCATTAGGTAAGTAAAGCCAAGAATAAGCAGCATATGAAACATAATAGCAATTAGTAAGGCCGCGGTACTTCTGCTCATTCACCATCTTTAAACAGGCATTATCATGTCTGTTGGATTTTTAGCATTATATCTATTTATAATAAATTGCGTTTAAAACTCTTTAGATATACTTCTATTAATTATTTTAAGGGTAAAAAAGCCCAAAACTAGGAATTTTATGAACACGCAAACAAGTCAAACTGCATTTAATGAAGCTCAAGAACTTATTCCCGGCGGGGTCAACTCACCTGTACGTGCCTTTAAAAGCGTAGGCGGTACACCTATATTTATTGAAAAAGGCGAGGGTGGACATCTTATAGACATAGACGGCAATACATATATTGATTATGTACAGTCTTGGGGTCCTCTTATTTTTGGACATGCTGATGAAAGTATTGAAAATGCCGTGATCGAAGCGGTAAAAAAGGGTCTTAGCTTTGGTGCACCGACATTGGCGGAGACAGAACTTGCCAAGCTTGTTGTTGACCTAATCCCCTCAATGGAAAAGATCCGTTTTGTAAGCTCAGGTACAGAGGCCGTTATGTCGGCTATCCGTTTGGCTCGCGGTTTCACGGGTCGTGATGACATTATCAAGTTTGAAGGGTGCTATCATGGACACAGTGACTCTTTGCTGGTTCAAGCAGGTTCAGGTATGATCACTTTTGGATCTCCCTCTTCTCCTGGTGTTCCCGCAGACTTTACCAAGCATACTCTTTTAGCTAAATATAACGATATAGAGAGTGTCAAAAAATGTTTTAATGAGAGTAAAGAGATTGCCTGTATCATCATCGAGCCGATTGCCGGAAACATGGGTCTTGTTCCGGCTGATAAAGATTTCTTGGCAGAGTTAAGACGTTTGTGTGACGAGAACGGGACTCTGCTGATCTTTGATGAAGTGATGAGCGGTTTTAGAGCAACACTTCGCGGGGCTGAAGACATTACGGGAACTGTTCCTGATCTTATTACTATGGGTAAGGTTATCGGTGGCGGTATGCCTGTTGGCGCCTTTGGTGGTAAAAAAGAGATCATGTCTATGCTCTCTCCTGAGGGTCCTGTTTATCAAGCAGGGACACTTAGCGGAAATCCTGTTGCAATGGCAGCAGGATTGGCGGCTATCAGTAAACTAAAAAAGAACTCTATACTTTACGGTATCTTGGAAAAAAGAGCGATTCGCCTTCTTGAGGGTATGAAAGAGGCGGCTGAGGCTAATGGTATGAGCCTGCAAACGGACGTAAGAGGTTCAATGTTCGGATTTTTCTTCAACGACAAGCCAGTTAAAAACTTTGCTGATGCCTGCCGTAGTGACGAGAAAAGATTTTCGGCCTTTCATGCAGGGATGCTCGAAGAGGGTGTCTATTTTGCCTGTTCTCAATATGAGACGGGATTTATCTCTACGGCGACAACTGACGAGATGATAGAAAAGACGATTGAAGCAGCTAAAAAAGTGATGGGACGTATAAAATGAGTGAAGAGAAAAAACCAAGAGTAAAACCTATCATAGAAGGTATAGACAGCCTATCTTTGGGTGTGTCTATGGTCGTTGCCGTACTTATCGGTGTGGGTATAGGTATAGGTCTTCAAAAGATCTTTGATGTTCAATGGGTACTTTGGATAGGTGTCTTTATCGGTGTTGCCGCCTCTTTTTTAAACGTCTTCAAGGCCTATAAGAAACAGATGCGTGAGTTTGAAGAGTTAAAGAAAAACAACCCACGTTATCAAGATCAAAAACCACTATATGATGATGAGGACAATGACTAAACTTATTATTAGGCTTCTATTGGCCCAACTTCTCTTTTCTATGATACTTCTTGTTCAGGGATACTGGTACTGGCTGTTGAACTTTGAACTTGCCTTTGTCTCTTCACTGTTTATTATCTTGGGTTCATTCAGTGGGTATAAGCGTATGGTGCAAAATCGTCTTCATAGTGGCGAGGGTATGAATGATGAGATGCTTGCAAAAATCGAAGACCCTTATGAGCTGTATGATGAAGAGAGTCTTGAAAAAACAGAAGAAGTTGAGGAAGATCTATCTACCGTCATTAAAGAAGAGAAAAAGCGTCTTAAAGAGAACAGACAAACACTTAAAAAGACAGTCAAATCGACTCCGGGTATATTTTCACCGTGGAGATTTCTTCCTTATATCGTCTTAGTATTAAGCTTCATAGCTTTAAACAACAACCATATATTAGATATACCTGCTTTTCTTATTGGACTTGGTGCAGGTATTATATCGGCTGTTTTTATCGGTAAAAAGTGGATCTCTTCGTCTAGTCTGTAATCAGAGGAATATTGAGTATTGTTTTGTTGGTTTTAAAGTCAACAAAGATATTCATCTCTTCTGCCATACTTCGTATCTCAGATGTCTTATTACTTTGAACATTTGTACTTTCTATTTCTATAGCAAAAAGTGTGTATTTTTTATCTTCTGTTCTAAGGTACTCACCTACGCGAACATAAAGTTTTGTTTCTACTAACTCGGATGAAATATGTATCGCATATACCTTACTCAATAGCTTAATAAATCTTTGCGTTTGCAAGCGAATATCTGGCAGGGCAGGGTCAAGTACTTTTGTGAATTTTGTTGTAGAAGCTATAGAGTTAGAACTAATACATAAGTCAATAAGCGTATAGACGTTGACCAGATCTCCTTTGAGAGATGGCTCACTGTAGTGAAAAGCCGGAGACTGATAAAGACGAAGCCCTATTTCATCTTCATTATCATATCCGACCATCAGTGCAAAAAAACGAAAGCGGTCAAATTCCAGCTCAAGAAAACTTGTTTTAAAGCCTGTATTGTTGTCGGCATAGGTAAGGGCTAACTTAAAAAGCAGCGAAGCCTCAGTGTATCCAAGTAGATGTTGAGCTTCATTATTTAAAGAGAGAATTTTACCGTTGGAATCAAAAAGAAGATAAGGATTGTAGTCAAACTCAATCCATTTCTCACAAAAGTCCATCCCTAGTCTTCTATATAGTTCTTAAGTTTACGGCCTACTTTAGGGTGCTTAAGTTTCTTAATAGCTGAAGATTCTATCTGACGAACACGCTCACGTGTTACATTTAACTCTTTTCCAATCTCTTCTAGTGTTCTATCACTTTCATCATCCATAATTCCAAAACGCATCTTGATAACAGCTTTTTCTCTTTCGTTAAGTTGTTCAAGAACACCTTCGATTTGAAGCTTTAGATCATCTTTTAAGATTGCATCTGAGGGAGAGACAGAGTTTTTATCTTCAATAAAGTCACCAAAACGGCCATCTTCTTCATTTCCTATAGGCGCTTCAAGAGAGATAGGTTCTTTAGTGATCTTGATAACGTTCTTCACTTTTTCAACCGTTAAACCAACTTCTTTGGCAATAACATCAACACTTGGCTCTTTTCCCTCTTCTTGAAGGTGCTTACGCATGATCTTATTGATACGGTTGATTGTCTCAATCATATGAATAGGGATTCGAATCGTTCTCGCCTGATCGGCAATTGCACGTGAAATAGCTTGACGAATCCACCATGTTGCATAAGTTGAGAATTTATAACCCTTTTTGTATTCAAACTTATCAACAGCCTTCATCAAACCGATATTTCCTTCTTGAATAAGGTCAAGAAAAGGAAGTCCACGGTTTGTATAACGTTTAGCAATAGAAACAACAAGACGGAGGTTGGATTTTGCCATTCTTGTCTTACCGATTTCTGAGATCGCCTTACCACGTTTGATCTGCTCTAGGATATCCATTAACTTGTCAGGTTCCATATCAAAACTGTCTTTTGATGCTTCATTAGTCTGAATAAGTTTTTTGATCTCCATATAAGTACTGACCATAGTTGCTTCAGGGACTCTTCCTGTCACATCTTCTTTTGTAAGGTTTATGATCTCTTCTAAAAGTAAGGCGTGATTCTTTTTAAGCATGTCATTAAACAATGGAAGTTTATATTCAAGACGTTTAAGCTCTTTATCAAAACCATCTTCACTATGAAGAGCCGTTTCCATTGACTTAACAAGTTCATTAATAAGCTTAGATGTTGGTCCAAGATCTAAAAGACGATCTTTTAATATCTTTTTCTTGAAACTAGCTCCTAGGTGATGAGAGATATGCTCTGTATCTTCTTTATCTTCGGGGAACTCTTTATCAGCAGCCTTCGCCCACTCTTTTTTAGCCTTATCTAAGGCCTTAAAGCTGGTAACTACTTTCTCCACACGCTTTTTATCTCTAGCCGTCAGCTTGACTTCTTTTTCTTCACCTGTCTCTTCTTCAACAACTGCAACCTCTTCAGTTGAGTCATCGCTACTTCCTTCAGCTACTTCATCTTCAAAGTTCTTGAAAAGCTCTTTAACGCGACGTTCTCTATTAATAAGAGGCTCTCTGTAGTCTAGGATAAAGTCAATTAGGTAAGGTACTGAACAGATGGCATCAAGGATGATGTTCTCTCCGCCTTCAATACGCTTAGAGATAGAGACTTCTTCTTCTTTTGTAAGAAGGGGAATCTGTCCCATTTCACGTAAGTACATACGAACAGGTGAATCTGAACGTGACCACTCAAGAAGCTCGCGCTCTTTCATGATGTCAAACTGCTCATTATCCGCATTCTCCAGCATCTTTTGCTGAGCCGCACGGCGAGCATCAGATTCTTGTTTGTTTAGAACCTTTGCATTTTCAGAAGAGGTAAAGAGGCATTTTTTATACTTTTGCGCATGTTTTATTATGCTTTTCACTTGAGCAGAGGTAGGTGCTTTTTCAAACAGTTCTACTATGCTTTCATATGTAATACAGGTGTCGTCTGTATGTTGGGAAAATAGTTCTTCTAAAGTTTTGTTTAGCTCTTTTGCTGACAAAGAGGGCTCCTTGAGGAAGGTGTGATATTTTAATAAAAATTAAAGGTGGATTATACCCAGATTTTTGTTAAAAACAAGTATATCCTTTATTTGACTTTGTTCTGGGGAGATGCTTTGAGATATTATATTGTTTAATATGAATAAGTTTTCTTTTTAATCATCTTTTTTTTGCATAATTTTACCTTTGTGTTTTTACAAAGCCAAAGCAAGTCCTTGAAGTTTGTATTGGCAAACTTTATAAGGAATATGTATATTTACTATCAACCTCAAAAATATCTAATCCGACTGAACCCTATTGTATAAGAAAGCTGCCCCTCCTGTGATCCAAGAAATTATCACTACTAATAAAACTCTATTATAGAGTGACTTTTCTTCAGCACTCTGCTTTTTTGCTCTCAGACAGAGCCTTAAAAAAACTGGAACGGTGTTTGCTGTTCCAGTCATATATTATTAAGGAGTGCAGATGCAAAACGGATTTTATTCTGCTGCGGGCGGGATGGTTGCACAGTTTTTACGATTAGACAACATAACCAATAATCTTGCCAATCTCAATACAAATGGATATAAAAGGCAGGACCTCGTAGTCGGTGACTTTTTGCGTATGTATCAAGACAAAAGAGATGAACTTCCACTTGAAAATCAGACAAAAGAGGGTGCCAAGTTCACACATAGAAGCCTGGCTCGTGTACCTCAGGTGATTGGCTCATATAGAGATATGAGTGTGGGCGCCTTTGCTCAAACAGGAAATACCTTTGATATTGCTCTTAAAGAGAAGAATCTATTTTTTGCCGTTTTAACGCCTGATGGTGTTAAGTTAAGCAGAGATGGATCTTTTACTCTTAACGAGGAAGGTTTCTTAACTACAAGAGAGGGTCACAAGGTCTTACCGGCTGATTATGCTGAAAATGGAAATTTTATACAGTTTAATTCAGATGCTGGAAATATTGCCTTAGATAAGAACGGCAGATTCTCTTATCTTGTTTCGGGAAATGAGCGTTTTATTCCCGGAAGCGAGCTATTGCTTGTCGAACCTGAAAATGTTAATAAGCTAAAACCAGGCGCGGATAACCTTTTTACGCCGGACAGTGCAGACCCTCTTACTGCGATTAAAAATACAGGCGCAGTTTCTCAGGGATTTTTAGAAAAGAGTAACGTAAATGCTATTCGTTCTATGGTTGGGATGATTGAAGCGCAAAGATTAGTTGGAATGTACCAAAAAGCTATGGATACACAGATGAATGAGATGAACCGTGATGCAATTGAAAAAATTGCTGCCAAAGGATAAGATATGATGAGATCACTTTATACAGCTTCTACAGGGATGCTGGCACAACAATTACAAATTGACAATACTTCAAATAATATTGCCAACGTTAACACGGTTGGTTTTAAATCTTCACGTGTAGAGTTTGCGGACTTGATGTATCAGACTCTTGAATATGCAGGAACAGGAACTTCGCAGACAACGAAATCGCCTACGGGTATAGAAGTTGGTCTTGGTGTTCGTCCTACAGCAACAACAAAGGTCTTCACTGAGGGTAACTTAAAGCAGACTTCTAATAATTTAGATCTAGCAATTACAGGTAAGGGATTTTTCAAGATAGAGCTTCCCGACGGTACAGAATCATATACTAGAAACGGTGCCTTTAAAATTGATGAAAACGGGACTATAGTGAACTCAGACGGGTATAAACTTATTCCGGAGATGGTTGTGCCTGATGATGCGACAGATATCTCTATAGGTACAGACGGCACGGTTACTGCCATTCAACCCGGACAGACTCAGGGTACACAAATTGGTCAGATCACAACCATCAACTTTATAAATCCTGCGGGTTTACACTCTTTAGGAGACACTCTTTTCCTTGAGACAGAAGCCTCAGGAGGTCCTATTGAAGATACTCCGGGTTTAAACGGTCTGGGAACTATACGTCAAGGCTTTCTAGAGCTTTCTAATGTTCAACTTGTTGTTGAGCTTACCGAGCTTATCACAGGTCAAAGAGCTTATGAGGCTGATTCAAAAGCGATTACGACTTCTGATGAAATGCTCCAGACAGTTGTTGGTCTTAAACGTTAATAGCGGCCTTCTATAGGCTTCTATTAACTAATATTAATTATTCTTTCCTCTTTTTTAAACTATATTGAAACTCAAATTAGATAAAATCACAAAAATTTATTTCAGGGAACTCTTAAAACCTTCGTCTTAAGGGTCCCTAATGTCAGGATTTATAAATGCAAACTATTGAAGGTAAAGTCTGGAACTTTGGCAAGGATATAGATACAGATCTTATTATCGCCGCTAGATATTTAAACACTTCGGTTCCAGAAGAACTTGCTAAGCACGTGATGGAAGACGCTGATCCGGAATTTGTAAACAAGATGCAAGCAGGTGACATTATCGTTGCCGGCGACAACTTTGGATGTGGTTCATCTCGTGAGCATGCTCCTATTGCTTTAAAAGCAGCAGGTGTGGCAGCTATTATTGCGCCGACATTCGCAAGAATCTTTTATCGCAACGCTTTTAACATGGGTTTGCCTATCTTTGAGCTTCCTCAGAGCGCTGAGATCACAGAAGGACAGAGTGTTAAGATTAATATGGACGCAGGTACAATTACAAATCTTACAACAAACAAAACATATGAATTTACACCTATCCCTCCTTTCATGCAAGAGCTGATAGCAGCGGGTGGATTAATGAACTTTGCAAAGCAAGAAGTGAAAGAGGAAAAATAATGGCAGTATATAAGATAGCACTGATTAAGGGTGACGGGATTGGTCCTGAGATTATTGATGAGGCAGTTAAAGTTTTAGACGCGGTTGCTTCTACTGAGGGTTTTGAGATTAAGTATACAGAAGCTCTTATGGGAGGCATCGCTTATGATGTTCACGGAGATCCTCTTCCTCAAGAGACTATCACAACAGCAGTGGAAAGTGACGCTGTACTTTTTGGTGCAATAGGCGGTGAAAAGTGGGATAAACTCCCACGTGAAAAACGTCCTGAATCAGGTCTTCTTCGTTTTAGAAAAGAGCTTGGTGTATTTGCCAACTTACGTCCTGCTACCGTATTTGATGAACTTGTTAATGCAAGTTCCTTGAAGCCTGAGATTGTTAAGGGTGTTGATCTTATGGTTGTTCGTGAACTTATCGGCGGTATCTACTTTGGTGAGCCAAAGGGACGTGACGAGAACAGAGGCTGGAATACTATGGTATATACGCGTTCTGAGATCACTCGTATCGCCCATGTTGCTTTCAAATTGGCTATGGAACGTGATAAGCGTGTATGTTCCATTGATAAGGCAAATGTGCTTGATGTTAGCCAATTATGGAGAGAAGAGGTTGAAGAGGTTGCTAAAGAGTATCCTGAAGTTCAACTTTCACATATGTATGTAGATAATGCTGCAATGCAGTTGATTCGTGATCCTAAACAGTTTGACGTAATGTTAACAGGAAATATCTTTGGAGACATCCTTAGTGATGAGGCATCTATGCTTTCTGGTTCAATCGGCCTTCTTCCTTCGGCTTCTATTGGAAACAAAGTTGGCGTATATGAGCCTATTCATGGTTCTGCTCCTGATATCGCAGGACAAGGTATTGCTAATCCGATCGCAACAATCTCAAGTGCTTCTATGATGCTTAGATATGCGCTTAATGAGGTCTCAGCTGCTGACAAGATCGACGCGGCTATCTCTAAGGCTCTTAGCGAAGGTTACCGTACAAAAGATATTAGTATGTATGATGCAAAAGAGGTCTGTTCAACAAGTGAAATGGGTTCTATCATTGCTAATTATGCGGCTCAATGCAAACACTAACGCTCGCAAATATTTATGAACTACAAGGCCTCAAAGAAGAGGCTCTTGAAATTTATCAAGAGATCTTAAAAAAAGATCCTAAAAATGCAGATGCAAAGATCGCTATACACCGTCTTAGCGGTATGCGCAAAAAGTTTCTTGGCTGTAATGAACAGATGAAAGACTTTTTTATAAATATGGAAGACCCTATAGAGTTTAATGAATTTGAAAGGTGGTTATTAAAGATATGGAATTAAAAGATGTAATCCTATCTACACTAAAAGAGATGGAGCATTCTAAAGATGAGATGCTCCCTCAAGAGAAAGAAGAAGACAGAGCAGTTCAAGCTACTGCGAACTCTTCAGATTCACTAAGCCCTACTCATAATGAAGCTCAGTTTTTAGAAAA
>CBFDAB010000036.1:0-17817 GCA_965602745.1 uncultured Campylobacterales bacterium
TTTCTACCATATAATCACACCACTGCAGCCACTCCGAAGGAGCCAAGATATCATCTCCATCAGTATCGATACCGAGGTTACTTTGTACCGTTTCTGACATATACTTAGCAGAGTATCCTATGTCAGTTACTGTAGTAACCACTTCTTCATGACTTACTTCTGGTGTAATCAATTCAGGTGTACAGAAAAAATCAAACATCGCACATGTAGTATATGTTGCTTCTTGATCTATAATGGTTACAGTTTCTGTTGTAGTAGTGGTATCACTGTCTCCTAGTTTAAAGGTATGCTCATTCCATTTATCATTCCAGGTATTCTCTTCAACAGTACATGCGCGTTGGTTACCAGAAAGTGAATGTATTCCCATCAGTTTGAAGTTTTGAAAGCTGTCTATCCGGTCTCCTGCATTAGTCACGGCAAAGTTAAGATTGATCGCGTCTGCATCACTAAAGGCATAATAGCTATCCATTGGCTCTTCAACATTATCTTTTTCAGAACAACCAAAAAACATGCACTTCATCATATCCATCATCCCCGAGATCAGACCTGTAGATGTTGACTGCTGTTGATAATCGACACCATCTTGATAGGTCGTGACTGTTTTATCTGCATAAGTACCCGCCAGTGTGACAAGGGCATTTTCCGTGTCCGACTGGATAGTATCGATCTCATAGGTCGTCGCAGGCGTCTCACTGACAAACATCGAGATAAAAGGCATTGCGCCCATAAGCTCACAAAAAGGACTGGATTCGGAAAGTTTAAAAAAGAAAAAGTTACATGATCCCGCTGTAGTTGTGTTCTCCGTATAATCAATCAATGACACTGGAGTGTTTAATGTTGTCGTAGAAAGAGGGGTGATTTCCCTTTCCATACGGTGGTCTTGATCTACGCCGGAGACAATATTGGCTATATAGCGCTGACGTATATCTTCTGCATTATCACCTGCCTTGTCTTGAACACCAAAATTAAAAAAGCTGCCAAAAAAGCTCCCGTCTGAGAAGAAGGTATTGAACATTGAGGAAAAAAAGCTAAAGAACGACTTAGTGTCGGCACTTTCCTTATAGTACTTCTCGGTTCTCTCGATGTCCAAAGGATAAAAGACAGATACATTTGCTTCTGAGTACAAGATTGTATCCGTACTAAGCTCATAATCTTTTTGAAAAAGCAGGGTAATAGTATCATCAATATTCACACCGTTTAGTGCTTCATTGTTGATCAAAAAAGGCTTTTGACCTGAGCATCCTTCCTTATCAAGACCCGGATAGAGTTTACATATGGAAGTCGCTTCTGCAGTTATACGAACCCGTCCTGTCTTGGAGACGCTTGCATAATTAGACTGACCTTCACCGCTTGTATGGAACTTATCCCAGAAGTTATCTACCTTAAAATCATTTGTCTTGATCGTGACACTTCTTTCGTAAAGAGTGTTACCATATCTATCTTGACCCGAAGGTGTTTCCGGTGTAAAAGTTGTATCAGTCGTCGTTTCAACTGCATAAACAGCAGAACACAATATGAAAAGTAAGATTATCTTGTTTATCATTTTATTTCCCCTTATTGAACTTTGTTTAAAACCATCATCTCATCTATAAAAGTGTCAACCGCCGCATCCAAGGCTTCATCACTCAGACTCGGGTCTGCATCTGCCAGCTCATATCTTCGCTTCGCAGCCGACAATAGCAAGCGTTCTTGAAGATGATGCAGGTGTTCAAGCTCATTTACGCGGTGCAGATTATCATTCTCTCCGCCCAAAAACCATATAAACCAAAAAAGCGTTACTATTGCCAGAAACAGAGGAACAATGGCTACGGAACCTTTTCTCATAATATCCCTATTAAATATGCACTTAAAGCAGCTAGACTCATTGCCGGAGCAAATCCAAAACTTTTTTTCCTAAGCAGTGCTAACACAATCAGATGCGCTATACCCGCTATCATAATAAACCAAGCTACTTGACCTAGACCCAAGAAAAGAGCACAAAAAGCTCCAAATCTAAGATCTCCCCCTCCAAATGCCATATCTAAGACAATGGGAATCATAAAAACAGACAAGACAATAAACAGTGCAATAAAATCTTCACTGTATAAGTTTGTCTCAAACCATTTAAACAGTAACAACACTGCAATGGCCGGAAAGATGATTCGATCAGGTATTACACTTTTTCTTATATCTATATAAGAGATAACAGAAGCGACAATCATAAAATATACTAATAAATACGTTTTCTTAACCTTATAATTTAAACTAATATAATCTATTGTAGTCATAATTTACTTATTATTTTTTTAAAAACTAAAGATTTATATTATAAAAACTTAAAATTGATCTTTAAATTTTAATAATAAAAAATAGATAGCAATCTTATTAAATAATAAAGCCACATATCATGATAATTTTTAGTTAATTCTCAGAATTTCATGACAATCATGACTGTTTTTGGATATTAATATAAATTATTTATATTATTTATAACAGTAAATAATATATAACTTTTGTTATTTAATATATACAACTGTCACAATATCTCACACTTTATCAAAAAAATATGATTAATAGATCTCTTAAATCATGTCTGAGCTAGTCTTTGTTGTAAAAGCTATCTACTAAATAAATATATTCATCCAGGTTTTCAAAGCGATGATTACCGTCTTCTTGTATGATAAGCTCATAGTTCTCATATAAGAACTCTGCTTTTTTATAGTCTAAGACCTCATCACCTTTTTGAAGCAATACCAGTACTGGTGCCTTGATACTGTCTTTAGAGATAGCATAGCTCATTAGTTTAACAATTTTTTTTTTTTTCATTTAAATGCTTTAACATTAAAAAAATATGGTATTTTTACATTTATTAGTTGCAATGTTGATAATTGGTTGTGTAGATGGTTTAAGCAAAACGGCCCTGATCTGAAATTTCTCGGCAAAATAAGCCGCATAAAATCCGCCCAATGAAGAACCTATCAACATTGTGACCTCATTGTTTATAATAAGTTTATGTAAAAAAGATATGGCCTCGTCCGGATCAACGGGTATATCAGGAGAAAGGAGATCTTTAAAATGTTCTTTGAGAAGTCTGGTTTTGTTAGAGTCGCCGCAGGAGGCAAAGCCGTGAATATATAAGATCATCTCAGCTCTATGATCTCGTCAGAGCACCATTGTGCCAGTTCCAGTTCATGTGTTATCAAGAGCATAGAAACAGAGTCAAGGTGTTTGAGCAGTAACTGCATCACATCAAGCTGAATAACATTATCCAGTGCAGAGGTCGGTTCATCCAGTAAAAGCAGTTCAGGCTTCATTAACAGCGCTCTTACTATAGAACAGCGTTGAAGCTGACCTCCTGAAAGTTCATAAGGTTTTTTATCCAGAAGATCTCTATCCATGCCCATCTCCTTCAAGAAACCGTTGAGTCCATCTATGGGTGCTACATCTTTTATCTGGTTGATGATGGAGTAGGAGTTATGAAAAGAGCTGTATGGGTCTTGAAAGACTTGTGAAATACGCCCTGAGTGTATAGAACCTTTTAAGGGTTTTAAATTACCGACTATCAATTCCAAGAGGGTACTTTTCCCTGAACCGCTGGGGCCGACTACTGTTTTGATCTGACCCTTTTTCAACTCAAGGGAGAAATTCTTATAAAGAAGAGCCTCCTTGCTGTATCCAAAGTCAAGCCCCTCTACTTTTAGGACATTCAAGAGCGTACTTGGCCTGAGCCGTATAGCTTGAATTTGTAGGTAGTAAGTCCTTCTATACCCATCGGTCCTCTTACATGAAGTTTATTAGTACTGATTCCGACTTCTGCTCCAAATCCAAAGGATCCTCCATCTGTAAAACGCGTTGACGCATTCACATATACAGCGGCCGCGTCAACAGAATTCAAAAACTTCTCTGCAATGGTGTAGTTTTCAGTCACAATCGCTTCTGAATGACCTGAACCGTAAGTCATTATATGATCAACCGCTTCATCTAGATCTTTAACAACACGGATATTTAAGATATTGTCTAGATATTCTGTATTAAATTCCTTTTCTCCCGCATGTTCTGCTTGAATAATCTCTTGAGTCTTGTCACAACCTTTTAGTAAGGTTCCGGTCTTGTCAAAAGCCTCTTTAAGTTTAGGAAGGATCAGCGGTGCAATAGTCTCATTTATAAGCAGTGTTTCCATGGCGTTACATACACCCGGTCTATGTGTTTTAGCATTCACCGAAATCTCAATTGCCATCTTAGTCTCAGCATCTTTATCTATATAAGTATGACACTGTCCCTTATCATGTTTGACTACGGGCACGGAAGCATTGTCACACACATAATGGATAAGCCCTTCTCCGCCTCTCGGTACGATAAGGTCAACATACTTATCCATCTTAATAAGTTTAGCCACACCTTCGCGTGAAGAGTCAGGCAATAAAGAGATCATCGCACTTGGAAGCTTATTTTTCACTAACACCTCTTGAAGGACTTTTGCAATAGCCCTATTAGAGTATTCAGCCTCTTTTCCGCCTTTTAAAATACAGATATTTGAGCTTTTAAAACACAGGGCTGCAGTATCAGAGGTGACATTTGGACGGGACTCATAAATGATACCGATAACACCTATAGGCACAGTAACCTTTTCAATCTTAATACCATTATCAAGAACCCAGCCCTCAAGCACACGGCCCACCGGCTCTTTGAGTGCAGATATTTCACGTACACTTGTTGCCATACCCTTAATACGGGTTGCATCTAATAAGAGCCTGTCTTTAAGTGCTGATGTAAGATTGTTTTTATCTGCATCTTCCATATCTAATTTATTAGCTTGGATAATATCACTCATCTGTGCTTCAAGAGCATCTGCCATCTCATGAAGAATACGGTTTTTATCTGCCCCGCCTAGTTGTGAAAACACACGTGAACTTGCCTTTGCTTCTGCTAAAAATTTT
The DNA here is from genome assembly GCA_965602745.1 of uncultured Campylobacterales bacterium. Taxonomy (GTDB): domain Bacteria; phylum Campylobacterota; class Campylobacteria; order Campylobacterales; family Sulfurimonadaceae. The sequence continues at coordinate 4,917 of CBFDAB010000036.1, forward strand.
TCCATTATTTATCTCTTTTCATTATTTATGTGGGTAATTATATCTAAGTATCAAGAGGGTTTATTTAAAAGAGCATTTTAATCTCTTTTTCCGGCCTTTTTCAAAACTTCTATTGTTGTACTCTCTTTTGCGTCCTCAGCCTCTTGCAAGGCAGTACGTCCTTCTGCATTACGGGCCTTAATATCCGCACCCTCAGCTAATAAGGCCTCACATGCTCTTGTATTTCCCATATAAGCAGCTATGTGCAAGGGTGTTGTCATACTCTTACTCCTGGCATTCACCTTTGAGCCAGACGCAATAAGCATCTTTATTGTATTAACATCTCCACCTTCGGCAGCCCTGTGCAGGGGAGTCATCCCCTTATCTCCTTTTATACTCACATCTGCTCCCCCACGTAAAAGAAAGGAGACTGATTTGGCATCCCCATAATAAGAAGCAACATGCAAGGCAGTGCGCCCGTTGTGCATTCTTATATTTACAGCGGCTCCATCATGAATCAGCTGTTTAATGATGTTTGAGTTTTCGTTATAGGCAGCTTTGTGCAGAGCAGTCAGCTTCGTCTTCTCATCTAGAGAGTCAATCTTTGCACCTTTTTCAATAAGTCTCTTAAGACTTTTTAAATCTCCTTCTTCTGCCGCTTCATGCAAACTGGCACAAAAGAGACATATTGGCAGAAGAACAGAGAGTGTCAGGACTATCTTTTTCATCTTTTATCCCTTATTCGGTATATCTTATCATTTTTATTAAATACAATAAAATAAGTGCACTGCTTAATATTTAATAATCAGAAATTATTAAACTAAGTTATAGAGGGAAAAAGAGAAGGGAGGAAGAGAATATCACATACTGAATGATATTCTAAAGATATTTACCTTGACACTATACTTTCAAGAGCTTGAATCGTCTTGACTTCTTCGGCTTCTTGTGCTTCTTGAAGAGCTGTATTGCCATCTGCATTTTTTGCTTTTATATCTGCGCCTTTTTTAACTAAAAGTTCAGTTGCTTTCACATTTCCAGTATAAGCGGCAATATGTAAGGGTGTAGAATAATCTTGCATCTTTGCATTTATCTCTGCTCCGTTTGCTAAGAGCATTTTAATAGCTTCAACGTTTCCACCTTCAGCTGCACGGTGAAGAGGTGTAATCCCGTCATTTCCCTTAACATTTATCTTAGCATCTGCACGTAAAAGATAAGAGATTGATTTTAGATCCCCATAAAACGAAGAAACATGCAGAGCTGTTCGACCATTTTTCATCTTAAGGTTAACATCTGCTCCTGAGACAATTAGATATTTTACAATATCGGCGTTTTCATTATATGCAGCGATTTGAAGTGGAGTCTGTTGATATTGTGCATTTTTTTTATTTATATCACTCCCATTTGAAATAAGTTTTTTAAGTGTCTTTAAGTCGCCTTTTTCAGCAAGCTCATGTAAGGTATGTGCATTTAGCCCTATGCCCAATAGCATTACTATCAGTATTTGAACGAATTTCATCATCTCTCCCTTATGGTTTATGTATAAAAGATTATTATACTTTAGTAAACAGTTTAATAATAGGCAACATTATATTATAGTTTTTTTAGTTTTAAAGCAGAGAAGAGATATTATGCGGTAAATAAGGAGAAGATTTATAAGAAGAGGGAAGATTCTCCCCTCTTGAGTATTATTCTATTTCTGCGTCGATAACGTCGTCATCAGCTTTTTTAGCATCAGCCGGAGCACCCTCGCCTTGTTCTTTAGAATAAGCTTTTTCTGCCAACTTGTGAGAAGCTTCTGTTAAAGTTTTTACTTTTTCTTCTATCATCTCTTTTGTTGCAGACTCATCTTTTAGAACTTCTTTAAGCTCTGCAATGGCAGCTTCGATCTGAGTTTTCTCTTCTTCTTCGATCTGTTCAGCCATCTCAGTTAGAGTCTTTTCAGTCTGTGCTACAAGTGCATCTGCTTGGTTGCGTAAGTCAACCATCTCTTTACGTTTACCGTCTTCTGCTTTGTGATTTTCAGCATCTTGAACCATTTTCTCGATCTCTTCTTCAGATAGACCTGAAGAACCAGAGATCTTGATCTCTTGAGACTTACCAGTTGCCTTATCAGAAGCAGAAACTGTAAGAACACCATTTGCATCAATATCAAATGTTACTTCGATTTGAGGCACACCGCGTGGAGCAGATGGAATACCGCTAAGCTCAAATAGACCTAAAGACTTATTGTCTCTAGCGAACTCACGCTCACCTTGACCTACAGAGATAGAAACTGCCGGCTGGTTGTCTTCAGCTGTTGAGAAAACTTGAGATTTCTTAACAGGGATAGTCGTACCTTTTTCAATAACCTTAGTCATAACACCGCCAAGAGTCTCAATTCCAAGTGAAAGAGGTGTAACGTCAAGAAGAAGTACATCTTTAACATCTCCACGTAAAACACCACCTTGAATAGCAGCACCTGCAGCAACAACCTCATCAGGATTAACTGACTTGTTAAGTTCTTTACCGCCGAAGTATGCAGAAACCATCTCTTGTGCTTTTGGAACACGGATTGATCCACCAACCATGATGATCTCTTTGATATCACTATTATCTAGGTCTGCATCTTTCATCGCTACTTTGATGTGATCAATAGTCTCTTCAACTAGGTCTGCGATCATACCTTCAAACTTAGCACGAGTCAGTTTTACAACCAAGTGCTGTGGCCCGGCTTCTGTCATTGTGATAAACGGAAGGTTTATCTCAGTCTCTGTTGAGCTTGAAAGTTCTTTCTTTGCATTTTCTGCTGCATCTTTAAGACGCTGAAGTGCCATTTTGTCATTCTTAAGATCAACGCCCTGGTTAGCTTTGAAGTCTTCTGCCAAGAAGTCAACGATCTTGTTATCAAAGTCGTCACCACCAAGGAATGCGTTACCGTCTGTTGAAAGAACTTCAAAAGTACCGTCAGAGATCTCAAGAGTCGTAACATCAAATGTACCACCTCCAAGATCATAAACGATTACAGTCTCTTCTTCTTTACTGTCAAGACCATACGCAAGAGCAGATGCAGTTGGCTCGTTAATAATACGAAGAACATTAAGACCCGCAATAGTTCCGGCTTCTTGAGTTGCCTTACGCTGTGCATCATTAAAGTAAGCAGGAACAGTGATAACTGCGTCTGTTACAGCTGAACCGATATAAGCTTCGGCATCTTCTTTAAGTTTAGTAAGGATCTTAGCAGAGATCTCTTGAGGTGTATAAATAGTACCGTCAACATCAACTGCTGCCATACCGTTTTTATCAACGATATTATATGTTACCTTATCATGAGCTTCTTTTGCTTTTTCTTCGCTCATCATTAGACCCATAATACGCTTAATAGAAGAGATCGTCTTATGTGGATTTGTAATAGCTTGACGTTTTGCCGGATCACCAACAAGAACCTCACCCTTATCGGTAAAAGCAACTACTGAAGGAGTCGTATTCTTACCTTCTTTGTTAGGGATAATCTTCGCCTTGCCACCCTCATAAACTGCTACACATGAATTTGTTGTTCCTAAATCTATACCAATTACTTTACTCATATTAATTCCTTGATTTTATTTTATAAGATGAAGGGAACCCTTCATCTTTTCTGAACACAAAGTTTCCTGCCGATGAAACATTTAGTGTTTCACATCTTCTCACATTTTAATGTGTGTCAGTAGGAAGCCCGTGCAACTTGTTGCTTTATTAGTTAGCTATAACGACCATTGCATCACGCAATGTACGCTCTTTGTATTTGTAACCTTTTTGAAAGGTAGATACAATTTGACCACTTTCGTGATCAGGACTATCAATTTGTTGGACTGCATGATGAATATTTGGATCAAAGGCTTCATCTTCTGATACCTGCGTTACACCATGTTTTTCTAATACGTTTAAAAATTGTTTTCTTGTCAGCTCAACACCTTCACTTACTTTTTCAAGTAAGGCTTGTGGTTCAGCATCGACACTTTTTGCTTTTATAGCACCCTCTAGGGCATCAAGTACAGGAATTATGTCTTTTGCAAATTTTTCATTAGAGTATTCTAATGCCTGATACTTCTCTCTTTCAAGACGTTTCTTGATATTTTCAAAATCAGCATGAACCCTATGATATCTATCTTCACTAGCAGCTAAGGCTGCTTTTAAAGTATCAAGTTCACTTAATTCTTCAACAACTTCTTCAGTAGCCTCAGTCTCTTGTGCTTGTAGCTCTTCATTTTCTAAAGAAACTTCATTTACTGAAGAAACTTCGTTTTCAGAGTTTTCTGCTTTTTTACTCTCTTGTGACATTTAGGGGCCTCCTTTTTTCATTTGTATAAGGAATTATACTCCATTGAGTCAATCCTTGTCAAGTATAACTTATGGTACAGGACTAAGAAAACTTGACACAAGTAGACTCATATTGATAAATATCCCTATTTTGCGAGGTTTTGCAGAATTAACAGTATTACAAAACTACACAAAAGTTAAGACAAGTATGATAATTGAAGTTTTTATTTGAAGGTTTTCACTATAAAAGAGAGAGATTAAAGCATATTTTTTTAGTAAATGCACATATCTAAGCAGATAATACTTGAGATTATTGCTTATCTATTAGAGAAGGTATATATATTATAACTATTAAATTCTTTACGCAGTTCAAAACGATGTTTATTACAAAATTCATCTCTCATCTCTTGAAGTAGCCTATTGGCTTCTTCTTCTGCTTCAGCAATAGTATCAAAACTTTGGATATCAGGAATACCACGCTTAATAGCACAAGAGCAAGAGTTCTTAACTTCTACTTTATACATCTCGTATCCTTTTATATATCAAAAATCAAATATATCATCCATGTTGCCTTCATCTTTATCTTCATCCTTACGCAACATCGAAGCTATTATTTGGGTGTTTGCCACAATAGTCGCATCCATGAAATCTACAGAAGGAGCACCCTTATGAAAGGTCATATTAAACCAGGTTTGAAGATCAGAGATAAAGGCTCCACTTAGGGTTGAAAGCTCAACCGCTATCTCTTGAAAACGATCAGAATGTGCAGAGATCTCTTGAGATAGAGTGACTAAGGCCCGTCCGATAACGTAACTTTCAGTATATATACTAAGACGCTTGCCTAAACCTTGTAAATAACTCGAAATATGATTAATCTCACTTTGTTCTATATCCGAGCTTCCTAGCATAAGCATTAAAGAGCTTAACTCACCAAGAAGTTCTTCTGCATCATTTAGATCCTCCGGATCCATATAATTAAAAGTCCTATATGCTTCAACATTACTTGTCTGAACCTCAATATTCGACATTTCAGGCACAATAAGCTCAACTTTTGGTTCAACTCTTTCAATTGGAGCTGTAACCTGTGCTACCCGAAGCACTTCTTCTGCCTCAGATACTACTTTTATTAATTTGAAACTTATTTTTTCACTGTTTTTTTCAAAGAGTGTGACTTCTTTGTTCTTCTTCATAATCAGTTTTACCATCAAGTCACCAATTGACTCTATCTTGTTTATCGTAAAGTAATGCGCTTCATCGTCTGTCTCAACGATAATCCACGGCTTTACTGAGAGCTTGACTATAGCTTCACCCACAGTAAATACTGCACGTACCACATCAGACAGACCATCTAATTTTAAAGGTTCATCTCTTAAAAGGTAAAATTCCCAAAATTCTGCAAGGGCTTCTTCATTTTCAACATAAAAGATAGTCTGTCTATGATATATTTTTTGTGTATAAAGATTAACTGACTTAGAGTTTGTACCATGCACTTCTTTATGACGTAAGGAGAGAAGTGAGAAGTAGTTTTCTAAACGAGAAAAAAGTTGTTCTGCATCTATAGGTTTTGGGACATAATCTTCTGCACCGTTACGCAATATCTCATTTTGTTTAGCGTCATCATCAACTGCCGAAACAGCAATAATCATCACTTTCTGATCAATTTCTCTGATTTTACTGGTGGCTTCAACACCATCCATCACGGGCATCATAATATCCATAAAGATCAGATCATATTTTTTTTCTTTTACCTTGTTTACAGCTTCTAAACCATTTATACACTCTTCTATATCATAGCTCAGTCTGTTTTCTTCACCAAATCGTTCAAGTAGAAGAGTTAAGACCATTCGATTATTTGAGTTATCATCAACGATTAATATATTCATATTTAACTTCTTTAACCATTTTGTCTAAGACTATCATAATCTTAGTAAGTTTAACTTATACTAGTTTATCCTTTGAAGGAGTTCTTGACAAAAAGCCTTGTAGTCTTTCATCCCTTTTGTTCTCCTGTCCATCAAAACAATCGGTTCGCCTGATTCAAATTGTTGAGCAAGTTTGATATCGGTGCCTATGGGTGAAAAAAGTTTTGCCTTGCCAAAAGCCGATTCTACTTTTTTCACAGACTCCTTATGTTCGTTAATATGGGGATTATACATCACAGGTAACATTCCCACATGTTTTATATCTGCACCCATCTGTGTTGATATCTGATAAACAGCTCTTACCATTTGTCCAACAGCTACAACACCCAAGTAATGAGGGACAAAAGGGATAACAACAATATCTGCGACTTCTAAAGAGTTTTTCAAAAGGGCATCAAAGGTTGGTGCCGTATCAATGATACAGTAGTCAAAAAACTCTGCAATACGTTCTTTCTTAAATCGGTTTTTCAGTACACCTCTTAGATCTGCATATTCATACACGTCAAAAAGGGCATGTGCAGGTGCCAAAGTCAACTTATCCAAGACTGTAGGAACAAAGTTTTCACTTAATGTTTTACCAAAAAATATGGAATGCGCGCCACCCTCTTCTAATGGTGCTGAACCAACACCGATAGATGCATGGCCTTGGGTGTCAAAGTCGATTAATAAGACAGAATGGGTTTTAGCAAGTTCTGTTGCGAGGTTTACTGCGGTGGTCGTTTTTGCAGAACCACCTTTACGGTTTGATATTACTATTGTTTTCATTCATAACTTTTTGAAATTTTATTTTTAAAATATGTTCTCGCAAGGCCCTTCATCAAAGCCTTCAATGACTTTTTGATAGACCTTTATACTTACAGAAAAGTTAAATTCACATGAATAAACTTTTTTATAGGCAAGCATTTGCTGTATCACTGCTAAATGAATATCATCGCAATCACTAAGGTCAAACGTGACTTCAGCCGGTGCAATCTCTGTTAGCTTTTCACGTAAAGAGACAACCTCATCTTCATATATTACTGCTTCGAAAGCAATTTTCGCTCCATCATAAGAAATAGCCATTACTCACCCCTTCTATTAATTGAAATATCTTTCACAATCGTGATAAGTTTGCCCTTGTGTTCTAAAATAGCAGAAACATTCATATACTCACCCATAGTCTGTACCTCATTGGCTAGATGAAGTTCTTGTTCTTCAACATGAACAATATCATCTACTGCGTCAATATTCATGCCAAAAGACTTATCATCTTTTCCTACTAAGATCAGACATCTCTGCATACTTGCAGAAATCTTATCTGACATATCACTTACTTTTGCAAGGTGTTCTAAGGTGCTGTTATAGATATCTTTAATATTCTCAGATAGCAAGTTTTTTGCAAGTTCGGGATCAGTATCACAATGTTCTAATACATCAATCGCCGATCTGTGCAGGCGCTGATGATGAAAATCAAGTTTTTTCATTCTATCCACCACATGTTTATCATCAGGATGAAAAGAGTCTATCCATTTTCCAAGCTGACAAGCATGAGGATCTGTTGTATGTAAAAAATCAACCCCATTTTCAACACTATTTTTCAAGGCATCAAGCCACTGTTTATGCTGGGATTTAAGATCAGGAAAGAGTTCAAGAAGCTCTTCTTCATAAGACCTTTCTCCAATCACTTTTCTAAAACTAAGAACCTTTATAATCTCATCTTCATATTGAAACATACCTTCAATATGAGCTTCTTCATCCGGCATTGCTGTTAAAAACTGAGAAGGTAAAATACGTTTTACACACTCAATATCAATACCATAAAGTCTGTCTAAGACACTAAAGATCACATATGATCTCATGAAACTTCCTTCAATGGTGTTTGAAGCTGATCACAAATGCTTAATATTCCAACAGGATCCATCATCATAATGATCTGTCCATTTCCCAAAAGGGCTGTACCGCTAAAGATAGGATGGCCTTGAAGCATTCCTTCTAAAGGTTTTTGCACAACATCGAGCTGACCAAGAAGCTCGTTAACAACAACAGCCAGTGCATTTCCTTTGATATTAAGGACAACAATACTCAGCTGCTTATTTTTAATCTCCTCAAGGTTAAGCATAGAGTTGATAAACAAGAGAGGAATAACTGCACCACGAAGATAAATAAAAGGCTCATTATGTAAAAAAGCGATCTCACTTTTATCAATTTTAACCGTTTCTTGTACTGAATCCATCGGTAATCCATAATGAATACTGTTCATCTCAACATGAAGAAGTGACGTTACTGCTAATGAAACAGGGATAGAAAGCGTGATAGTCGTGCCAATATCTTTTTCTGTTCTAATACTAATAGTCCCGCCAAAACCTTCTATCGATTTTTTAACAACATCCATACCAACACCGCGTCCGCTAAACTCAGTAATTGTTTCAGCTGTTGATAGACCTGCCAATAAGACTAGTTCAGCTCTTCCGTTGTCATCTAGTGCATCAATTTGAGACATTGTCAGCAAGCCCTTATCTATGACTTTTTGAACAACGCGTTCAATATTAATACCTGCTCCATCATCTTTTATCTCAATAATTATCTTATCTGATTGAGAATAAGCCTTCAGACTTACATTTCCTTCTGCTGTTTTGCCCTTAGCCTCTCTGTCTGCAGGGAGTTCTATCCCATGATCAAGAGAGTTTCTCATAATATGGATCATAGGATCAGCCATCATCTCGATAATGTTTTTATCAAGCTTTGTCTCACCACCATCCATAGTCAGCTTCACCCTTTTATCAAGTTGTTTACTGATATCACGAACAAGCTTTGGATAACGATCAAATACATAAGAGATTGGAAGCATACGCATAGACATAATAAGGTCTTGTAGCTGTTCAGACAAACGATTAATGAAGGTATATTTTTCCATGATGGCACGCTTAATATCTTCAGGTGTCATATCGTTAACCGAGTCTGCAAGATAAGGAAGTGAGTTCTTTGCTACAAGAAGTTCACCAATAACATTCATCAAAGAATCTACAGACTCTTGCTCAATCTTAACTGTTTTTCCAACTACACTTCGTTTAGCTTCTACTATTTCAACCGGAGCAGATTTTTCTGAAATAGGTTCTTTCGGGGCAAGGACTTCTTGATTAACAGGTTCTTTCTTAACAGCAAGAAATTTTTCTTCTGCCTTGGGCTCGTCTTTTTTCTCTTCTAACACAATAGTATCTTCTTGCGTATCATCACCCATTGATTTTGCAAAAGCTATCAACTCTTCTTTGTTTGAGATATCTCCCATACTTAGGCCAAACAGTTTTGCTGTCTTTTCTAATATAACCTTAACACGCTCAAACAGAGCTTCATCATCTGAGGTCTCAAGTTGATTGACTTGTTGTAAAATAATCATCTTCGCACCTGCTAAGGCTTCTTTATTGACTTCTACTTTAGCCGGCGCTTCTTCTACTTCTGCAGCACTTTCTTCTTTCATATCTGTTTCAACATCAGCAGCAGGGCTTTGAGCAAGGGAAGAAGGTGTATAAACAGTACCCGCAGCTAATCCATCAAAAAATGAACTTAAAGAGCTTAGATCATCACAACAAGATAAAATCTCAATAAATCGTTGAAGTTGAGCATATTGAAGTGTCTCTTCTCCAATAAGTTCTAGTGAATCTTTAATAATATTTTCTAGTTTATCCTTAGACGAGATCTCTTTTTTAGCATTTACACTTACGTCTTTCATAATATCCAGAGAATGAACTTCACCCTTATTAACACCTAAAAGCGTAACAATATCCAAAGGTATGAATATAAGTTCGTCTATGAAGTTATACAGAGCTTCTTCAATCTCAGTATAGCTGGCATGAACAAAGGCAACAATCTGCATACGAAGGATTAAGCCATCTTCATCGTCTAAACCGCTTAGTATAGATTTCGCTGAATCCTCACTCATACATGAATATACATACTTGACCTTATCTCCCAACAGTGAGAGGGTATATGCAGGATCATTTCCATATAACATACATGATTCATCTATATCAAAGGCTAAGGCATAAAGTCGGGGCTCAAGGAAATTCTCTTCTGTGATCTGCGCATAAGCAATTGGTAAAGAGAGCTCAGCATCACGTAAAAAGCCCATAGGAAGGTTGATGATAGACGAAGTGTCTGAAGGAATCAAAATAGGTATCTTCCACTCTTCTTTTTCTGTACTTTTCCCCATTTGTTCACACAAAAGGCCTACAACCTCAGTTACCTTTTCTTCATCAGCTTCAACAATATCTTCATTATCTTCAGCTGCTTCAATAAGATTCATCACCTCATCAAAAGCATTAAAAAGCGCTTCTATAACTGCAGGGCTTGGTTCAACTTTTCCATCACGAACCATATCAAGAAGATCTTCAGCATAGTGTGTAATGTCTTTAACAGAAGTGAATCCCACTATCCCAGACCCGCCTTTTAAAGTGTGTGCTGCTCTAAATACGGCGTTAACCAGTTCAGTATCACCGGAACCTAAATTTTCGATATTTTGATCAATAAAAGCGAGGTTTTCTCTGGCTTCTTGTAAGAATGATTCTAAAAGTGGATTCATCATGACACCTTTTCTAAGGAATTAATATTGAAAGATAATTTTTCAATACTTCAGGCTTAATCGGTTTAGTCTCAAAAAGATTTGCACCAACTTTAAATGCTTCGGCCCTATCTTCATCATGTGACTGTGTTGTGATCATTATAATAGGAGTTGTAGAATAACAAGATTCTTTTCGAATATCTTGAACAAAAGAGTATCCGTCCATAATAGGCATGTTAACATCAACCAGGTATAAGGCTATATCACAATTAAGACTTTTTTCCAGAGCTTCCATACCATTCTCTGCTTCTATCACCTCGTATCCCATCTCTTTAAGTAAAGAGCCATGATACATTCGTACCGTTTTCGAATCATCTACAACCATTACTTTTGCCATTTTGATCTCCTAAAAAAATTCAATGTCATGCTCATCTGACTTCGTTTTAATATGTCCGCTGAATGCATCTTTTTTTGCTTTTGCCTCTTCAAGGACAAGACGCATCTTTTCACGTAGTTTCATAACACTGGCATCTGCTATCTTCTCATCTTCTAAAAAACTATGAGAAAACATCTGTATGTTTTTTTGAACTAGGTCTATCGCTTCAATTGTGGCAGAGAGCTGTTGGGATACAATATCTTGATATTGTAAGGCTTCAGCTGCTTCATCATCAATCTCTATATTGTTTTTCTCAATAAAAGAAGAGAGCTTCATTTGAGCCTCTTTAGATATAGTAATCGTGTCACGTTCAACCTGCTTAATATGTTCTAGCAGATCATTCAATGAATCAAAAATCATATCATCCATCCTGTGATGGTATTATTTTCTTTAGTACATATCATATTATCTTACCTTTGAGAATATGATCTTCTTTAGTAAATATCATTTTCTTCCTTTATTGCTAAGGTTTATGCAGGTAGACGAAGTACTCGTGTAATTGCCGACTTTAATTGCGTTGGGTTAAATGGTTTCACGATCCATCCTGTCAAGCCTAAGGCCTTTCCCTGTTGTTTTAATTCATCTTTAGTCTCTGTTGTAAGCATAAGTACCGGGGTACGTTTTGTTACTGGAAGTTCACGTAAGGCTTTTAAGAGTTCTAATCCATTCATCACCGGCATATTCAGGTCAGTAATAACAAGGTCAGGGGTAATTCCTGCCTTTATATCATTCAAACAAAGCTGTGCTTCTAAATATTGTTTTACTTCAATTGGCATTGAAGAGACTGTCATACGCGTTGATGCCAGCGCTGTTTCAGAGTCATCAATAAACATTACAATTGGATTTGCCATATTTTTATCCTTTTAATTCTACATTTCTAAATTTTTCACTTTTCTTTGAAAAGCATTCACATGACTCACCGAGCCATCTAAATGCCTTTCATTTATCTTTTATGCGGCTTTTCCTAAAACATCTCTTCGCGACCGCCTTGTTTTCATTTCTCTAAAGTCCGTTTCACTGCAAAGACAAACTTAACAGTCCGTTTTACTTCTCTAAAGTCCGTTTCACTTCTGATAAATCATCGTCGTTCCAAACTTTTTAGCCTTAAAGACCGAAACAATACGGGACATATATTCAGCATGTCCTAAAAACACATAACCATCAGGTTTTAACATATCATAAAAATTCATTGCAACCTCTTTTTTACTTGCATCATCGAAATATATAAGCATATTTCTTGAAAAGATGACATCAAATTTTCCCAATTTACGCATTTCAGCTCTATCAAAAATATTAACAACCTTAAAGTCAACCGTACCTATGAGGTCAGGAATAAGATTAAAGCCGTAACCGACTTTTTTGAAATAACTCTTGACTTGATCCGCAGGGATAGCATGAACAGAACGCTCCGAGAACTTTCCGTCTTGTGCTTTTTTAATTACATTAGAATCAATATCTATCCCAATGATTTCAATATCACGTCTCTCTACCAAGTTCGCTTCTTCAAGAAGATACAGTACCATAGAATAAGGCTCTTCACCTGTAGAACAAGGTGCAGACAAGATGCGTAAAGGTTCACCTTTTGCACGTTTCCTATCCAGCTCAGGAAGAACATCATTGACCAAAACTTCAAATTGATCATGTTCTCTAAAAAAGTAGGTCTCATTAACGGTAACAGCATTCATCAGTTCTTGAAACTCAATCCCTTTTTGATCTTCAAATCGAAGATGATAAAAATATTTTCTAAAGTCGGCA
>CBFDAB010000037.1:0-17495 GCA_965602745.1 uncultured Campylobacterales bacterium
TGAAGAAGCACTTCAAGCGGGTATGCATACAATGGCAATTGTTACAGGTAGAGGAAAACGTGCTATTGAAGATCATTTTGATATCTCATATGAACTTGAAAACCAGATCAAGGGAACATCAAAAGAACATCTTTTAGACAGTATTCGAGAACTTATCACTAAATGTACCTTTTCTTACACACGTCAGATTGAGATGAAGGGTCTTGGACATGCTATCTTAACCGGTGAGACATTGATAGGAAATGAGCCGTTTGCAGTCGTACTTGCGGATGACTTGTGTGACGGGAATGGAGAAGCCGGTGTACTAACACAAATGGCAGCACTTTATGAAAAACACCAATGCTGTATTGTCGCCATTGAAGAGGTTCCTAGAGAGGAAACGAATAAATACGGTGTGATAGCCGGTGACGAGATAGAACAGGGCGTATATAGAGTAAGAGATATGGTCGAAAAACCAGATCCAAAAGATGCTCCTTCAAATCTTGCCATCATCGGACGTTATATCTTAACACCTGAGATCTTTGATATTATACGTGAAACTGCCCCGGGAAAGGGCGGTGAGATACAGATTACGGATGCTCTTTTGACGATGGCAAAGCAGGGGAAGGTTCTGGCATATAAGTTTAAGGGAAAACGTTTTGATTGTGGTAGCGTAGACGGATTTGTGGAAGCTACTAACTATTTTTATAAAAAAAGTAAAGCTTAGTAACTAAGAGAAACATCTGCTTTACAGACCGCCACGGCTTGTTTTGACTGCGGAAGTGTAGATGGCTTTGTAGAAGCGACTAACTACTTCTACGATAAGAGTAAAAAAGAAGAACTTTAAGCAAAGATAGAAAGGACTTCCCCCACTTCTGAAGTCGAAGCTATAGCAGAAGAAGTAAAAAGTAAAACCCCTAAAAATTGCTAAAGAAAGAAGATGAGCCAATACTTATAGAGATTTGGCCTTCCTTTCCTTGGTCTAACCCGCAATGCAGACAAGTTATGGAATAATCCCTTAAAATATTAGAAGAAGTTTATACAATGAAACATGGCGGAAACATCTACAAGATCTCAAACAAACTCAGCTGTCAGCCCAAAGAGATAATCGATTTCTCCTCTAATATCAACATCTATCACCCCCTTTCAAAGATCAAGCAGACAGATGAGATGATCCTTAAATATGCTGATAACTCATATTCGGGTTTAAAAAAAGTGATTTCAAAAAAATATTCTATTTCACACAAAGAGATGGCCCTTTTTAATGGGGCGACAAGTGCGATCTTTGAACTGTTTAGGGACTTGAAGTCTAAGGATGTCACTCTTTATGCCCCTCTTTACAGCGAGTATGAAGAAGCTGCCAAAGAGACATCAAAGAAGATTTTTAAGATCAATCGATTTGAAGAGTTGTATAAAAAGCCAAAGAAAAGATCTATAGTCGTTTTTGTCAATCCTTCTACACCTGATGGGAAGTTTTATGACTTAGAGGCCCTCTTTAAGATCTGGAAAAAGCGCAAGTGTACTGTTGTCCTAGATGAGTCCTTTTTAGAATTTGAAGACCTTCCCTCACAAAGATCAAAACTTAAAGAGTATAAGAAGCTTTATATCATCCACTCTTTTACAAAGTTTAACGCCTGTGCCGGGGTGAGAATAGGGGCTGTTTTTTCTAGAGAGGAAAACATCAAAAAACTCTTCACTCCCAGGTGGAACCTCTCCTCTTTTGATGTAGAGTTCTTAACTCAGCGTCTTAAAGATAGGCTTTTTGTGAAAAAGTCGCAAAATAAGCACCAAAAACAGAAAAAGTATCTTTTTGAGATACTTCACAATAGTAAACTTTTTTCCAAGATATACCCAAGTGATTCAAACTTCTTCTTAGTAAGATCACAAGAAGCAAAAACAATATATTCAAAACTCTTAGACAAAAAAATATTGGTACGTCAGTGTGAAAATTTTGACTTTTTTGATAAACAGCATCTACGTTTTGCAGTAAAAGACAAAATCTCTGCAAAGGCATTAAAAAAGGCTTTAAATGCACTCTCTTAGTATATTCGGAACCAGCTCTGATGCTGGAAAATCAACCATCTCTTTTGCCTTGACCTATCTTCTGCATCATAGAGGAATAAAGGTGGCTCCCTTTAAGGCACAAAATGTCTCCAACAACTCCAGAGTCTGTGACAGCGGGGGTGAAATAGCCCAAGCCCAATACTTTGCAGCTGAGTCTATTAATCTGCCTACTACTGCCGATATGAACCCCGTACTTCTTAAATCAGGAAAAGGAAAAAGCTCTTCTCTTATCATAAACGGGAAGAGTCAGGGAGTGAAGAGCGTAAAAGATTATTATGATGATATTCATAAGCTTAAACCGATTGTAAAAGAGTCTTTTCTTCGCTTAAGAAAAGATTTTGAATGTATCGTGGCAGAGGGGGCCGGAAGTCCTGTTGAGCTTAACCTGATGCAAAGAGATCTTAGTAATATCTATATAGCCACAGAGTTTAAGACAAAGATCGTGCTCGTTGCAGATATAGAAAGAGGAGGGGTCTTTGCATCCATATGGGGGGTGTACAACCTTCTTCCTTATGAGTTAAGGGAGAACGTGGTCGGTGTCCTTGTAAACAAGTTTAGAGGCGATATGAGCCTTTTTGATGAGGGTGTTGAGATCATAGAAAAAAGGTTTAATATCCCCGTTCTAGGTGTGATCCCATATAGAAGTTTTAACCTCGGTTTTGAAGACTCCCAATCCCTTGTGAACTACACCCAGGATGTGGGTAAAAGCATTATAAAAGTCGGTGTGATCCATTTCCCCCATATCAGCAATTTTACCGACTTTGAACCTCTTGTTGCGGATGAAGAGATCGATCTTAGATTTATTAAAAGTCTTCATGAAGCACAAAGCTGTGATGTTATCATCCTTCCCGGGACTAAACGAACAATACACGATCTTCAGTGGCTGAACGAACAAGGCTTCGCCTCATTCTTGAAAGAGACAGATAAGATGGTCGTAGCGATTTGCGGAGGGTATCAGATGATGTTTGAAAAGATTATAGATATGCATGAGATTGAGGAAGATGAACCGACTAAGGTCGAAGGTCTGGCTCTGCTAAAAGGAGATGTCAGTTTTGAAAAAGAGAAGCTTGTGAAAAAACAGATCTATCCTATCTTCGGTGCAAATATAGAAGGTTATGAGATTCATAACGGGATGGCAGAGCCTCTTAGTTTTCACCAAGAGAAGTTTTACGGCACCTTTGTACATGGGCTCTTTGACAATAATGAATTTCGACAAAGGCTTTTTTCTGAGGTGAATTCTGAGTATAAGGGATTTGACTTTCAGGAATATAAGGAGAAAAGTGTTTCCGCCTTTGCTTCTCATGTGGAAGAAAATATGGATATGGATAGACTGTTAGAAGCTCTGCTTGACTAATCTTCTTATCTCTTTTTTTGCCTATCTTCTTGATAGACTTTTTGGTGAGTTTAGTTTTATTAAGCACCCCGTCATCTTTATAGGTGAGGCCATCTCTTGGTTTGAAAAAAAACTTTATAAAAACACTGTTTTTCGCGGACTCTTACTCACTCTTTTTATTCTTAGTCTAAGCGGGTTCTTCTCTTTTTTGATAGTTTGGACTTTTTCTCATCTTGTTTGGTATCTTGAGTTAATATTTACGGCACTTTTTACCTCTATGTTCTTAGCTCATAAGATGCTTTATGACGCTGTATATGAACTTCTATCTACTCAGGATCCAAGGCAGAAACTTTCAATGTTAGTCAGCAGAGATACGAAAGAGCTGAGTGACAGCGAGGTTTATAAGGCAGGTATTGAGACCTATTCGGAAAACCTGAGCGATGGCGTCATAGCCCCCCTATTTTATCTTCTTCTTTTTGGCTTACCGGGGATTATTATCTATAAATCCATTAACACCTTAGACTCTATGGTGGGATATAGAAATGAGAGGTATGAGAAGTTTGGAAAGGTTTCTGCCATCTTGGATGATCTTGTCAATCTTATTCCCTCAAGACTTACGGCTATGATGATCATGCTTTTAAAAAGACCAAGAGATCTTTTTAAGTTTTATAAGGATGGAAAAAAACATTCCAGCCCTAATGCAGGTCATCCCATCACGGCTATGGCCTTGGCAATAGGTATAAGATTGGGAGGCCCGACATCTTATTTTGGTAAGGTTGAGCATAAGGCTTATTTTGGAGAGGGTAAAGAAGAGATAGAAAAAGAAGACCTTCTTAATGCCCTTCAGCTGCGCAGTAAAATAGATATATTTATCTTAATATCTATTTTTATTACATGGCTCTCTTTGAGATGTTTTTTCTAAAGAATTTTATTTTAGAGTAGGCCTTTAGCATCTGTTTGTGATCTAGATTATGCCCATCATTGAGCCACCTTTGCAGGGCATAAGCGAGTGCAGCATATTGCATCTGCATCAATAACTCATCAAGGGTGAGTTTATAAGGGGCATATTGATTATAGGCCTTTAAAAATATCTCTAATCTTATCTTACTGATCTGTTTCTCTTTTGCTATCCAACTCATAGAGGTGATGCCCGCATCAAAGTGAAAGCTTCCATTGCCTGCTTCTATAAAGTCAAACACGCCTAGTCTATTCTTATCAAGTTTTGCATTGTCAGGAAAAAGGTCACCATGAATAAGCCCGTCATGCTTATCATTAAAATTTAAAAGCTCTTCAAACTGTTTCGCATGAAGAGGATGATTCAAGCGTATCTTTTTTATATCTTCTTTGAAAGAGTTCTTCTTGAAAGGTGTAAAGTTTGCCTTTTTTTTATGCGTATGCAGATGCATCTTTCCTAAGAACTGTCCTAAAGATTGAAGGTTTTGAAGGCTAGTTATACGGGGTATCTTACCCTCTATATATGTGAAGAGATGCCATTTCTTTGAGGAATAAAGCACTGTAGGAACATTTAATCCGCTCTTTTGCAGATGCTCTAAAAGCCTTGCCTCATCGTTTATCTGTTTTTGATCTGCGCGTTCGTACCTTTTGAGTATATATCTATTAGAGTCGGTTTTGAGAATATAGGTGGTATCAAAAACCCCGTGATGGGTGGGGTGAAGGGATATAATATCTATCTGTGAAAAGAGTTCTTTCGCCTGAGATAAAGAAAGTTCTGTCTTAATCCCCAAGAGGACAGGCCTTCATAATCTTAAACCAGTCAAGGTCAAAATATTTTTGGACATAAGCTCTATGATGTGGCACACCGCATTTTGAGCAGTCTTGATGGATCTTATCTCCATATATACCGATACGCCCGTCTTTGGAATCAATATCACAAAAACTGTAGCGTAGTTTCTCATCTATCTTGTCAAAACCCTTATCATCAAAACGAAAATTCGGGCATGAACAGAGATAGCAATTTAAGCTTTTCATATCATGGCATTTCTTATTTTCAGCATATAGGGGACAAAAATCAGCCTCGTTTTTCACCATTGAATCAAAATCAAAATAATCTATGATCATTTCTTGATCAAATCCTTGAGAGAGTAGTTTATCTACTATCTCCTTATGTTTTTTACCATGTTCTTGGAACCACGAAATATAAGACATTGTCTACCTTTGTTTAGAGATAATGAGATAGATGAAAAAAGGTCCACCTATAAGAGCGGTGATAACACCGATAGGGATCTCACTGCTAGTAGATAAAAATCGCGCTATCGTATCACAGGCTAGAAGAAAGAGACCCCCGAGTAAAAATACAGGCAGTATAAGAGATACTAGGGACTTTTGATAAAGACGGCGTATCATATGGGGGATGATTAGGCCGACAAAACCTATAGGCCCGGTTAGACTGACTAAGATACCGATGATAATGGAGGTGACAAGAAGTAAAAAATAGCTCAGTCTTTGGGTGTTGATACCTTTAAGTGAAGCTTGCTCCTCTGATAGGGCAAGAAGTTGTAATTCGAAGCGTTTAAGCCAAAGCAGAAGAAGAAGCGAGATGGAAGCTATAGATATGATAATAACATTTGTATATCCCACTATAGAAAGACTTCCCATAGTGAAGCGCATAATAGTCGCTGTCTCGGTAAAAGAGCTTAAATAAAAGATGACCATCAGTGCAGAAGAGTAAAAGAATGAGAGAGCAATGCCCAATAGTAATAGTGACTCTTGACGTGCCTTAAGCAGATATCGTGAGAGTATGATAAGAAGGACAATGGTAAAGAGTGCTCCGCCAAATCCAAAGAGAGAGATGGCCGAGATACCCAGAGTGATGTCTAAGCCCAGTTTAATAGCTATGCCCGCACCTAAAACAGCACCACCCGAGACACCCAAGGTAAAAGGGGTCATCAAGGAATTTCGAAAAAGTGTCTGAAAAAGCAAGCCGGCAAGAGCCAGGCTTCCTCCTGCCATAAAAGCCAAAAGTATGCGAGGCAGGCGTAGGTCAAAAAAGATACGATGAGAGAGGGAACTGGTCTCTAATATAGTGTTTAGATCAAGACTCGCGACTCCGATGAAGGGTGAGAATAGGGCTAAAAGAAGAAGAATTGACCATAAAAAGTACTTAGACATAGTCTATCCCTATGAGACCATTCTCATTTTTAAAGCGTACATCATAGGCCGAACTCAAAAAATCTTTCTCAAAAAAACCATTTTTATAAAACTTTGTCTTAGCATCTTTGATAAAGAGGACGGGGTCATTGAGATGAGAAGCCAGCTGTATATCATGGGTGATAAGTATAGTGGTATGTTTTTGGCGAAGTTTTTTAAACTCTTGCAAAAAGAGCTGGGTGTTTTTAGGATCAAGATTAGAAGTTGGCTCATCAAAGATGATGTACTCGCTCTCCTGGACTAAGGCTTGAGCAATGAGTACAAGCTGCTGTTGTCCTGAGCTTAGTGCATCTAGATTATATTTTTTTAGATCTGTGATATGCAACTCTTGAAGTATATCTCTGACATGTTGCTTATCATTGCTAGAGTAGTCTTTATAGCTGTTTTTGTAAGGATAACGTCCTAATAAAACAAACTCCTCAACAGAGGTAAACTGCTCAAAACTCTGCATCTTGGAGGGGATATAAGCAATCTTCTTTGCTCTTTGCTTGGCTTCCATACCCCTTAGCTCAAGTCCATCAATAAGGATACTTCCCTCATAAGGAAGAAGGCCGCAAAGGGCTTTTGCTAGGGTACTTTTTCCACTTCCGTTTGCACCTAGTATGGAGATATGTGCGTCGCTGTTTAGATGAATATCATCTAAAATATTTGTGTCATCATATGAAAGACAAAGCTTTGAAAGTATCATTTTATAATAATCTCTGAAATATCTTTAATACTCTGTGCGACTCGATGAGAAGGGATAGAAAGGTAGGTCTTTTGCATGATATATATCTTTTTGTTTTTTGATGCATTAATAGGGATATTGTACCAAAGTTCTTTTGCTCTTTGCTGATCTATTTTACCGTCTGTTCCTTCTTGATGTATAAGGATGACAATATCAGGATTAAGATCTAAAAGCCCCTCATAATGGATTACAGGCTGTGACAATATCTCCCCCCTAAAAGCATTTTTTGCTCCGCTGAGGTTGATAATATCTTCATAAAATATATTATGTCCTGCAATATACATCCCACGGTTCATATCGAGTGAGAGGCCGTAAATTATCAAGACCCTTTGCCCTTGTATATAATCTTTAGCGTTTTTTGCATTTTTTATCTTCTCAATAGCCTTGTCTATAGGGTCTATAAGGGGGGCTGGATCACTTTTTAGTTCATTAGAAATTTTACGTATAGCATCTTTGATATTTTTTATGCTCTTCATCTCAAGACTTAGGGTCTTGACACCCAGTTGCTTTATCTGATTAATAGTATGCGAATATTTTCCCTGTCCAATGACTAGAGTCGGATTTAATGAAAGTATTCTCTCAAGAGAGGGGTTAGAATAACCCCCGACCTTTGTGATATTTTTGACCTCTTTGGGCCATATTGAGAACTCACTTACCCCCACTAGTTCATCTCCTTTTCCCAAGGCAAATACTATCTCACTAAGAGATGGAGCCAGGGTGATGATTCTCTCCTGGGCAAAAGCTTCTTTAATGGAAAGAAGAAACAGTAGTAAAAATATTATACGCATTGTGTCTCCCCGAAGGTCCATGTATCACTGTCTAAGGTGATGTAGTTTCCGTATGCAAAACTTTTTGAAAAAGCCTCTTCTAAAGATATCTCTTGAAGGATATGCATCAGTACGCGTATCACACCGGCATGTGTAACTACTAAGACATTCTCATAAGGATTAGCTGCCAAAAAGCCTTTGAAGAAGTTCTCGATTCTTTGTATATAGGCTGAATACTCTTCTCCGTCAAGGGCTTTTATCCACTTCTCAAACTCTTCATATTCAAAGTCTTCACTTTTAATGATATCATCAAAACTCATCCCCTCATGTCTTCCCCATGATTTCTCTCTCAGGGCCTGGGTATAGACAGGTCTGACTTCCAAATCAAAGGCTTCAAGTGTCTGTCTGCATCGTTTCAGGTCTGAGCAGAAGACAGAACTGAAAGTCTTCTCTTTAAAGTGTTGAGAAAGCCCTTTGGCCTGCTCTTTTCCCTTAGCAGAAAGTCCGATATCAATATGCCCGTTATAGCATCCGTGATATTTTTCATCGACTTCTGTATGTCGGATCAAGGTGATGATCATGTCAAACTCATTATCAGGACACAATGAAGTAAGATAAGTTCAGTACCTTCAATCATAAAGCCGTAAAGATCACCGCTAAACCCGCCAAAACGTTTAGTAAACCAGATCTTAAAAAGAAATAGACTCAACAAAGACAGGGCTAAAAGAAGAAGCCCTGAGGGAAAGAAAAAGGCCGTGATCCCAAGGGCAGTAGAAGAGATAATAAGCTGAGTTCTAGTGAACTCCTCTTTGGCCAGGGTACTCATCCCATTTTCTCGGATATAAGGAAAAAAGTAGATAGCCAAGACGGTATTGAAACGTGCGAGCATCAAGATTAGAGGAAGTGCCCACATGTCTTCAAGATGCCAAAGTACAGAAGCCTTTAAAATAAGAAAGACCCCGGTAAAGGTCATTCCCATAGCTCCTACATGGGGGTCTTTCATCACTTCTGAAGCTCTCTCTTTGGGAACAAAAAGAGCATCTACCGCGTCAGATAGGCCATCAAGATGAAGTGCCCCGGTTAATAAGACCCAAAGAGAAAAGATAAGGATATTTAGATGAGTAGCAGGGATGTAAGGTTCAAGAAGGTAGTTAAAAAGAAAAAGAATAGAGCCTAATATAAATCCGACAAGGGGGTAAAACATTACGGCATAACCATTAATTCCTTTAAAAAAGTTATGGACTTTGAAAAATGGAATAGTTGTGAGCATTGATATGGAAAGGGAAAAACCTGCTAGTATATTAGACATTATTTTATCTTTGTGCTTATTCCTGCAATAACATGAAAAACATTATTGCAGTTTTGTCCAAGCAGTTGAGAGACCTTACCGGAAATATCGACATACTTTCTTGCTAAGGCATTATCAGGGATAATACCTGCACCGACATCATTTTGGACAAATACGATATCTTGAGGAAGGGCTAAAACCTTTTGAAGGTGATCTTGAATATCTTCATATGTAAAGCCATGATGGAGCATATTATTTATCCACATTGAAATACACTCGATTAAGACCAGAGTCTTGATAGGACGGACAGCTTCAAGAAGATTAAGTGGCTCTTCAAGTGTTAAAAAGTTTTCACTTCTTTGGAGTTTATGCTTTTCTATTCTCTCTTTCATCTCAGCATCAATAAACTCAGTCGTGGCTAGATAAATAGGGAGGAGTTTTGAGTGTTTTAATGAAAAATTCTCTGCCTGAAGTGACTTTCCGCTTTTAATTCCACCGATAAATAGTGCCTTCATTGAAGAAAGCTTTCGATCTTTTTACTCAGTTCTTCTTGTGAGATTCCATGAGCATAAGCATAAGCTATAGCCGCACCTGCACCCACACCCTCTTTTGCCTCTCCCTCATCATAAAGCTTCAAAGCGGGGTGAGAAGCATCTGAAAAAGAGAAGTCGGCATAATAAGACTTGAGCCTAAAATCAAGCTGATCAAGAAGAACTCTTATATCTGAATTTTTATCTTCAGCTATCCATTTTGTCGTACACAGATGGATATGTCTGTGGTCATGGTGTATAGCTTGTCTGCTTGCAATTTTATTTGCGATCAAAAGAGCCGCGGCCATCTGGGTTCCCCCAGCCAAGACTAGATTAAAACGGCGTGAGGCGGAGAGGATAAAACCGGCAGTGAAAAGGAGCATATTGTCTGCGGTATGTCCCAGCTTTTCAAATAGACCCATGTTTGAATGAAGTTTTGAAAGTGACTTAGAGATAGTCTCTTCTTTAATGCTGCGGGGAGCATCCTTAAAAGAAGAGGCAAAGAGCCCCTTTGTCTCATAACCCAAAGCGGTGATCGATGCTTGGGCCGTTGTTGTCCCTGAAGGTGTGCTTTCTCCTAGTATGAGATAATCACCTCTTAGTTGATAGCTCTTTCCAAACTCAAAACCCTTCTCAAAGATGGCCTTGGCATCAAAGGGTTTTTCGTCGGTGATACTTGGAGTAGGTGAGATGCCTAAATCGATAAGCTTACACTGCTGCGGTACTTCCATCAGTCCAAGGTTAAGGATTTGTAGGTCTGTAAAAGGTGAAAGTTCCTGCACGGCTCTTGTAATAAGAGCAGGAGTAGGAACACCCTTTGGCGTTTCGGCAATATCCCCTAAAGAAAAGACTTTCCCCGTAGAGATAAACTCGGCATCAAGTGTCGGTGTCAGCGGTATCTTACCCGGAATACCCGCCTGTGTAAGCTGGGGTATCTCGCAGGTGTGAGTGACACAAGCTGCCAGTAAAAAGTCGGCTTGTTTATCTTTAAAAGGTGAGTTTTCAGGTGATATTATTTGCATTGTTTAGTATATCAAAAGGCTCTTAAAACTTAGCGTTTAAGCCGGCATAAAATGAACGCTCAGCTGTTGCATATCCATTAACGACCTGATAATATTTATCAGTAATATTGTCAATTTTTCCATATAAATTGAAATTATCATTGATGACATAGTTCACAACGGTATTAAAGAGAGTATATTTTCCTGTTTGAGCACTACCATCATGTCGGGTACCGATATATTGGCCGTTTAGACCGATGTTTAGATCTTCTGTCACATAATAAACGACATTTCCGTCAACTTGATGCTTTGGACGTCTGGCAAGTTCCTTTCCAGAGGAGTCTTTGGCATCTAGGTAGGTATAGTTAAAATTAAGGGTTAAGACATCAAAAAAGTCGTCCTTATAGCCTACTTCAGCACCTTTTAAACGTGATGTTCCAGAAAGGTTGTTGTAGCCACTGTTCCAGTCAATCATATCTTTAATCTCATTATAAAAATAAGTAAGTGTAAGCTTATCGTTTCCTATCGTAAAGTCTGTTGTTTTTGTTGTCTCCGGAATCAAGTCAGGATTGCCATAAACACTATCGAATAGTTGAAAAAGTGTTGGTATATTATAGGCTGTACCATAGTTTGAACTGATGTAAATGTCATTTTTAAAAATGAATTGCTTGAGACCAACTTTACCCGTTGTCTTATTATTAAAGGCACTATACTCATCATATCTAAGAGACTGTGTAAATATAGTTTTACCGAGATTGTCAAATATAAGGAATTTATTGTAATTTGTAGCATAAGCAGACTTTGCATTATACTTGCTCTTGGCAGAGTCAAATTCATAAGCTTGAAAACTTCCACCTATGCGTAAAAATGAATCTTCCATATAGTTGATACGGTCCTGCAAAGATATATCTTCTATATTACCTTTGAAGTCACTCACTTTTCGGTTGAAATATGAGTAGTTATATTGTAATGCTAGGTCATTCACTTTATCTTTATGTTTGAATGCAGCACTATAAAAACGGTCATCACTCTCTTCAAAATAAGGAAGTCCTGACCATGTGTTAACAGGATAGTTACCGGCATCAGTTCCAGCACCCGCATCAAATTCAACGAAGGCATTTATACGTTTATAAGTTGCTTCGATTCTATCTTCATCCGTGAGATTATAGCCCGCTTTGATATTGTATGTATTATTCGTATATCCATCATCATCCCAACCTAACTCATCACCTCTTTTTCCATAATTAAGGTCTCCCTTCTTTGGTTCTGCAGCAGAAAATCCATCTGTTTTGATTCGAGAAACACCGGCGACGATGTCAAATGAATCGGTTTTGTGTGAAAGTTGAACACTTCCCTGTTGGGTGTTAAAAGAGCCTGCTTCAAGATTTGCAGAGACATGTGTGCCTTTTGATGCCGATTTTGTGATGACATTGATCACACCAGCAGACGCATCAGCACCCCAAACACCTGATTGTGCTCCTTTGATGATCTCTATTCTCTCAACATCATCTAATAGGATATTCTGATATTGAGCACCGCCGCTAGCACTTGTAACATTGTTGTATCGAATACCATCAACTAAAAGCAGAGTGCGTCCAGAGTCCATACCTCTTACAAACAAGCTAGTAGTCTTTCCCATTCCTCCATTGTTAGTCATAGCTATATTGCCCAGACGGTTTAGCGCTTGAGAAAGTGTTGTTACCTTTGATTCAGCAATATCCTGAGCCGAAATGATGGTTACTGATTCAGTTAAGTCTTTGATGTTTTGTTCTGTTCTGTTAGCTGCTTCTACTGTAACTTCATCGAGTTCAATAGCTGCGGCATATGCGTTGCTTAAAAGCAGGCTGCTTAGTAGTGATAGCGTGATTGTTTTTGTCATCTGTTTTCCTAAATTTTTATTTTTAATAGGTTGAAGTGGAAAATAATAATGGAGGAGAGATTCCCGATCGTGTTTTTTGGTAGATAAAAAAGGTTTGGGGATGGAATTTAAAAAATTGCGTGAGTATGTAGAGAAGTCTTTTGAAATAGCAGTTACAGTGACATGATGAGCTCTTTGGTCTTGGGGAGCTGCATATAAGCAGTTCGAGTTCTTCAAGGGGATCATCCTCATCATCTAAGACCTCAAATGAGATATTACGAGATGTTTGAGTATATGCACTGCACTGGGCATGCAAAATAGAGGCAGAAGAATAGGCACATATTGCTGAGAGTGAAAAGTAGTTCTTAGCAAAGCCCTTAGGTGTTCTCAATCTCTGTCCCTTGAATCAATTTCGGAAGTATATATTAAAGAAGATTAAAAAGTCAATCCGCTTATGTAAAAGATAATATTTTATAATTAACATTTTTGTAACAAAGTTTTCCTAAACTTCCATATATTTTTATAGGATTTATTAATGAATGTAATTAAGATAAGTTTAATAACTGCAATATGTGTTACAAGTAGTTTTGCTGAGGTTATAAACCTTGAAGCGGTGAGTGTAACAGGAACAAAGTCGGAAGAAAAGGTCATTGATCAGCCTTTAAGTATTTCAACAAAAGAAGAAAAAGAGGTCAAGCTTGACCAAGTCATCTTTCAAAAAGATCTTTTGAATTCAATGGCAGGTGTTCGTATTGAACAGACGACTTCGGTAATAGGGCATAAAACATCTATTCGTATGCCTTCAACAACAGGATCATACTACCTATTTTTACAAGATGATATTCCTGTACAGTCTTCAGGATTTTTTAACCACAACGGTTTGGCATATACTGCCTTTGAATCAGCATCCTCTGTGGAAGTTTTAAAGGGTGCTGGAACAGCTCTTTACGGGTCAGATGCGGTTGCTGCGGTTGTTAATGTGAAATCGGCGAAAGACCCTTCTGAAGAGCGTGAAAGTAGTGTTCGTCTAAAAGGCGGAAGTTACGGATACGTATCTGGAAACGTTGCGTCCAGCGATACCTTGGATGAGAAGAATGCTTACCGTGCCAATGTCGGTTATTCAAAAAGCAGCGGATGGCGTCAAGAGTCAGAATATGACCGTTTTGAGGGAAATTTCCGTTATGACTATATGCTAAATGATGAAAATGACTTTAAGTTTATCTTTACGGGAAGTAAGACGGATTCAGAGCAGGCTGATAGTTTTTCAGATTATGCAAATATAGAAAATGGAAACACTGCAGCTACAGATGATGCACCTGGTACAGGGTATCATGATGCTCTTTCAAAAACAGATGTTGGACGCAAGTTTGATTACTCCCGCTTAAGTGCAGAGTGGAGCAACTACTCTTTTGATGATTTAGAGATCACGACAACTCCATATATTCGCTATAACCGCAACAGATATACGGCGACTTGGGAGAAGAACTTGCCAAGTAGTGACAGTGCGCAAAAATCATTTGGCCTTTTACAGAAGAATAGCCTTGAAAAATCTTGGGGACGTTTAATATTTGGTCTTGATGCTGAATATACAAAATCTGGTTTGGAATATGATCAAGACTTTGATATAACAATATCTGGCTTTGGCGGTGCGACGTACACAACAGGTCCGATTTTTAATTACGATGTTAATTACCTTGCTCTTGCCCCTTACTTGCATACAGATGTAAAGTTGGGTAAACAGGTAGTACTTAGTGCAGGTCTGCGTTATGATTACAACAGTTTTGATTACACAAACAATCTAGCAGATAATTCAACTGATGCTTCAGGTATTTATTACCGTGCTGCCGATAGGAAAGATTCATTTAATCATTTAAGTCCAAAACTTGCCTTAAGCTATAAGCCTCAAGAAGACTTGAATGTATATGCTCGTTATGCTAACGGTTTCCGCGTTCCGCAGGCAACGCGTCTGTATTCACGAAAGGCAACAGCATCAAATATTAATATTGATTCAGAGACTTCTAATACTTATGAGATCGGTGTTAAAAAAGAGTTTGACAAAAGTTATGTTGAGATCGCAGGTTATTATATGACAATCGATGATACTATTACTAAATATACTGTTCCGGGTGTAGATTATTATGCAAATGGCGGAACGACCATACATAAGGGTGTTGAAGTGACTGCTTTTGCCCAAATGACTGAAGAACTTGGCGCAAAAGCAGCCTATTCTTACTCGAAACATCAATTTAAGAATGATTCAAAATTCAAAGACAATGAGCAAGCCGAAGCACCAAACACGACAGCGAATGCTCGTTTGATTTACAAACCTTCATATGTCAGCGGTCTGTCAGTGATGGGTGAATGGCAGTATGTAGGTTCGTACTGGATGGATAATGCCAACACAGCAGAATACAATGGTTACAGTATTGGACACTTTAAGGCAGACTACCGTTATTCTGATGCACTTTCTGTCTTTGGAAAAGTCTCTAACATAACAGATAAACGCTATGCGACAGCTGCTACTCTTAATTATGGAAGAAGCAGCTATACACCGGGCGATCCCCGTCAATTCTTCGCAGGACTTGAATATAGATGGTAAAACTCTTTAAGATACATAAATACTCCGGTCTTATGGCCGGAGTCCTTCTTCTAATCCTTGCCTTTACAGGTTTCTTTCTTGACCATAAAAACTGGTCATTTATGTATAAGATCTCTTTTGAAAATCTTCCTAAATCTGTATTTGTTCATGAGAAAAAACTTGTTGAAGCATATTGGGTAAACCCTAAAGATCCAGAAAATATTGTCGTAGGAAGCAGAAGAGGGGTCTTTGAAAAGACGGAAACAGGATTTGTTAAAACACTGGATAAGCAGTGCCTTGCACTTCGTTCAGACGGACAAAAACTCTACGCTGCAACGGATGACGGGGTATATGTCTTAGAAGATAAAGTATGGAAGGCCTTTGCTCTAGAGGGTGAGTTTATTAATGCGCTTTCGGTTTATGATGATAAGCTGCTTGTCTCACTGGATAAAAAATGGTTAACATTGTTGGATGCAAAGAGTGGAAAGGTCCTGACCCAGACTGAAGTCTTGATTTCGGAAGATGAACTGAAAAAAGATATCTCTCTGAGCCGTTTTGTAAGAGATCTTCATTACGGACGCGGACTTTTTGACGGTATGACTTCTTTGCTTATTAATGATTATGCTTCTCTTGTTCTGGTCTTTTTAACGATCAGCGGATATGCGATATGGTATCTTATCTCTAGAAAGAAAAAGGCGCATGTGTCGCGTAAGCTTATCAGACTGCATGCCAATGTCTTTGTTATAGCAGCTGTCTTTCCCTTTATTATTCTTTTGATAACGGGAGTGTTTTTAGATCATCCAAAGCTTTTGGGTTCGTTTATGAAATCAGTCACAATTCCCCATGCTGTTTTGCCGCCGGTGTACGGGACCTTGAAAGAAGATATCTGGTCTGTTGATCTTGATGCAAAATCGTACAGGATTGGAAACCGTTATGGTGTTTATGAGAGTACAGACCTGCAGTCTTGGAAGATGGTGAGCAAGGGTTTTGCCTATAAGATGAAGCATCTTGATGAGACCTTGTATGTAAGCGGTATGGGCGCACCAAACAGAATCTTGAAAAATGAAAAATGGAAGATGCTTCCTAAAACACCGCATATGTTTAAGGACATCAATTTTTTAGAAGAGAAGGCAGAATTCTTATCTCATAAAAGTAAGATGCAACTGCCTCAGATGCAAAGTGCGAGTCTATACTCATTTCTTCTTGCCTTACATGATGGGACATTCTTTAGTTCATGGTGGGTGTGGATAAATGATATTGCGGCAGTTTTACTCTTGGTTCTTGGTATTACGGGAACGACTCGTTACTTGAAAAAAAAGCGCCTGATATAAGCCCTCGTAGAAAAAAAGGAGAGCCTAAATCGGTTCTTTGAGTTTGTATATCTGCGGGTCGGGTGTGATACAGTAGATCTCATGAACACGTATGCTGTGTTTTTCTTTAATAACGGTCTGCATCCCTATAGAATTGGCATAAGATTTCAACAGAGTTATAGTCTCTAATCTTGAGGCAGTGATCTCAACTATCAGATCTCCCTTATAACCGGCGTATGTTCGTATATCATGAATAGAGTGCGATAAGGCGAATTTAATCATTTGCTTACGAATATCACTAAGGTCTGATTCTGAAGTGTCTAAGGATGAGATTGAACGCTCATTGGTCCATGACATATAGTCTGGTTCTGAATCTTTATCTGACATGTCATCCCCTCTCTTTGTAAAAAGATTTTTTTCATCTTAGCCTAGCTTGATATATAAGTATATCTTACTTTACGGGTATTTTAAAGCAGAGGTTTATAGCTTGTATATACCTCGTCTATTTTCCTAAGCTTGTCCAGTTGACAGAGGTGCCCTTAGTATCAAAGACAGCCGGTGTTCCGCGTGCACCAAACTCATTGGCAAGGCTTTGATTCTGTGCTATCTTTTTTCCAAAGAGTTCATGTATCTGCTGGTTCATCGTCAGCTTTTCAAAACTTCTGTCTCCGTCTGCCATATCCAAGATAGCTTTTGCCTTGGCTTTTTGACCTTTTTGTTTCATGATATGGTAGGACATTTGAGTTGCATTTCTGTGATTTGACAGGGGCATGAAATAGATATAAAGTTTAACTTTTTTCTCAAGACTGGGCCACATCTTTTCAAACTTCACACAATAGGGACATTCCGGATCAGTAAAGACGATGTACTCTTTTGTGCCTGTTCCGTAAGC
>CBFDAB010000038.1:0-17418 GCA_965602745.1 uncultured Campylobacterales bacterium
TTCCTTGTTGATCTTTATTTGTACGTAAACTACACTTGGACTAATTCTGAGATTAAATTTTCATTAAGTATTTTAGTCATAAGACAAGACTAGATTTTTTTTAAAATTCATCCTTACTGAACATTTAAGCATTTGCAAATCCGTTATATACTTTGGTATACTACGCTAATTGGAACGAGACATGCATGCAGATTGAGACAAACAGGCAAGGACAGATAGATGTTTAAAGTGATGGTAGGTTTTTTATTAATGTCATCACTTGTGTTCGCGGGCAAGATCAATATTTCTGTAGCAGCGAATGTCAGCTATGCTATTGAAGAGCTAAAAGCAGAGTTTATGCAGACAAACCCTGATATTCAAGTAATAGTGATACTCGGCAGCAGCGGAAAATTAGCGGCTCAGATAAAAAATGGTGCTCCTTATGGTCTTTTTATGTCAGCTGATATGAAATATCCCCAAACACTATTTGATGATAAGATCGCTATAACAACACCTATTGTATATGCGAGGGGCGGCTTGGCGTACTTAAGTGCCAAAGAGCAAGACTTCTCTGCGGGCATGCAATTTCTGAAAAACAAAAACATTCGAAAAATTGCTATTGCCAATCCAATGACTGCTCCTTATGGAAAAGCTTCGATAGAAGCTATGAAAAATGCCAAGATATATGAGCAGGTCAAAGATAAATTTGTATTTGCAGAGTCTATCTCACAAACAGTTGCTTATGCTGTTACGGCGGCTGACATTGGTCTGATCTCTAAGTCTTCACTATACAGCTCAAAAATGAAACAGTATAAAGAAAATGTGAATTGGATGAGTGTAGATGAAAGTTTATATACGTCAATAAGACAGGGAATAGTCCTCTTAAAATATGCAGAGGGCAAGATAGAATATCAGGCTTTTTATGACTTTATACTAAGTCCCAAGGGTAAAAGAATCTTGCAAAGATACGGATATACATTCTAATGAATACTATAAAAGCATGTGTTACTAAAATAGAAGGTATTGATAGCGTGAATCTTGTAAGCTTTGATGCTCAGGGAGAATCACTTGTTATGATGTCTTTAGAGCTAAACCCGTCACTAGAGATTGGATCCAGAGTTCTTCTAGGGATTAAAGCAACAACAGTCTCTGTGGCTAAAGACAAACAGACAATGCTGAGTATTTCAAATCAGATACCGGTACGGATCGAAAGCATAAACAATGGTGAGCTTCTTAGCAGTATAAAACTCTCTTTCTCAGATACCATCATCGAGAGTATCATTACAAAAAACTCGGTGCTTCGTATGGATTTAAAGCCTCAAGATGAGCTAATCGCTCTTGTTAAAGCAAGTGATCTTTCTATAGTGGAGATACTGTGATAACCTGGGACACATTGGATTTTGAACCCTTCTTGATATCGTTTAAACTGGCAGGCCTTACGACGCTTATTCTCTTTATTATTGCCTTGCCTCTTGCCTGGTGGCTTTCGCAGACTAAGTGCAAGTGCAAGCCTGTTGTAGAAGCCATCTCTTCTCTGCCAATCGTTCTTCCGCCTTCTGTCTTAGGCTTTTATATCTTATATGCACTCTCATACAACTCTCCCATCGGTGCTTTTTTTGAAGAGACCTTCGGGATAAAACTTGTCTTTAACTTTACAGGTCTGGTGATAGCCTCTTGTTTTTACTCCTTTCCCTTTATGGTCCAGCCTCTTCAAAGCGGTCTGGAGTCACTTCATAAAAACATGCTTGAGGCTTCATATATCGCGGGAAAAAACAAGTTTCAAACGCTTCTTTTTGTGGGTCTTCCAAACATTAAACCGGCACTTTTGACGGCTATTATCGTCACCTTTGCACATACGGTAGGAGAGTTTGGAGTGGTCTTGATGGTCGGCGGTTCTATTCCCGGAGAGACGAAGGTCGCTTCTGTAGCGATATATGAGTTTGTTGAGGTCTTGGACTATACGACCGCACATGTCTATTCTGCGATTATGATCGCGATGAGTTTTATTGTTCTCTTGGGCGTATATACCTTCAACAGACATCACAACCATAGACTGGGAGTTGCCTGATGTTGGAGCTGAATATTTATAAGACACTTCAAGGCAGTACAGGCGAGATGGCCTTAGATGTAAAGCTTTGTATCAAGGAGCATGACTTTGTCGCCTTAAGCGGACAAAGCGGAAGCGGTAAGACAACATTGCTTCGAATATTGGCCGGACTGGAAGAAGCGAGTGGAAGTATTCATTTGGGAGATGAGGTCTGGCTGGATAAAAAAACAAACCTGGTACCTCAAAAGCGTGGTATAGGATTTGTCTTCCAAGACTATGCTCTTTTCCCCAATATGAGTGTAGAGCAGAACCTCTTGTTTGTAAAAAAAGAGAAGGCACTTGCCAAACACCTTCTTGGGTTAACACATCTGTCTGAACTTAAAGACCGTCTTCCTGGAACACTCAGCGGTGGTCAGAAACAACGTGTAGCACTTTGCCGTGCGCTGATGAACAGACCTAAGCTACTGCTGATGGACGAACCTCTCTCTGCACTTGACCCAAAGATGAGGACACAGCTTCAAGATGATATTTTAAGGCTTCACAAGGAGTTCGGAACGACTACTGTCATGGTCTCCCACGAGCCCAGTGAGATATACAGACTGGCGAACAGAGTCTTTGTGATGGAGCAGGGGAAGATCACTCAGGAAGGAACGGCAAAAGAACTCTTTTTAAAAGCCCATGGAAGTCAAAAGTTCTCACTTAAGGGTGAACTGCTTGAGATCATAAAAGCAGATGTCATCTACATAGGCGTTGTTTCTATAGGACAGCAGATAGTAGAGGTCGTTCTTGATGAAAAAGAAGCCAAGACATTAAAGGTCGGGCAGAGTGTTCAAGTCAATACAAAGGCCTTTTCTCCTTCTTTAAGTCAATGATCTTTTTCTCTTTTCATTAAGTTATTTATCTCCTCGAAAACAATCCAAACTTTATCTTTTTTTATAAGAGAACGTTAGATTTTAGCATTAGGTGTCAAGCATGCTATAATAAAATCATGACAGGAATGATAATCGAGATCTTATCGGGCTTGGGAGTGCTTTTATTTGGGATGTTTTATATGGAACATGCCCTCAAAGAAGCACTTGGCTTTAAATTAAAAAGATGGATTAGAAATTCGACTTCGACACCTTTTAAGTCTCTCTTAACAGGGGCGAGCGCAACGGCTGTTTTACAAAGTTCTACAGTTGTGACCTTGATGACACTCTCTTTTGTAAGTGCATCTTTGATCTCTCTTACAGCGGGTATAGCTGTGATATTTGGCTCTAATGTAGGGACAACAGTTACCGCGTGGATTGTCGCAACTCTTGGTTTTAAGGTGAAGATTGAACTCTTTGCCTTGCCTCTGATAGGTTTGGGCGGATTTGTCCTTATCTTGGGTCAATCTCATAAAAAATTAGCCGCCACTGCACAGGCCATGATCGGTTTCGGTCTTCTCTTTTTCGGCTTAGATATTATGAAAACGGCTATTGAATTTGTTTCCGCCAATGTAGATCTTTCCCAATATACTCAGCTTCATCTTGTCGTATTTGTGGGATTGGGTTTTATATTGACTGCAATGATACAATCAAGTTCAGCGGCTACGGCTATTACCTTAAGTGCCCTATACTCGCAGATATTAAGCTTTGATCAGTCGGCGGCCATGGTGATCGGTACAAATGTCGGAACGACTATCACGGCACTATTGGGAGGGATTGGAGGCATTCCCGATAAAAAACGTGCCGCCGTTGCTCATCTTCTTTTTAATCTGTTTACCGGACTTATTGCATATCTGATGCTTCCTTTTTTGACTTACTTCTTGATGACTACGCTAAACTTGAAAGATGATCCAATTATGGCCCTCGCTCTTTTTCATACAATATTTAATGTACTAGGGGTAGTTTTGCTTATACCTTTTATCCCTTTGATGGCAAAATATCTTGAGAAGATATTTGTACACGATACAAAACAGCCAACAAAGTTCATACATAAGGTTGATCCCCAGTCTCCGGACACGGCCTTAATAGCCCTGCGAGATGAGGCAAATAACCTTTTTATAAAGACGATTAAGTTTGTCCTCTTGCTTGCTAATATCAAACCCAATGATGTCTTTAATAAAGACGGAAATGTGAAAAACTCTATATCAAAAAATACAGATAGGATTGAGTTTGATTTTTACAAGTCATATGAAAAGATTAAAGAGATAGAGAGTAATACAGTGACTTTTGTGAATATTTTAACTCAGCAAAACCTTAATTCTAAACAGAGTGAATATCTTGATATATTATCAAGATCGGTGCGAGAAAGTGTTTACGCAGCAAAGATCTTAAAGGATATCAAAAATAATCTGGACGACTTCAGTGATAGTGAAAATCAAGACATAGTGCATATCTATAATGAGATCCGTAAAAATTTAGTCTATACAATGCTGATATTTGTGAACTATATGGAAGAGAATTGGTCTGAAGAGAAGTGTCTTGAAAAGTTTGCTAAGGCGGAAGAAAAAAACAGTCATATACTGCAAGAGACGACCTCTTTGGTGACAAAGGACAAGACGAGTAAGACTATGGTGGTCTCTTTGCTTAATGCAAACCATAGTGTCTATATATGCATGCAGTCCTTACAAGAGGCATCAAAATCAGTAGGGCTAGAGTTCTTGCTAGAGAGCAGTGATGAGAGTTAAATAAATTGACGTCAAGGAATGGAAAATAGCGGGAAAGAACGGTTGACCTCTTTACTGCCAGTGAATAAGTGTCACTTGCAGAGAGTTTAGCAAACAATATGCTACACATTATGCGTAGTTTGTGTAGTAAGAAGTGTAGCAAAATACACTTTACTACCATCACTAAAGTAGAAAGTTGTAGGTTTAGACAAGTCCTTAAATGAAGAAGATAAGTATGGTAATGATGATTAACATAATGCCTAATGGTCATATCTCCGATGTGAGTTTTTAGCTTTGAAGCCTTTGTTTATAAGGGTTTAACAACTGTGTAGATTTGAAGTTATTTAGTTTTGGTAGATAGGTAGCATCTCGGTAAAAAATGAGTTTTCTAATGAGAGGTCGGAGTTATATAAAGTAGTATAGAAAAGATAGTATTTTCTGCGCTTACACGCAGAAAATGTTAATCTGTATACTCGCGCTTATAGCGCAGTAATTAAGTTTGCTATAGCAGCATTGATATTTGCTGCTCCAATATCGTTTGTATTAAAGTCATCCCATGAGTCCGGCTGAAAGCTCGTACCTGCAGGATTATGTGATCCAATCCAGACTGAACCATTAAAAACTGTCAGGAATTTATAGTCTTCATCACCCTCAAGAAAAGTCGGGTCACTAATCGTCGTTGAAATCGTTTCAATCCCGGATTGACCCGGAAGATTTGCTATTGTCCATGTACCTACTACTGTTTCAGCAGCCACATAAGTCACAGGATCGTAATCGATTACGACTAGGTCCCCGCTTGTGCCTGTAAATGAAGTTGACAGTGAAAATTGTGCACATACACCATCTGTTGCATTAATCTCTTTCCAATATACACACCCACCCGTAGCGGCATATTCTGCAATAGTAGTATAACCCGTAGTTAGGGATACTTGATTGATAGGATCCCATGCAGTAGGCATCCAGTCAAGTTCATAACGCTCTACATCTTTAAAGAGAAGGTTATATTTTTCTGCCCCCGCTTCAAAGGTCACATCAAGTCCTGTCTCGGGTTCAACAGTCAATGTTTGTCCCGACAGATCTGTGACAGGTGAAGCCGAAAGTTGAACCTGTTCACCATCAATAAAAGTCAGTGTCAAGCCATCTGCAGAAGTCGTATATGTCTCTGTCATTGAATCCAACACCCATGTTCCCGTGGAGACATTGAGCGTGTAGTCATCATTAATATCTGGGATCCATAATCCAGTTGAAAGATCAAGAACCTCGTCAAGCCATGTCAAAGTCCCATTGTTCAGAGTAACCGTACCTCTTCCTATCGTAGGAGCATTGTTGTAGTGTTCTGTCCAGAATCCGTTGATTTGGCTTAGGTCTGTCCAAGTAAAGGTACTTGCAATAGTTGCAGCCGGTGGATCAAGCTCATCTGCCATCGCGTTAAGAGCGACATCTGTTGTTCCTCGTAAAAGTGCTACGAATTGAGTCTCTGTCAGTGTGTCACTGTATCCACTCAAGGCGTTGATCGCTGTTAATACAGAATCTGTCTGACCTGTGATACCAAGAGCAGCCAAATAGATCTCAACTGCTTGTATCTCAAGTGCAAGCTGTGCGGCATTGACTGCTGTCACAAGAGCAGCGATTGCTGTATCTGTTCCGATCGTACTTGTTACCGTTAGGGCTGCAATATTAGCAGCTGTTGCTTCTTGTGCTCCAAGGGCAACTGAGATCTCAGCCGCCTGTTCTGCTGTGATTGCCAATGTATATGCAGCAAAGACATTGCCAACCGCGAGTGCCACTGGATCTGTCGGTACAAGAGTTACTGCTGTTGCAGAATCATCAACTACGGCAGAAGTATCACCATTAGTAACTGCTGCTTCGACTGTAGCCTCTACAGCTTCTGCAGTCGCATCGATGAACAGTGAGGCATCTGAAAGATCCGTAGTTACATCGATTGTATCACTTACTGCCGTCTCGATAAGTTGGGCAGTCGCAGCGACGCCTGCATCGATCGTGCTTCCTGTCTCTGCTGCAGCGCTTGTGACAATAGCTGCCATTCCAGATGTAGTTCCGGCAGCAGCTACTGTTGTAATAGCAGTAGCAAGACTCGCGTACACATCAGAAATTGCCTTATCTGTCGTAAGACCCGTTGTACTAGCAGTTGTCGCTGCTTTTGCAAGGACTTCTACGATTTTTTGTACTGTCAGTGCAGCCTTCATCACTTCAGGGTTAGACACATAAAGAGCTACCGGATCAGAGTTGACCTGTGTCGCATCACTGAGACCAAGAGCCGTCGCGACCTGCTGTTCAGCATCCGCCAGAGTTGATCCATTGCTTACCACTGACTCGACCATAGTGGTTAATGGTGTGATATTGATAGTACCTGAAGAGCCTATCGATGCTTTCAGTCTACCGCCAAACCACTCTTGTGTATCAACATCGATCCCGCCGTACACTAATAAAGGAGCACCCAACGCTGCTTGAGCAGCAGTCAAGGTCAAAGCGTACCCACCTGTTGCCGTTGTCGATGTTGCAGGTTCAGTAGCCAAATCACACAGACCATTATCATCGATATCAAGACAGACTGTCGCCCCCTTTAGATAACCATCAACTGCAGCACCAGATACAGCAACATCTGCAGCTGTAGTAGCCGTAGAACTGTCACTGCTTCCTCCACATCCCCCAATTAACATAATCGCCACTACTGATAGCGACAAACCTTTTAATTTCGTCATTAATTCTCCCTTTAAGCATCATATTGAATTGTAAAATTGTTGATATGGTAGCTTATACTTATCGTTATACACCTTAAATAAATAGAAATAAACAAATTTAATACTATTGGCTCTTACCTAGTGAAGATTTAGCCATATAAGTAAACTTCCAAAGAATATTGGTAATAAATACTTTAGCATTATTAAATAAATCAAAAAATGTTACATTTTATACATATTTGTAATTCACTTAAATGCACAATAAATATTTCTCTTTAATGAAGGTTAACTGGTTAAAGTAATAAAAAATTATATATAAGAGGAATAAATGAAAAATTTATTAGGCAAGATAGCTATCCTATCTTTGGTAGCAACGACATTATTATATACAGGTTGTGGCGGTGGAGGTAGTGACTCCTCTGCTACATCAGATACTGGATCTTTTTCAGGGGTTGCGGTAGATGGTTATATCAGTGGAGCAACAGCATGTCTAGATATGAATCTTAATTCTACATGTGATAGTGATGAACCAACTACAATTACTGGTACTGATGGTACCTTTGCTTTTAGTAATATCGAACTCCCGGAAGGGCAATATCTTCCTGTTTTAGTATCAGGCGGTACAGATATAGCTACTAATAAACCCTTCAAAGGTGAGATGAAAAATATTTTTGACACAACTGATATGGAACGAACGTACAATGTTACGCCACTTACAGATTTAATCGCTTCAAATTTTATGACATCTACTGATAAAAATACAACAGGGCTGACTGCGGCAATAGCTGATATATCTTCCGCTCTAGGATTAACAGCTGAAAATATAATAGCAGACCCAATGAAAGATAAAAAAGTATTTGCTAAAGCTCAAGAGATTCAACAACTCAAAGAACTTATTTTAACTTCTGCTTTAAAAACAACTGGTCTTGCAGAGGACTCAGTAGGTGCTGCTGCATTGCAGAAGAACATATCTCTTGCAATTGCTAACTCAATGAAGGATGATAATACACAACTCAACACTTCATCAATTATAAATAAATTACAAACTATAAATCCAGATGTTATTATTCCTGCAAATGAAGTAACATTTATCTCTACTCAGATTACAGATATTGCAAACTCTCTTGAAGTTCTTGCAAATGACTCTACAATCTTTGTAGATGACTTAGGTAATCAACAATTAGCTCTAGAGAGTGTAGTAGAAGTAGCTTCTCAAAACATAGCGGATGCAACAACAGATTCTACTATTGAGGTAGTAGGAATTATACTGAGTGCAACTGCAGTAGAGGACCAAGTTACAAATATTAACTACCTGGGTGTTCTTGGTGGACAAATGGTGGATATTGTAAATGTAGGAGATTATGCATATTCAGCTCAAGGTAGAGCGGGTTTTAAGATCTATGATACTAAAGATAAAAAGAATCCAAAACTTATTAGTAGCATAAATACTGACGGTATAGCTAGTGGGGTGGCGGTTGATGGTAACTTTGCATATATCGCAGACCATAAAAATGGTTTGGTTATTATAGATATCACAAATAAAGAATTTCCTCAAATAGTGGGGACTTATAATACTGATGGTTATGCTCTAAAAGTAATCATACAAGAGAATCTCGCTTATATTGCTGATGGCTCCAATGGTTTGGTAATTATAGATATCACAGATAGAGAAAATCCAACTCTTAAAGGTTCTTATAACACAACAGGTATAGTGGGAGATATGGTAATACGTGGAAATTACGCATATTTAGCGAATGAGGACAATGGAATAAATTATGAAGGAGCAGGATTTATAATTTTAAACATAACAGACAAAGCGAACCCTACTCTAGAGAGTCAAATTGAAACAGATGGAAGTACGCAACGCATAAGTATTAAAGACAATTATGCTTATCTTACGGGTGGTCCAACTATAATTGTTCTTGATATTACATCTGCAAATAATCCAACACTGGTTCGTGTAGTAGAAGGTCTAAACACTTATAATGATACTTCGATTACAATTAAAGATAATTTTGCTTATATAGGGAGCGGAGATATATTAGATATATCAGACCCATCCAATCCATCTTTCATTAAAAATGACACTAACCTTCTCAGTAATGAGATTAAATTTGATGGTAATTATGCATACCTTGTCGCTACCTTTGGTAATGTAGTTGATCTTGGGTTAGTAGTGTTGAGTATAAATGGTACAGAAATAATCCAAGAAGGTTACTATCGAGGTACTGGAGAAATAACAAATTTTGTTGTAGATGGCTCTTATCTTTATGCAATGCATGGTTGGAGACATTCCATGAGTATATATAATATAGAGAATAAAAACAATCCTTTCTTAGTTTCGCATTATGATTCTAACGACAGTATCAATGACGTGAAAATATCTGGAGATGGAAATTTTTCTTATATCATTGAGGAAAATAATGGTCTTAGTATTCTTAATATTAGTGATAAGAGTCAACCAACTCTAGTATCAACAGTTAGAGTCAGTGAAATCGGGGAAGCATATCCATCAGGAAATAAATTAGTAATAGATGGCACATTCGCTTATATAGCAGCTAATGACTTTGTAATTGTAAATATTAGTGATGCAGGTAATCCATTCATAGTTAGTAGGTATCCGGCAGGTGGTACTGGCATAGTAGTTGAAAACAATTATGCTTATGTTGCAGGTGCTGGAGTAAAGATTTTTGATATTACTAATAAGGAGTCAATTGTATTAAAAAGCACTTCTCCTAGTATCACCGATAGTGATGGCTTCGGGATAACGCTTAATGATCTAAAGATTGATTCTAATTTTATATATGTAACGGGTACCAGTTTTAATGGACTGCAGGTTACGGACTTCGTTATTTATAATATAGAAAATAAATCATCACCTTTACTAACGGGAAGATATACAACATCATTATCGCACTCTCGGCTATCAAACCTAGCTGTTAATGGAGATATAGCATATCTAGGAGATGACGGTAATAATCTACAAACAATTGATCTAAGAGATAGAGCAAACCCTTCAATGCTAAGTAGCTCAACAGCAGGTGGCTTTAAACTTTATGGAGGCTATGCGTATATGTTTGATTATGACAGTATTAATATTGCGCTTATTTCTCATAATATTCAGTAGTCTTGCCTTTTATCTAAATATGACAACAACTGTATAGAGCATTCTAAAACTTTGAATGCTC
Organism: uncultured Campylobacterales bacterium; assembly: GCA_965602745.1. Lineage (GTDB taxonomy): Bacteria > Campylobacterota > Campylobacteria > Campylobacterales > Sulfurimonadaceae. Next base: position 10,549 of record CBFDAB010000038.1, read on the forward strand.
GACCTACACCCTTCCCCTAAAATTATATTACTATATTTATAGCCGCTACTAAAGGTCGAGGTTGATAAGGTTATAACACCTATTAAGATGACTCTAACAGCCTTGTTTATATTGGGTTAAAACTAGGTTATTATAGTGTGTATCACTTGAAGTCTATTGCCGTATTTGTACTACTCCACTACCACGATCAAAAGTCGAGGTAGCTAGGGGATAGGTTTTAACGGTTATTGGTTTTTGGTAGGTGATTGAGATCTCCCTTGTGTTACTGAAAACGGTCTAACCCTATAAAGAGAAAGAGTATAAGTAGACCTAAATCTTTAAGAGAAATACCATCAGTGATAGAAATGAGAGAAGATAGGTTGGTGTTTGCTTTAATTTTACCACTGCTTTGGAATACGTTTTCTATAGCGACAAGTGTCATTGTGTTTTGTGTAGCAGGAAGTTTGGTATTATCGAGTAGATGGTGGAGAATAGCGGGATCGAACCGCTGACCTCTTCACTGCCAGCGAAGCGCTCTCCCAGCTGAGCTAATTCCCCATCGTTTGAAAGAAGAGAAGTATATATATTTATGGCTTAATTTGCTCTTATTGCAGGACTCTTTATAAAGCTAAATATGTTTTTGCCGATTTGGGATGGAGACTTTAATTATATAAGGGGAAATTTTTGCGAAATTTTTTATGGATCTTAATGTTTACATCATTATTGTCAGCTGAAGAAGTCAAGTACTCTATTCAGGTTTTGAGCGTTAAAGATAAGAGATCTATCACGGATCTGTTTATGCATAAGCTCAAGTCTGTGAATATGAGTCATATGCAAAAGCGTATAGATGGACAATATAAGGTTTTAATAGGAGACTTTCATACTTATAAAGCAGCCGCTTCTACTCTTCCTCTAGTGCGTGAAAAAGTCAATACTGAGGCTTTTATTAGACCTATGCAAAATGAATATCTCTTAGACCCTAAGCAGAATATGCAAAAGGCTATGCTTATGGCAAAGGCAAGAACACTTAAAAAAATGAAAAATGAAGACAGGGTCACAAAAGAAGAGATGCCTGCACTTGAACCGATAAAGGTATCTCAGATTCAAGAAAAGCCTCTTGTTAAGGAAACAGTCAGAAAGGGAAAAAAAGAAGATGATATAAAAAGAGAAGAGAAATCATCTGAAAACAGTTCTCAAAGTTTAGTCTGTAAAAAAAGTAAAAAAGCCCTTAGAGAATCAGAGATTTCCGAAGCATTGGCTTTTTATAAGAAGTCTGTATATTACAAGTTTATGAAGTAGGTCTTTCTCTACTGCTATGATCCAAGCACTCTAGATCGATATTAAACTTCTTACTTGCATTAGCTTGGATCGCATCAAAAAGATCTTGTGCACTCTCTCCATCTTTTGGATAACAGACAATATCGTGCCTGATCTGCGTACCAAAGAACTCTTCAAACATCTTAGCAACAACGGTGGCTCCATATCTGTCTGTTTGATAGAGGATGAAAAAGTAAGCATTATCATTATGGACATAAGAATCAGACGAGCGTACAACCTGTTTCAAACTCTCTTGCACTTTTGCATTGTCAAAGTCTTTAAAGTCACAATACAAGATGCTAAAAGCCTCAAGATGTAAGTCATCAAGACGTTCAGCAATACCGCGTTGAAGATCTACAAGTCCAGAAAAGTTATAAAAAGAGAAAGCTACACCCATATAAAATCCTTAATACTTTATATTGCTCTTAAAAAGAGGTTTGACTGAGTATACATACTTGTATTTGAGAGATAGCTTAAGCTTATAGTTAGTGTCAGATTATAATAAAGGCTTCTATTTTTAGTTGATATTATTTTTTAGATCTACTTCTTATGCCTGAAAAGGAACGAGCTCTCCGCGTCGAAGTTTATTGATCTTCTCTCGGTAAGAACGGATAAAAAAAGCTTTTTTTTCAAAGCTTATATCTTTTTTATGATTGACCTTTTTGAGTTCTTTGTTGTAGAAGTTCCCCAAAAATGTTAGCAGCTCATTTTTCAGATCTTCTTCTTTAAAGGTCTTGATACTGTCATTTAGCATTATCTTTACTAAAAGAGGGTGCTCGTGCTGGTTATTAATAGCGAGTGAAAATTCTTGTTGATGAGAATGAAGTTGAGATGGGTCAAGATAATCCAGTATGTTCTCAACCACGGAAGGGACTTCAATGATGCTCTTAATCAGGCTCAGTTCCCAGATGTCTTCACGTGTTAATGGCGCTGAAAGTTGGGGAATTTTTCGATTCGCAGGGGAATTTTGAAGACGCACTACAGACTTATTGACATTTAAAAGAGCCGCAAGATAAGGTCTGTACTCTTCTTGTAAAAGAGGCGAAAGAGTCTTCAGATAAGCTATTCCTCTATGCAGAGCTTCTTCTTTAGCCTTGGGGTTATTCATATCAAAGGCATGAACACTCTGCTCGAGTACAAACTCAATAAAAGGCTTTGGATGGCGCAAAAGTCTTGTAAGCTCTTCTATCTGAGCGTTTTTAACCATATCAGCAGGATCTAGTCCCTCTCCAAAGATAACAACTCCTCCATCCATGCCAGATGCTGATACAAGCTTAGAGGCTTTGATAGCGGCATTTAGACCGGCACTGTCCCCGTCATAAGCCATTATGATTCGAGGTTCACCCTTTCTTATAAGAGGAAGATGGTCATTAGTAAGGGCCGTCCCCAGAGTCGCTACAGCATTATTAAAACCTGCTTGATGAAGCATAACAACGTCTAAGTATCCTTCAGTGACAATAATCTCTTTACTCTTGTAAATACTCTCTTTGGCATGGTTATAAGCATAAAGGAGACGAGACTTATTAAATATCTTGGTCTGAGGGGAGTTGACATATTTTGCCTGATGGCCTGTGATTGTACGTCCGCCAAAACCGACCATAGATCCATTTGTCGCTTGGATAGGAAAGGTGATACGCTCTATAAATCGGGCAAAGATATTGTTTTCGCCTTGTCCTAAGACACCAAGTTCTATACCCTCTTTTATATCAAACATATTGCTTTTTAGATAGTTGATAGTCTGTTGAGAAGAAGGGGCATAACCGATACCGAATTTTTCTATAGAAGACTCAAAGACACCACGCTCTTTTAAGTAAGAAAGAGCGGTTTGATTAGAGTCAAGAAGGCTTTTGTACCAGTCATTGACCTTTTCCAATAAACGTGTATCTGTCTTTTTCTGTCCAGAGTCTGTATATTGTAAAGAAAAATTGTAATATTCCGCGAGTTTTTCAATGGCTTCCGGATAATTGAGCTTCTCATACTCCATAACAAAACGGATAGGATCTCCCGTTACCCCGCAACCAAAACAGTGATAGATCTGTTTCGCAGGACTGACGACAAAGCTGGGGCTTTTTTCATCATGAAAAGGGCAGGGCGCTTTAAAATTAGCACCGGCTTTTTTAAGTTCGACGTAGTTACCAACAACATCAATAATATCAAGCCGGGTTTTAAGCGCTTCTATGGAGTCTTGTGAAATCATAATGAAAGTATAACGGATAGTGGCTTAGAATATAGGTTATATGAATAAATGCTGGAGCACCGCAGAGATGCTCTTTACGTTTTAAAGTGGTTGAGTTGTGTATCTAATTCACCGGCGGCAGTATTAAGCTCACGGGTGATTTCTGAAAGCTCTTGCATACTCTGATTATTGGCCTGAGATATACTGCTAAGTGTCTGAATCTGAGTCAGCATGTCTGAACTGTGTAAGGCTATTTTCTGTGAATTTTCAACACTTTTTTGCGTTAATGCATTGGTCTTATCCATAGTCTCAACCGTATTGTTAATGTTGTTTTCAACATTATGTGAGATATCAGAAAGAGCTTCAATATTATGAGAGTTGATCTTCATCTGTTCGCTTGCATCTGTGACAGATTGGACGATGACATTGATGGTCGCATTTATCTCAGTTAGACTTTTTTGAGTTCTCTCTGCAAGTTTGCGTACTTCATCTGCAACAACGGCAAATCCTCGGCCATGCTCTCCGGCCCGTGCCGCTTCTATGGCAGCATTAAGGGCTAAGAGGTTTGTCTGATCAGCAATATCACTGATGACGGTCAAGACACCTTTCACCTGCTCCGCCTCTGTTGCGAGAAGTTCCAGTTTGGTATTCATATCATTTTCTAGTTCTACACTCTCATGTACATTCTTGATAAGACTGAAGATCTCGTTCTTGGCTGAGTCAAGTTGATCATTTGCATTTTGCATGTTTTCTTTGGTGTTATTAAAGTCTGCAACGGAAGCTTCTACAATCTCTTGTATGGAGTGTGCCTGATCTGTTGTTGTTTTAACAATGCTGAACTCTTCATCCATGCGTTTTTCCATCTGCGAAAAAATATTTTGCATCTGATTGGAACTGTTTTGATTGTTTTTTGAACGCTTCTTAACACTTTTAACGGTGGTATAGATCTCTTGTATAAAGGCATTGATACTACGTGCCATAATCCCCGTCTCATCTCGACTGTTTATATTGATAATCTTAGTCAGGTCATGTTGATCTACTGAAATAAGCTCAGTAATAGACAAGACAGAATGCGTCGCTTGCTGGATTAAAAGATAGATATTAATAGCTGAGATAAGAAGTCCGAGCCCTCCTATAAAGATATTTTTAAAGATCAAATCACTTAGGCTAAGCTCCTGTATACTTATAAAAATAGTGATATTGAAAAGTATTAATAAGATGATATTTCCAAGTACAGTAGTAAATATCGCAGCAACCATCTTCTTACCAAAAGAGATAAATGGGTACTTGTCCGAGAGGGGAAGACCTTTGCTCCAAGACTCTAGTGAGATGACAAAAGAGATAAAAATTGGAATAACGAAAAGTAAGATAAGCGGTATAACGAGAAGTTGAGAGAGCCAAAACTTTTCACTTGTGACAAAGTCCATACCGACGAGAACAACAGAAGGCCCAAAGGTACTGTATAAAAACTGTGTGATCAAGAACCATATAGGTAATTTAGATATAGCTTTTTGAGATTGAAGTGTATCTGTTTTCTTTGATAGGGCATCTTCTATATGTTGAAGCTTGATATTAAAAAAGTACATAACTCCGGCAGTAGCGATAAGTATATACGCAATCATTGGAACGGAGAGGACAATACTTATAAGTTCGTTTATATTAAATATTTGTGTATAGTAAAGAATAAACAACCACATTACCGGAGGGATCATAAGTCCGATAAGTAGAAGCAGTAGAAGTTTAGAGCGATTTGTCATCAATATTTCCTAAAATTTTGCTTTGGATAAGTATATCTGTATATGATTTATAAGATATTTAAAAAAAAAGATTATGATAACACCCATGAATACAATTACTTTTCACCTTTTATATAAACTCGTACTGAAGCATAAGGCAAAACTACTCAAGGCAAACCTCATTGCCCTGATCGCAACTCTGGTGAGTATCCCTATTCCTCTTTTGATCCCTCTTTTGATAGATGAGGTGATATTAAAAGAGCCGGGCAGACTCTTAGGCAGTATTAACTTTCTTTTTGGAGAGTTTGCCCCCCTTGGGTATATTGTGATGACCCTTATTATTACGATTATCTTGCGTTTTGGTTTTTTTGTCTCGTCCGTATTCGCCAATTATGCCTTTACCGAGATCGCCCAAGATATCACTCTTGTCCTAAGAAAAAAACTACTTTTACATCTAAAGCGTGTGGCCATGCATGAGTACGAGACCCTAGGTTCAGGAACGGTTTCGTCTAAGTTGGTGAGTGATATACAGACCTTGGAAGGATTTATCGGTTCAGCACTTTCTCGCTCTATAGTCTCTGTCCTGACCTTAATCGGAGTTGCAACAGTCTTGATCTTGATAGAATGGAGATTGGGTCTTTTAATCTTAGTCTTGCATCCGGGGGTTGTTATTTTGACCCAATTGATATCTCGCAAGGTAGCCGTGTATAAAAAAGAAGAGAACAGAGCGATCTCCAGTTTTCAAAACTCCTTGATAGAGACATTAGACCTTTTTGGGCAGATACGCGCCTCTTCTAAGGAAAATGAGTTTATTGATAAGAGTATTAGAGATGCTTCTTTGCTTAGAGATGAGACGGCACGTTTTGGGAAAAAGAGTTTTGCCGCAGAGCGTTTTTCATTCACCCTCTTTCTTTCTGTTTTTGAACTCTTTCGCGCCTTGGGTCTGATACTGGTCCTTTCGTCTGACTTGAGTATAGGCCTGATGTTCGCCCTCTTTGGGTATTTATGGTTTATGATGACACCGGTGCAAGACCTTCTCTCTTTACAATATGCCTACTCTAATGCGAAGGCGGCTTTGGACAGGCTAAACGCACTTTTTGACCTAGAGCAAGAACCTCTTTATCATAATAATAAAAATCCTTTTACCAAGAAGAGTGCTTCTGTGCGTGTCGTCGGTCTAAACTTCTCTTACTCAAATGGACAGAGTGTCTTGAAAAATATCAATATGGATATAAAAGAGGGCTCAAAGATCGCACTGATCGGTCCAAGCGGAAGCGGAAAGACGACCTTGGCTAAGATCCTTAGTGGATTTTATCCGCCTAAAGAAGGGGAACTTTATTTTAATGATACTTCTCTTTATGATATCGGTCTTGAGACCCTGAGAAATAATCTTTTTGTTGTTCTTCAGCAACCTGTCTTGTTTAATGACACCCTTCGTTTTAATCTTACTATGGGAGATGATTATAGTGATACGGAGATACTCAAAGCCTTAGAGATCGCCCAACTCTCTGGTTTTGTCAATGAGATAGAGATGGGACTAGAGACCCTCGTCGGAAAAGGCGGAATGCGCCTTTCGGGCGGTCAGAAACAGAGGTTGAGTATTGCCAGGATGATATTGGCAGATCCTTCTGTGGTTATATTTGATGAATCTACCTCTGCCTT
>CBFDAB010000039.1:0-16519 GCA_965602745.1 uncultured Campylobacterales bacterium
AAACGTATCATCACGGCTGAGTCAAAGCTCTGTCCGTCAAAGTAGCCAAAGACCCCGGTAAAGAAATTTCGTTCATGCGACTCTATCTCTTTGATGATCTCAAGGGTACGTTTTTTCGGTGTTCCGCTTATGCTTCCTGCCGGAAGGAGAGTAGATAATATATCACCTAGATTATCTTTCCAAGAGGGCTTTAGTTTACCCTCTATCTCTGAGCTGACTTGGAGTAACTCTTTTTCTCCGGCTTGGATCTTATCTATATATCGAAAGCGGCTGACTTTTACATCTGTGGCAACCATGGAGAGATCATTTCGCAATAGATCAACCACCATGATATGCTCTGCCATCTCTTTTTTATCAGCCAATATCTCTTCTGCCGCATTGGGTATAGAAGCATCAATAGTCCCTTTCATGGGATAGGTATATATGGTGTCGTCTTGGATCTTGATGAAACGTTCAGGAGAGAAGCAGACGAACTCATCTTTTATACGAAGTTTAAAAGGGGCGTTAGAGAAGCTGTAAATCTCTTTAAGTGAAAGATCTGTTTTTATAGGTGTGCTGCAGGTGTAGTTTAGCAGATAAGTCTCCCCGGATCTTATCTTCTCTATAATGGCATCAAAACCTTTTTTATAGGTCTTAAAGTCTTGAGGGAATTTTATAAGGGAGTGGGGGTGCTCTTGATACTCTCTCCTGTCAAAACTAAACTCAATATCTGCGTCTTGGAGTTCGTCTAAGGTATAGATATGCGTGTGGCTGGCATCAAAGTTTGTATAAAAAAGAAAGGGAATGTTATCAGAAGCGAGTTGACTAAGGCGTCTCATTAGCCCAGAGTCAGCTTTTTAAGAACAGCCATACGGACGAAGACACCGTTTTCAACTTGTTGAAGCACCTTACATCTTTTATCAGCCAGCATAGCATCATCAATATCTATGTTTCTATGCACTGGTCCGGGGTGCAAAAGGATGATGTCTCTATCTCCTATAAGCTCTTGAGTGATACAAAAGTCACTTGCATAATCTTTTAAAGAGGCATAAGTCGGGTGTTCATGTCTTTCTGTTTGTGTACGTAGACTCATGATGGCATTTACATCATCTATAATCTCTTCCAGTTTATGTGTATGCGGAAGGCTTGTTGTTGGAAGAAAATGCGGCGGTGTGACCAGCACGATCTCCATACCCGCTCTGCTGAGAAGTTCGATATTACTATTAGCAACTCTAGAGTTCTTAATATCTCCGACTATGGCGATTTTTTTGCCCCTCACATCTCCAAAATGCTCTTGCATAGTAAATAGGTCAAGAAGTGCCTGAGTAGGGTGAGCATGAGCCCCGTCTCCTGCATTGATGATTGAAGCCTGCGTATGTTCTGATAGAATTTTTGGAACACCGGAATTAGCGTGTCTGACGATAATTGCATTTGGCCCCATCGCATCAAGGTTTGCGGCTGTATCAGTTAGGGTCTCACCCTTTTTAGTGGAGCTTTTTGCAACATCAAGATGAACCATCTGTGCGCCCAGACGTTTAGCTGCGATCTCAAAAGAAGATCGTGTTCGCGTTGAATTTTCAAAAAAGAGTGTAATGATTATTTTGTCTTGTAAGAGAGGAACAATATGTCCCTGCTTAAATCGAGCGGCATCCTTAAATAGTTCCTGAACTTCTTCAAGACTAAAGTCATTTGTTCTAATCAGATGCTGCATCAATTCTCCTTAATTCGTGAAATTATAACTTATTTGAGATAACTTGTATATCATTTTGCAGGGTCAAAAACTTATTTTTATAAAAAGGCGCTGTTACCTCTTCAAAACTCTCTTTGTCTTCATAAAGATTAATTGCCCAGGTGTAAGAAATATTTTTGCTATCTAGTAGGTATCGGCTTAGTAAAGTGTCATTAATAGAACCCAGGCGACTAGAAGAGACAAGCAAGACAGAAGCCTTGAAAAATGAGATCAGATCTACCATAAAGAGATCTTCTTCAACGGGAACCATCAATCCTCCGGCACCCTCAATTAAAACAATATCACAATGCTCTTCTATCTCTTGAAGTTTTTGGCTGAGATACTCAAGTTTAATAGTCACATCTCCCTTGGCAACATAAGGTGCAGCGGGAAGTTTGAACTGATAAGGTACGATAGTATCTAGATCAAAGATATTAAGAGAGGGGTTTAGCTCTTTGGCAAGATCAAAAAGCAGTGTGCCGTCGAGAGGCTTGTCTAGAACCCCTGTTTCAATGGGTTTAAAAACACCTACCTTAAAACCTTGACTTGAAAGTTCTTTTAAAAGTAGGGTAGTTGCATAGGTCTTACCGACGTTTGTGTTGGTTGCAGTGATGAAAATACGTTTAGTCATGATGGGATACTTTAGATATAATTTGGTAATTATATCCTTAGAAATGGAAAAACATGGAAAACTTTGAAGAATATGCAACATATTTTGTTCAAGAAATAGGTTCTAAAGAGGGTGCTGTCTCACCTTCTATCGTTCAATCAGCCTCATTTGGTTATGGAGACAGTGCAACAGGAGAAGGAATTTTTGACGGTTCAGTGAAGAAGCCCCTGTACTCTCGTGTAGGAAATCCGACAACAGCAAAACTGGAAAATATCTTAGCAAAGATGGATGGTGGAGTTGGTTCGATCTGTACAAGTTCAGGCATGGCGGCGACAACTCTGGCTGTTATGTCAATCGTATCCGCAGGAGATGAGATCATCAGTATTGGTGGCCTTTTTGGCGGGACATATGCCCTGTTTACGGAGACTCTTTCACGTTTTGGCATCTCAACGACATTTTTTGATGTAGATGAGTTAGATGCTATTGAAGCGGCTATTACAGTTAATACAAAGATAATTTTTCTTGAATCAGTGGGAAATCCGAATATGCGTCTTCCTGATATCAAGGCTATAGGAGAGATTTCCAAAAAGCACGGTATTGTCTTAATGGTAGATAATACTATCACTCCTATGAGTGTTAAACCTCTTGAACTCGGTGCTGATATAGTAGTATATTCAACAACAAAGATCATCTGCGGAAACGCTTCTGCCCTTGGTGGAGCAGCAGTTTTTCGTTCTATTGATATTGAGGGAGAGGATAAGTTTAAGGGTGAGCGTTATAAAGATATACATAAGTTCATCAAGAAGATGGGTAAGATGGCGCTTATCCCTAATGCCAAAAAACGTGCAATGCGTGACTTTGGCATGAGTGCATCTGCTTTCTCTTCATACCTGACTATGCTTGGACTTGAGACGCTTCCTCTTCGCATGGACAGAGTGGTGAGTAGTGTTGAAAAAGTAGCAATTTCCTTAGATAAGGAAGGTCTGAATATAAATCATCCTTGCCTATCTTCACATCCACACCATGAACGTTATAAAAAAGATTTTTCTTTAGGATGTGGAACCCTGCTTACTATTGATATGGGCTCTAAAGAGAAGGCTTTTGCCTTTTTAGATAAGACAAAACTTCCTATTATTACGGCAAATATCGGAGACAGCCGAACCTTGGCTCTACATATGGCATCGACTATTTATAGTGACTTTGATGAAGAGCAGAAAAATTTCTTAGGAATTACTCCCGGTTTGATTCGTGTTTCTATAGGTCTAGAAAACCCGGATGATATTATAAAAGATTTTACTGAGGCCGCGAAGTAAAGCTTTTTTGAGGCATAGCTATGCCTTAATCATTAATTTCTACACTTAAGCAAATGTACACCCAATTCAAGTTAAATTAGCAATCAATAATACATAGATTATGAAGGAAATATATTTTGGGGACTGAAAAATCATTAGAGTTTGATGATGAGGTGGCTCTTAAAGAGTCACCTCTGTATAAAGTATTCTTATTAAATGATGATTACTCTTCTATGGACTTTGTCATTGATATATTGATGACAATTTTTCACAAGTCTTATGCTGAGTCTGAAAAGATCATGTTAGAAGTGCATCAAAAACAGCGTGGCTTATGTGGCGTTTATCCTTTTGAGATAGCCGAAACAAAGGTGGCCCAAGTAATAAAAATTGCAAGAGAGCATGGTTTTCCGCTTAAAGCAATTATGGAAAAAGAGTAGGAAAAAATTATGATTAGTAATGAATTAAACGCAGTATTTCAAAAAGCTTTAACCTATGCAAAAGATCAACATCACGAATATTTAACTATTGAACACGTTTTCTTTGCCCTTTTAAGCTCAGATGAGGGTGCTCGTATTTTAAAAGAGTGTGGCGGAGATGTTCATGCTATGCGTGAAGCTTTAGCAACTTTTTTAATGCAAAACATGGAACCTCTTCCGGATGATATTGAACAAGAACCTTTTGAGACAGTAGCCCTGTCTAGGATGATAGATCAGATGATTCGTCATATTCAGTCTGCGCAAAAAGAGAATGCGTCTGTTGGGGATCTTTTAGCAGCCGTATTTGAAGAAAAACATTCTTATGCCTATTCTCTTTTAGAGCAGCAAGAGATTACAAGAGTGGATATTTTAGAAGTGATTTCGCATGAAGATATACATGTTGACGAGAATGAAAATACAGATGAAAGTTTCTTGGGAAAATATACAGTTGACCTTTTGATTCAGGCAAAAGAGGGGAAAATCGATCCGGTTATCGGGCGCGATAATGAGATAGAACGTGTTGTTCAAACCCTCTGCCGACGTAAGAAAAACAATCCTCTTTTTGTAGGTGAACCGGGGGTAGGTAAAACAGCCATCGCCGAAGGTCTTGCGCTAAGGATCATGGAAAAAGATGTCCCTGATATTATTAAAAACTCTTCTCTTTTTGCCCTTGATCTAGGAGCTATGCTTGCAGGAACAAAGTACAGGGGAGACTTTGAAAAGCGTCTCAAGGGCGTGATGGATGAGATAAAACTTCAGCCAAATGCTATTCTTTTTATAGATGAGATACACACGCTTATTGGTGCGGGAGCCGTTAACGGAGGAAGCATGGATGCCTCTAACCAGCTTAAGCCGGCTCTTGCTTCGGGTGCAATGAAATGCATGGGCGCAACAACCTATTCTGAATATAGAAATATTTTTGAAAAAGACAGAGCTCTTTCTCGCCGTTTTGCAAAGATTGATATTGAAGAACCTTCTTTAGAAGACTCATATTTAATCCTTAAGGGTATAAAGTCAAAATATGAAGAACACCATAAGGTAAAGTTTACTGACAAGGCACTTCGCTCAGCTGTAGAACTTTCTAAAAAATATATTACGGACAGATTTCTGCCTGATGTTGCTATTGACTTGATTGATGAAGCAGGTGCCTCTTTTCATCTTCAAAAGAAAAAACGCTCGACCGTTACACCTCATGATGTTGAAAAGATTATCTCAAAGATGACAGGTGTACCTACATCTCGTATATCTGAGGATGATACCTCTAAACTGAAAACATTAGAATCTGACTTAAGAGTTAATGTTATAGGACAAGATGAGGCAGTTAAGCTTGTATCTCAGGCGGTTAAACGCTCACGAGCAGGTCTGAATCCACCGGATCGTCCTATCGCTTCATTCCTGTTCTCAGGTCCGACCGGGGTAGGAAAGACTGAACTGGCAAAATCACTAGCTGATGTATTGGGTGTACATTTTGAACGCTTTGATATGAGTGAGTACATGGAGAAACATGCATTAAGCCGTCTTGTCGGTGCGCCTCCAGGTTATGTAGGATATGAGCAGGGGGGTCTTTTAACTGAGGCTGCTAGAAAACATCCCTATATGGTTTTACTTTTAGACGAGATTGAAAAAGCACACCCTGACTTGGTCAATATCTTACTTCAGGTCATGGACCATGCCAGCCTGACGGACAACAATGGCTATAAGGCCGGATTTAAAAATGTTGTCATAATTATGACCTCAAATGTCGGAGCAACAGAACGTTCAGTGATGGGCTTTAACGCAGACGCGCAATTATCAAGAAATGAGGCCTTAAAAGACTTTTTCTCTCCTGAATTCAGAAATCGCCTTGATGCAGTTGTTGAGTTCTCAGCTCTGAGCCCTAAGGTTGTTGAAGGTATTGTTGATAAGTTTGTGGCCGAGCTTAACCTTCAGCTCAAGGCTAAAAAGACCTCTGTTGTCTTAACGGAAAAAGCAAAGGCATATTTTGCTGAAAAAGGTTATGATAAAGAGATGGGCGCACGACCTCTAAATAGACTTATTCAAGATGAACTTAAAAATCCATTGACGGATAAGCTTCTTTTTGATGAACTTCATGGTGAAATTGAAGTTGATATTGAAGAGGGTGCTATAGTTTTAAAAGAGGCAGTTGAAGAAGCTCATTGATACAGATACCTTATATTCGATATGAACTCTCTTTCCCCCCTATTGAATCTGCAACACCCGATGGGCTCTTAGCCTATGGGGGTGATTTAAGTCCTAATAGACTCTTACTAGCCTATAGAAGTGGGATATTCCCCTGGTATAACTCTTCAGACCCTATTCTCTGGTGGTCACCTGATCCTCGTCTTGTCCTTTTTTTAGATGAGTTTATCTTGCGCAAATCTCTTAAAAAACGTATGAAACATTTTGAAGTACGTTATGACACGGCCTTTGCTCAAGTCATGCAAGAGTGTGGGAGTATATCAAGAGATGGACAAAACGGCTCATGGATCATCCCTGAAGTCATAGAGGCCTATGGCGTACTTCACGATATGGGCTATGCACACAGTATAGAAGCCTGGCAAGATGGAAAACTTGTAGGGGGTCTATATGGAGTGGTGATAGGAAAGATGTTCTATGGAGAATCGATGTTTGCCAAGGTCAGCGACGCTTCCAAAGTCGCTTTTGCAAGTCTCATCGAAAGACTTAAAAAAGAGGGATTTGAGATGATAGATTGTCAGATCCCCTCACCACATCTTAAATCTTTGGGCGCAAGAGAGATCAGCCGTAAAGAGTTTATGAAGCACCTTCACGATCAGCTGTATAAAGATTTTGTTACTGGTAACTGGAATTAACAAATATAAGTAAAAACAATTGTAAAGTTAGCTAATTTTAAGTTTAAACATTTTAAACTGACTCTATCTTAATTATACGGAGAAATAAATGAAAAAGTTAATTGTAAGTATCGCTGCTGTAGCAGCACTAAGTTCAGCTGCATTTGCTGGTGTTAATTCTCAAACGGGTTGTGGTCTTGGTTCAATGATCATCAAAGATGATAGTTCAGCAATTTTACTTGCTCTTCAGGCAACTACAAACGGCACTTCTGGTAATCAGACTTTCGGTATTACTTCGGGTACTTCCGGATGTAAAAAGACTAAGTTTGTTATGAATGAGCGTGCTGAAGAGTTTGTTGCATCTAACATGGATCAGCTTGCTAAAGAGATCGCAATGGGTCAGGGCGAGTCTGTGGATACTCTGGCTGAACTTCTTGTCGTTGAAGATAAAGAAGCATTTGCCTCAGCACTTCAATCAAACTACAAGAGCATCTACACTTCAAAGAATGTAGAGATGGCAGATGTCTTAGACAACATTTCTACGATCTAAATTTTTTAGCCAAACGGAGCCTCTTCGTCTGGCTCCTCTTTTTATTTCATTACTCAAGGCTTCAATATCATACGCTTCCTTCTTCTTATAAGCTTACTTTTTAGTAGCATTTATGCCAACCTTGATAATTATCTGCTTCAGGCAAAAGAAAAAAATCTTTCCCAGTCTGCTTATTGGCACATCTTATTGCACATGCCCTCAGACGAGAGCGAGATAGATGACAAGGCTTTTTTTCTTTCACCTCATGGAAGTACAGATGCACAAGCCGAGCTTGAAGAGACCCTTAAAGCCTTGGTCAATGAAACAGTACTTGATGATAATGCTACGGCCTGTAGGTTCCCCGCGAGAAAATGGTGGCTGGAAAAAGAGCTAAATATGAAAAACTTGCCGCAGGTGGAGTGCAGGGCCTTTGATAAGTTGATGAAAAAGGTAGATCCCCAGGCTGCCACTCTTGTCTTTCCCTCGGCCTATATCAACTCGCCTGCATCCATGTTCGGACACACCTTTATCCGTATAGACTCAACTTACAGCTCAAAGATGCTCTCTTATGCGATCAACTATGCCGCAAATGCAGACTCTTCAACTGAAAACGGCATGGTATTCGCCATCAAGGGTTTGGTGGGAGGATATTACGGAAACTACTCCTTATTGCCCTATTATGAGAAGATAAAAGAGTATAGAGACAGCGAAGAGAGGGATATGTGGGAGTATGATCTTGACCTAAATCCCGAGCAGATGCGACAGATGATGCGCCATATCTGGGAGATACATGATACCTACTCCTGGTACTATTTTTTCACGGAGAACTGCTCTTATAATATGCTTTGGCTGATCGAAGTTGCCAATCCTAATGTACATCTTCGCGAACCCTTTAATTATCAAGTTCTTCCGCCTGAAACCATACATGTTGCTATAGATGAAGGTATAGTGACTAAACATCATTATAGACCGGCCAGACGTAGTAAGCTTTTAGCCTATGAAGACTATTTGCAAGACAGTGATATAGATGATGTGTTTACCTTGGCAAGAATGGATATATCGCCTCTGGAATTTATTGAAAGTAGTGTGAAATCACAACAAACCCAACGCTATATATTAGAGGCTTCTTCAGAGTTTATTGAGTATGATTTTTTGTCTGGGGATATTGATGCAAGCTTATATAGAACTAGACTGCATGAAATCCTTGGTGCGCGTGCTAGTTTAGGAAAGGGTGAAAAGATTGAGATACCCGTACCGACTGATCCTATGGAAGGTCACCGTGCTTTACGTCTAAAGGCTGAAGCAGGTGTAAGAGATGGAGATGGAATTGGGTTTTTAGGAATTCGTCCTGCAAACCATAGTACTAATGATAGTGATGTCGGATTTTTACGTGGGACACAAATAGAGTTCTTTGATATACTGTTTAGCTATGGAAAGGATGACTTCAATATTGAGAAAGCGACGCTATTAAATATTGTCTCCTTGGCAGCACGCAGTAAGTTTTTCAAGCCAGTTTCATGGCGTTTAAGTACAGGATGGGATAGAAATTATCTAAGTGAGAGCACAAAGTTTACCTCAAATATCTCCGGTGGATTGACCTGGGGAAATGACTTAGGATATGTTTACCTTTTGGCGGATGCACTTTTTTATACAGATAAAGATCTAACAGCTGGTTTAGGCGGGATCGCTGGTACTGTGATTTATGAAGGAAATGATTTTAAGACAAATATCGAAGGTACACAGCGGCTTTATGACACAGGGCATGATCAGCTTCTTTTTTCCGTCTCACAGCATTATAGATCTTCGCAAAATATCTCTTTTTCACTCTCTTATGATTATGTAGAAAAGTATAAAAAAGGCTGGGATACGGTTAAATTCACCTTTGATTATTTCTTTTGAGATAAAATGTGATTTTTTTGAGTTATAATAAAACAATTATAATTAAGGTTGATCATGTATATAGAATCACTAAAATTTTCATTATGGGCTGACTTCATTGAAAGAGATTATCTTGATGGGGAGTTTAAGAAGCTTATTAATAAAAAAATCATTAATGGGGCGACAAGTAATCCGGCTATCTTTAAAAATGCCATCTTGACTTCATCGGCGTATAAAGAGCAGTTAAGCACACTAAGCGGTTCGCCAAAAGATAAATATGAAGCCTTAGCCATTACTGATATCCAAAAAGCAGCAGATATATTAAAACCTCTTTATGATGCTGGAGACGATGGTTTTGTCAGTATAGAAGTCGATCCGAATCTTTGTGATGATGCAGAGGCGACTATTGCCGAGGGTGAACGTCTTTTTGCCACGATTGATAGAGAGAATGTGATGATTAAAGTTCCTGCAACTGAGGCTGGTTTTAAGGCGATGGAAGAGTTGATAGCGATGGGTGTTCATGTGAATGCTACCCTGATATTTTCACTCTCAGATGCTATGTCCTGTGCGAGAGCCTTCGGTAAAGGAAGTGAACGTGCGAAAAAAAGAGCCTTTAGTGTCATCTCTGTTTTTGTCAGTCGTGTTGATAGACTTTTAGACACTAAGATGAAGAAGGCCGGATTGATTTCCGGTAAACTGGGCATTTACAATGCGGCCCGTATCTATAATATAATCTCTACGATGAATGTCCCTAGATGCCGTGTCTTATTTGCAAGCACGGGTGTTAAGGGAGATGAATATATCCCTTCGTATTACGTGGATGAACTTATAGGCAGTTCATGTATAAACACGGCTCCTATAGAAACTATTGAAGCCTTTGTCGAAAATGGCGATGTGAGCGAGAAACTTCCTGTAAATGAAGAAGAGATAGATACACTTTTTAATAATGTTAAGCAAGCAGGTATAGATTTAGATGCAGCCTTGGCAGAGTTAAAGGCAGACGGCTTAGAGCAGTTTAAAGAAGCCTTTTCTCAAATCCTAAAAGAATTGGAGTAATTATGGCAGAACCTACACCTGAAAAACGACCTCCTTCAGTTAACCCAAATATTGAGCAGATGACATTTGCGACCCTTAAAAAGATCCGTGCCTACTTGCAACGTATGATTGACGCCGGTGGATCAGATCTACATATTAAGTCTAATGCTGTTGTAAGGGCGCGTATTAATGGAGATATTATCCCGCTTTCGGGTGAAATTCTTTCTAAAGAAGATGCTCTTACCTTTGCCAAAGAGTTGCTACGCGGACGTTTTAATGAGTTTGTTAAAAGCAAAGAACTGGATCTGGTTTATCCTTATGACGAAAAAACACGTTTTCGTGTCAATATCTTCTTTCAAATGGATGGTGTCTCGGCAGTTTTCAGGGTTATCCCCGTTAAAATACTTTCTATTGATGATCTAAACCTTCCTTCTGTTGTTCGAAAGTTTACAGATGTTGAACGTGGACTTGTTCTTGTAACAGGGGTAACAGGTTCAGGTAAGTCAACAACACTCGCCGCCATTATAAATGAGATAAACTGGAAGAAACGTAAACATATCATAACCATTGAAGATCCTATTGAATTCGTTCATAAGGACAGAAAATGTATAGTAAATCAGCGTAGTATAGGCCAAGATACGCATAGCTTCTCGTCCGCTCTGCGCGCGGCACTTCGTCAAGATCCGGATATTATCCTTGTTGGGGAGATGCGGGATTTAGAGACTATTGAGATTGCCCTTCACGCGGCAGATACGGGACACCTGGTTTTTTCGACCCTGCATACACTCGATGCAAAAGAGACGATTAATCGTATAATCTCAGTGTTTCCGGGTGAGGAGCAAAATCGTGTTCGTCTGACTATGTCCTCCGTACTTCAGGGGATAGTCTCTCAGCGTCTTATCCCGACTCTGGACGGAAAACGTACGGCAGCAGTTGAAGTTCTTGTAAAAACACCGCGTATTGAACAACTTATTATGGATGGACGAGATGTTGAGATCAAAGATGCTATTGAAGATGGTAAAGAGATCTACGGTTCTCAAAGTTTTGATCAAGGTATCTTGGATCTGTATGTAGCTAAGACAATATCCAAAGAAGAGGCCTTTGCTTATGCAACCTCTGCATCTGACCTTAAGCTTAAAATGGAAGGTCTCGCCTCAACGATGACAAAAGAAGCTCCTCCTGAAGAGGGTGAAGAAGTAGTAGAAAAAGTTGAACGCGTCTTTGAAGAAGATGAGATCTTTGGCATCAAAGAGTAGGCCTTTGGCAGGAAAGAGTATGTTCACTTCCTTATCTAAATGAAAAGATGTGAAGCGCCGATACCCCCGTGGCAAAACAAGCCGAGGCGCTGCAGAGGAGATGTTTCTTCAGTAAAAGCCTAAGTTGGGTTCCTTTTTACTGAATTAATCTCGTTTTAAACAGAGCTACACTATAATTCGCAACATTTTTTTAAAGGAAACAACATGTTAGAAGGCATTATTAGAGAGAGTATTGGTAAGAAGGACGCAAAAGCACTTCGCCGAGATGGTTATCTTGTTGCAAACATCTACGGAAAAGGCTTAGAGAATATCGACGCTGCATTCAAATCAAATGATTATATTCGTACTGTTAAAAAGAAAGACAGTGTTGCATTTGGTGTTAACGTAGGTGGCAAAGAGCTTAACGTTGTTGTTCAATCATATCAGGTTCACCCATTAACAGGTGCTCTTGTACACGTAGACCTTATGGTTGCACAGCCAGGTGTTGTGACTAAGTATATGGTTCCTGTAGTTACTGAGGGTGATCCTATCGGTCTTAAGAACAAGGGCCTTTTATATGTGGCTAAACCACGTCTTGCTGTTAAAGCGAAGATTGAAGACGTTCCGGCTAATATCACAATTAAGGTTGCTCCTCTTGATCTAGGTGATTCAATTCTTATCCGTGATATAGAAGCACCTGCAAACACATCATTCATTGATTCAGAACGTGTTGCTGTACTAAGTATCATTAAAGCTAAGTAATTTTAGTTTTTAACTTCAAGAGTGCGTTTCGCACTCTTATCCCCTCTTATTTTTTTAAGGACATCAAACATATGAAACTTGTTGTTGGTTTGGGTAATCCCGGTACGGAATACGCTTCAACTAGACATAATATCGGTTTTATGGTTATTGATGAACTTCTTGGACGCAGTAATACTCAAAATATTTCTAAAAGCTCATTTAACGGTGATACATATAAATCAAATTCCGCAATTTTTTTAAAACCACTGACTTATATGAACTTATCTGGTAAAAGTATTTTAAAGGTAAAAAATTTTTACAAGACAAGTCAGACTATAGTTATTCATGATGATCTAGACCTTCCTTTTGGTACCTTACGCTTTAAGTTAGGCGGAGGACATGGAGGTCATAATGGACTTAAATCAACTGACTCAGCCATTACAAAAGAATACATTCGCGTAAGAATGGGTATAGGACGACCTGAAAATAAGGGGGAAGTCTCTTCTTTTGTGCTATCATCCTTTTCAAAAGATGAAGAAACATGTCTGAAGGAGTGGATCAGCAAGGCAGCTGATGCTGTCGAAGAGATTCTAAGAGGTGACTGGGAAAAGGTCGCATCAATCCACTCAATCAAAAAGTCTAAGTGCCCAAAATAGCCATTAAATAATCTATTAGAACAGAAGGTGGACCTATTTATTTTAAGTTCCATACTCTTGTAATAAAAAAGTAAAATATATATTAGGAAATGGCGTTGTTAGTACTTTGTAATTGTTTGACATAGAAGTCCCAAAGAGTATCAATGACATGAGGGCTCTGTGCCGAAGAAAACAAGCCGTGGCAGTCGCGAAGCGATGTTTCTTTAGTGAACACCGTACTCAGAAAAAGATTTACTCTTTTCTCTAAGTCATGCTTCAGCATACAAGCGCAGTAAAATGGACACGTTCATTTTACGTCCCATACAAAGGATGGAAAGTCAGTGTTAGCATTTAAAAACATCTCCTTGCTATATCTAAGATATGTAAGTATTATTGTTCTTGCCTTAGTCCTGTTTTTTGTCGGTTTTGATGTGATGGATAATATGAGTGGACTTCCCGAGTCAGCCAACTTGAAGCTTTTATACGCACTATTTCGCTCATATTATGCACTTGATATCTTATTTCCTATCTCACTTGTTTTTGCTATGATCGCAACGAAGATTGCTCTGATCCGTTCAAACTCTTTGGTGGCTTACTACTCTTTAGGCTACAGCAAAGCAGATATATTACGACCATTTACACTTATTGCAACTCTGCTTATAATTTTTTATATTTTATTACATATGTATCCGCCTTTTGCTAAAGGAAAAGAGTACTCAGACAACATCTACTCAAATAAGATCAACGGAGCACCGACACAGAATCTGTTTTTTACCTATGAAGACTATTATATTTACTTTAAAGAGTTACGACCGCTTCAGCAAAGTGCAAAAGAGATCCGTGTTTTTAAGATTGAAAATAATGACCTGCGTGAGGTTATTACTGCAAAAGAAGCTAGATATAAAGATGATTATTGGGTGGTTGAAAAGGCAAAAAAACTTGTAAAACCCCAACAGGTAGGACTTAAAAGTAAGGGAATTGAAATTTCTGAAAATGAAGAGCTGAAGATACTAAAAGACTTTAGGCCCGATATCTTAGATCAGGTTTATGAAGGCAGTTCGACTTATACTATATTAGATGCCTTTGATGCGATCAAACTTTTAGAAGAGCAAAATGTTAATACTGACAAGGTGAAAAGTGTTCTGTATAAGACTATTGTTTACCCATTTTTTGTACCGTTTGTTGTTATCATCATCTTCTTTTTTGTTCCGATCAGTCCGCGTTTTTTAAATGTAAGTCTGTTTAGTTTCATAGCTTTGATAATGACGCTATTGATCTGGGGATTTTTTTACACTCTTATTCAGCTTTCAAATGCTCAGACCATATCAGGAGAAGTCGGTATAGTCTTGCCTGTAGTTCTCTTAGGTCTTATCAGTATGCTTGTGTGGTATCAAAAAGCTAATAAATAAATCCAATTTACCACACTTTATTTCTCCCTTATTAAGCTGCTTTCGGGTAAAATCGCGAAAATAAAAGATAGAGTTACAGAACTATCGTAGTTAAGGGAAAATAATGATCAACTTTTCACAACTTGCTGAAAAATACCAAACACCACTTTATGTATATGATTTTAATCACATTACTTCTCAGTTTGAAGTCTTAAAAGAAGCATTTAGAGCCCGTAAGGCAATTTTAGCTTATGCTGTTAAGTCAAATTCAAACCTTTCCGTAGTTAAGCACTTAGCATCATTAGGTGCAGGGGCTGATTGTGTTTCTATTGGTGAAGTTCGCCGTGCCTTACTTGCAGGTGTCCCAAAATATAAGATTATTTTTTCAGGTGTGGGAAAACAAGATCATGAGATAAAAGAGGCCTTAGAGTCAGATATCTTGTTTATAAATCTTGAAAGTGAAGCAGAATTGGGACGTGTTGAGATGATAGCCGAGAAGCTTGATATAAAAGCACGTATCTCTATTCGCGTTAATCCAAATATTGACCCAAAAACACACCCTTATATCTCAACAGGTCTTCATGGAAATAAGTTCGGTGTAGAGATAAATGCCGCAAAACGTATGTATCTGAAGGCGAAAAATTCTGCTCATCTTGATCCTATAGGAATTCATTTCCATATCGGTTCACAGTTAACAGAACTTGAGCCTATTCGCGAGGCTGCAGAGATCGTTGCTGACTTGGTACGTACGCTACAAGCCGTTAATATTGAACTGAAGTTCTTTGATATCGGCGGAGGACTGGGTGTTACTTATGATAATGAAGTGACGATTGACCCTAAAGAATACGCTCAAGCAATACTAGGAACACTAACAGGTCTAGATATGACGATTATGTGTGAACCAGGCCGTTTTATTACGGCAAATTCAGGATATTTTTTAACGCGTGTGATGTATGAAAAGCAAAATGATGAAAAGCGTTTTGTAATTGTAGACGGAGCGATGAATGATCTTTTGCGTCCTAGTCTGTATTCGGCTTTTCATAAGATTGAAGCGGTTGATAATGATGGCGAAAAAAGTCCGGCAGATATCGTTGGACCGGTATGTGAGAGCGGAGACTTCTTTGCCAAAGATAGAGAACTACCACATTTTGAACATAATGACCTTATTGTCGTTCACAGTGCAGGGGCTTATGGCTTTGGTATGGGATCTAACTATAACACACGCGGGCGTTCTGCCGAAGTGGCGATTGAAGATGGAAAAGATAGATTGATCCGCCGAAGAGAAAGTTTTGAAGACCTTATTTCTTTAGAAAAAGAGTTTATTGATTAGACCCTAAAATTCATAGCTAAAATATAGCTTTGAATTATGTTAAAATTACAGATATTAAGGGTTGTTTAAAACCTGTGAATATCCAAGGATAGATGTATGAAGACCTTAGCTGATTGTCGAGAAGCCATTGATACTATTGATGATGAATTATTAGAGCTTATAAATCGCCGTATGAAGGTGGTTGAACGTGTAGGTGAAATAAAACATGGAAGCGGCGGGGCTATTTACAGACCTGAACGCGAACAAGAGATCATTGAAAGACTGGTTCAAAAAAGTAAAGATGAAGAAGGCATCTTAAATAAAGAAGCTATTGAAGCACTTTTTTTAGAGATATTTGCCATTTCGCGTAACCTTGAATTACCGGAAAGGATAGCTTATCTTGGGCCGGAAGGAAGCTTTACTCATCAAGCCGCAGAGAGCCGTTTTGGTGCAATGAGCGACTACCTTCCTCTTAAGTCTATTCATGCGGTCTTTAATGCCTTAGAGACAAAAAGAGCAAAGTTTGGTGTTGTTCCTATAGAAAACTCAAGAGACGGAGCTGTTGGTGAGACTCTGGACTTCTTAGCGAAAAGCTCGTACAAGATTGTAGCAGAGCTATATATGCCTATTCATCTCTCTTTTGCTACCTCTGCTCGTCATCTGCATGATGTTAAACGTATCTATTCAAAAGATAAGGGTTTTGGACAATGTCGAGACTTCTTGCTTGAAAATGAGCTTCAAGACATTGAGCAGATCCCTGTAGAATCAACAGCCAGGGCAGCAAAACTAGCAGCAGCAGACCCGGATGCAGCTGCGATCTGTTCACATATAGCAGCAAAGCTTTATAATGTACCGAATATGTTTGAAAATATA
>CBFDAB010000040.1:0-16377 GCA_965602745.1 uncultured Campylobacterales bacterium
CGGGGTTGATAGCGGCGTCAATTTGTATGTATTCAAGCTCACCTTGAAGACGTGCAGCCTTAGAGACGATTCCTTCTGTTGCCGTATAATTAAGCCCATAAGGATGCCCGATGGCCACGACCTTATCCCCATCATGTACAGATTCTTTTGCCAAGCGCAGAGGTGTCTTTATCTCAAGCCTTTGTATCTTGATAAAGGCAAGGTCGTATTTTGGATCATCGTAGATCACGGTCGCCTCAATGCGTTTGATATCTTTTGAACTGATGACTACCTTTTTTAATCCGGTGACGACATGAGAGTTTGTGATGATAAGTTCATGTTCTTGAAGGTAAAAACCGGAACCTGAGGCAAATGGTGTCTCGATTTGAATGATACATTCTTGATAAATATTTAATATTTCTTGTGTATTCATAAGGTTCTCCTTCTAGAGTTCACTAAAACTGAGGTTTTTAAGTGCGTTAAAATAAGAGTGATGGAACTTCTCCAAAGAGCTATAGTTCAGAGTAGGCGAGAAGTCCTGCAGATGCGGGTACTGCTTAGAATAATAGCCTATGGTAGATTTTATATTTTTTGAGATCTCAGTAGAATTAAGTCTCTCTTCTTTTAATAGACTTTTCATTCCCAAGGCTGAATAAAAGTCCGTGTTATGTAGTCTTACATTGAGTTGTATAAGCTCTCTCAAACAGTCATTCATACCAAAATTATAAAGCATATATAGAGCTAAATATTCATAAATAGTGAGGATGATCTCTTCATATCTGTGCTCTTTATACCAGACGATCTTTGCTAAGGTTTCTTCGATAAAAGAACGTATTTCCTCTAAAGTATTTGCGCTAAAGATGTCAAAGGTCTGCTTGACGGGATATAGGCTGTTTGCAAGTTTTTTTGTATCAAACTCTTTAAGTTTTAGAATCGCTTTTTGCAAGGCATCATTTTTTTCTTCAATGAGTTTATTATCATCAAGATAATAAGCCTGAACAGCCTCATATATATCAAAAGCTATCTTTCCTCTAGGCGTGACAAAATAGTCTATCTTAAACAACAGACCCAGCCAGACAAAGGCAATGGCTCCTGATTGTTCTTGCGTAGGAAGAAGAGCCACCTTCCGTTCCATCTTGTCAATCCATTCTCTAAAAAAACGTAATTTTGTCTCTTTCAGATGAATATCCATGATCTCAATATGATCAAGTTCAATAGGATCCAAGTCGTTAAACTCATCTAAGAGGAGCTCTTTTTCCCTATCTGAGTTAAGGCAGATCTCTCGTAGAGGAAAAAAGACTTTTTGAGGAGAGAGGGAAATGTTGTCAAAATATATTTTAGATTTAAGAATCTCGTTATCAAGTGAAAAACTGCTGTAGGTATACATATAGTTTTTTTCTAAAAGACGTCTCATAACGGCGATATTGTCTTTGAGGGTATGTGCGATATTGACGCTTGCGCAGAGGTTTCTGTTGGTGATGCTGCCGTTAAGGATAGCGACACCCTGAATGATCTTGAAACGCAGAGAGTCCTCATCCCTGCTAAAGCTTATGTTCCCTGTGTCTTCGCCATTATCATAAAAACGCAAATATTCGAAATAGTTCTCATATCCTTCAAGGTATCTTTGCTGCGAAAAGGCTTTTTTTGATTCTTGATAAAACTCTTGCTGCCGGGCTGTTTTTTTATAAGTGATAAAACGTCCGAAATGATAAGAAATACGCGGAGGTGTCGCATAGAAGAGACGTGAGAGGAAAGGAAACATTGACTGTCCTTTAAAGCTGAATATTTTTATATGACGGAAGTTTATTGTAACTTAATTAAACTGATAACACCTAGTTAAGTTATGATTTTTGATATACTGCTTCAATAGACATTAAAATACCGATACTAGGAATAATGATGGAACAAGAGCTGCAGCAGGTACAGGATATATATAAACTCGTCACAGAGTTCTTTGTCAATTACAGTTTTCAGATACTCGGAGCTCTTATTGTCCTGATCCTGGGGATATTGGTCGCGGGTAAGATAAGCAGGTTTGTATTGGCCCTGTGTGAACGCAAAAATTTGGACATCACTCTGAGCCGTTTTATCGCTAGTTCGACAAAGATCATCATTGTTTCTATGGTAGTGATCATCTCTCTGGGGAAGGTCGGGATCAGCGTGACCCCCTTCGTAGCGGCAATCGGAGCGCTTTCTCTGGGTGCGGGCTTGGCGATGCAGGGCTTGCTTGCAAACTATGGCGCAGGTTTTAATATTATCCTTGCGCGTCCCTTTGTCGTCGGCGACACAATCCGTATTCAAGGTGTTATCGGTCTGGTCAAAGAGGTCCATCTTGCTTATACCTTGCTGTCGGATGAAGATGAGGTGGAGATCACCATCCCTAATAAACATATAGTAGGCGAGATCATTCAAAACTCTCACTCAGACACCCTATTCGAAGGAAAAGTCGGCATCCCTTACGATTGTGACCCGCATCAGGCGATAGAAGTGATCATAAAGGCTCTGGAAGGGATTGAGAAGGTGAGTAAGAAAAGAGTTCCGCTGGTCGGCATAGAAGAGTTTGCAGACAGCAGTATCAACATAGGTATCCGCTTCTGGACATCGACAAGTCATTATCATGAGACAAAGTTTCGTGCAAATGCAGCTGTTTTTACAGCCCTAAAAGACGTAGGAATACAGATCCCTTTCCCTCAAAGAGAAGTCCGAATACTCAGCTGAGAGTGAAGAAGAAAAGTGCTAAGCAATGCTCTTTCTTTTCCCTGTTCACTAACTAAAGCTAGGCTTTAGTTATAGGGTAAGGCTATAGCAAAACATGCCCCGACATACTCAGTTCCATCAACATCAAATGTCCTATTACTGACGGTTAGAGATCCGTTCATATGCTTTTCTATCATCTCCTTACTCATATACAGACCTATTCCCGTGCCCTGTGCCTTATGTTTTGTTGTAAAGTAGGGATCGAAGACAAAGGTGAGGTTCTCTTTGGAAATGCCACCCGCATTGTCGTATATCTTGATGATGATATGGCTTGCAGACTTGCTCATAGAGATAAGAAGGTATTTCTTTGCCAACTCTTTCTCATCCAGGATATCTTTTGCATTATTGAAGATATTGATAAAGACCTGCATAAGCTCCGAGGGATAGCCTATGAGTTTGATCTTAAAGGCCGTGGTGTCTTCAATAATGCGAATATCGTTTAGACTTCCTTTTGATATGTTTAGGGCTGTTTTTAAAATCTCGTCAATATTAAAGGCTTTTTTTACTTTGTCTTTTTTAAAGTAGCTTCTAAAATCATCAATTGTATCTGAGAGATAGTGGATATACTCGTCTATACGATTAAAGGTGTCATCCAAACTCTCTTTATCTATGATACCAAGCATATTCTCTATCTTTGCATTCCCCGCAGCGGTAGAGATGGCAGAAAGGGGCTGTTTCCACTGGTGGGCTATATTACCTATCATCTCGCCCAGAGCCGCGAAGCGTGACTGTTCGGCCAGGATCTTATCCTTGTTACGGTTTTTGAAAACCTCATTTAAAATCTTCTCTTCTAGAGAAGCATTAAGTTCTTGTAGCTCTATTGTCTTTGCATTGACCTTGTCTTCAAGTGATAAGTTAAGTACATTAAGACGGTTTGCATATTCTTGTTGTTTAAAACTTAAGCTACTAAAGGAAGATATCAGCTCATGCCTCTCATCCCGAGAAGAGACATTTGGCAGAGAATATGGAATAGGTGAACTATAATCAATATTTTTCATTAAAGTAGCAAGTTGTGTAATAGGCAAAAGAGTGATCTTTAAGGCAATGGCGACAAGAATGAGGGTTATGAACAATAGTATGAAGGTTAGATAGGCGGCATTGATGATTGCCTGGACTTCTTGCACGTATTGATCTGCCTTGAAATAAATAATAAAATATCCGTCTTCAAACTGATACTCTTTTGCCAAAATAGGCCTGTTCTCAAAATAATGCAGTTTCATGTCGGTCTTAACAGCCAAATTTCTTCCCAAGCTAATGTTATATGTTTGGATAAAAAGGTCAGCAATATGGGAATTCTCAAGTATCTTTCGTTTGACATAATCAAGTCTATCGTAGTTGAGCTCGGGGATGTGCTCGATTTCAGCCTTTGTAAAAAGGGAGATAGAATCCATCTGCAGTTCTTGATGACTTAACAAGATAGGAAAGGAGACTTTTTGTGTGTATTGATAAAATAATGCACCAACAATAATATACGAAACCATCATTAGTACCACGATCTTTTTTGTAATAGAAAAGACTGCAAGTCGACCTGGGGTATGGCGAATAATATAAAGTATATTAAGAATAAGCTGTTTTATCTGCATCTTGTTTTAATCCCCCATTTTAGTATTTTGATACTACCATAAAATAGTAAACAAGCTGAGATGAAACTGTAATTTTCTTATCAAGTAAAAAATTTTATAAGGCAGAAAATGAGGAAGCTTTTAGGCTTAAGGAGACTTATTTCTACTTGTCACTTATTAACTTATTGATAAGATTAAACTTAAATTTTGATTTTACATTAAAAGCTGTTATACTGATAAAAATTTGACTGTCCTTGTAATAATTAAAAAAGACAGACATTGTATAAGGTTTTTGTATGATCTATCTCGCTGGTTTTTTTCTGTTTTTTATTTTATTTCTCCTTCTTATCGTTTTCTTTGTTTTAAAAAAGTCAAAGAAAGAAGCTCCTGCCGCTAACTTTGAACCTAGAAAAGATACCACGCTTGAATCTTTGATTGAAAAACTCAAAGCTGAGACTAAAGATGTGAAAAAACTTGATATCTTACTCCAAAAAATGGCAGATGAGTTCCCTTTTCCTCAGAAGGAGAAAGATGCAAATCTGCATCTTAAGTTTGTTTATTTTTATGCAAAAAATCCTCTTACAACTGCAAAGATGATTGTTGAAATGCAAAAAGCATTGACTTTGATAAATCCGAAATATGCCAAACAGATAGAGACTTATCAAATGAGTGGGGTTGAGTCACGTAAGAAGTAGTTTGCATAAGCCCTTGTAAAGCAATTCTTAAGTATAATTTCCAAATTTCTAAAAAGGGCGTTGATGAGCAAAAGAGTCTTAGTAAAGTTTTCAGGTGAAGCTCTTGCCGGTGATATCGGGCACGGGATTGATACTCAAATCCTAAAATATATTGCCAGTGAAATCAAAAGTCTTGTAAATGCAGGTATTGAAGTTGGTATTGTTATCGGTGGCGGTAACATAATCCGTGGAGTTACAGCTGCACAAGATGGGATTATCCGCCGTACTGCCGGTGATTATATGGGAATGCTAGCAACGGTTATTAATGCTGTTGCGATGCAAGAAGCTTGTGAACATGCCGGTATGAAAGTACGTGTTCAAACAGCTATCAAAATGGAACAGATAGCAGAAGCCTATATTCAACGAAGAGCAGTACGTCACCTTGAAAAAGGCCGTGTTGTGATTTTTGCAGCAGGAACTGGAAATCCATTCTTTACTACAGATACAGCTGCAACACTCCGTGCCGTTGAGATTGGTGCTGAGTGTATCATCAAAGCTACTAAGGTAGATGGTGTATATGACAGAGATCCTAATAAATATGATAACGCGGTAAAATACGATACTCTAAGTTATGATCAAGCTCTACAAGATGAGATCAAGGTTATGGATGATACATCTATCGCCCTTGCTAAAGACAACTCTCTTCCGATTATTGTATGTGATATGTTTAAAGAGGGAAATCTCTTAGACATTGTTAACGGTAATATGACTAACTGTTCTATAGTAAAATAAAACATTCCCAAAGGATATTAAATGAGATTAGAAGAATTAACTGCAAAAGCACTTGAAGTAACAGGTGCAGATCGTTATCAATTAGCAATTGCTGTTGCAAAACGCTCAGATGAATTACAAAATGGTGCTCAAAGTAAGTTAAATGTTGATCCAAAAGCTTATAAGCCGGCAGATTTAGCGATCATGGAACTTGCAGAAGGTGTAATTACTATCAAAGGTTTTAAAGAAATCTAAATTTTAGATTTTTAAATAAAGATGAACGGAGCATAGTGTGAAAACGATTATTGATGCCGTTCGTGATATTCATGACCTGCAAGAAGCAAAAAAGTTTTTTTATAAGCAGGTCAAACAATCTCCTCTCGTTGAAAAAGCCCTTGAAATATCAGAAAAAGCACATAGCGGACAAGTCCGTAAAAGCGGCGAACCTTATATCATCCATCCTATCTTAGTCTCTATTATTGTCTCCAGTATCAGTGAAGATGACTCTATGGTCATTGCTGCTCTTTTGCATGATGTTGTTGAAGATACAAATCTGAGTATTTCTGAAGTTTCAGCTGAATTTGGTGTAGATGTTGCACATCTGGTTGAGGGTTTGACCAAGATTGTACAGATGCGTGATTCTGAACTTGTCTCTTCTGCCTCAGATGAAAAACTTATTGCCTCAGCTCTCTCATTTAGAAAGATGCTTCTTGCCTCTGTTCAAGATGTCCGTGTTTTGGTTGTTAAACTCTGCGACAGACTTCATAATATGCTGACTCTTGATGCCCTGACTCCATCAAAGCAGGCACGTATATCTGAAGAGACCATGGTAGTATATGCTCCAATTGCACATAGATTAGGTATTTCAAGTATTAAAAATGCGCTTGAAGACCTTAGTTTTAAATATATCTTTCCTGAAGATTCTTCTCGTATAAACAGATATTTAGAAGAGAACTTTCATCAGATATATGAGAGCATTAATGATTTTATTGCAAGGGTCACTAAGAGCATGATCCAAAATGGCTTTAATGAAGATGATTTTGAAATAAAAAGCCGTATTAAGCACGCTTATTCTATTTATCTTAAAATGCAGAGAAAAGGTATAAGTATAGATGAAGTCTTAGACCTTCTAGCTATTCGCATCTTGGTAAAAGACCCCCTTGCTTGTTATAAGGTACTGGGTATTATGCACCTTCACTTCAAACCCTTGTCGGCTCGTTTTAAAGATTATTTAGCCATTGCAAAAGATAATGGATATCAGACGCTTCATACAACGGTCTTTGATAATACTTCTATTTTTGAGGTGCAGATCCGTACCTTCGAGATGCATAAGACGGCAGAACTCGGTGTTGCCGCACATTGGAAATATAAGGGCGGCGAGTCTAATATAAACCTTGATTGGGTAAACAACCTGCAAGTGCAGGGTGATACGATTGAAGAGTTTTATGAGTTGGTTAAAAATGATCTTTATAGTGAAGATATTTTGATATTTTCTCCTAATGGCGATCCGTTTACCCTTCCTAGAGGTGCAGTTGTTCTGGACTTTGCCTATGCTGTTCATACAGAGGTGGGAAATCGCGCGGTGGCTTGTATGATAAACAAGACAAAGGCGACACTTTTAACTGAACTTAAAAATGGGGATCTTGTAAGTATAGAGACTTCTACGGATGAGATCACACGCTGTTCATGGATAGATACTGTAAAGACTTCACGTGCTAAAACTAATATGCGCCTTATCTGTAAACAGCGTTTAAACCATATTAACACGCTTAGCGGTATTAATATTCTTTCCACCGTTTTACAGCTCAATCAGCCTCGTATTATAGAGTGGCTCGATACAAATAAACTGATGGAAGCTGTATGCAAAACAGCCTTTGATTCTGATCATCTGAAGCTTTTAGTGAAGTCTTATCTTGAAGATATACAGAAAAACAGCCGTTTTCAAGGTTTTTTAAAACGTCATAAGTTTAAGCTAAAGCAGTATACTTTCGGTTCAGTTGAGATCTCATCCAACAGTTCTATAAACGATATGGTATTTGATTATTGTTGTCATCCGAAGGTTGGTGATGAGATCATTGCCTTTAAAGTTGGAAATAAGGCTCACATACATCATAAACTGTGTCAACATGCTTATGAGCTGATAGAAGATGAAGTACCGATGTTAAGTGCGCATTGGAGCACACAAAAGGTATTTCATTATCATCTTATTGCCAGCTTACATAATACAAAGGGTGCCTTGGCAAGGTTCTTACAAGATCTAGCAAAGATGGAGATCGACCTTATCAGTATAGAGTTGGGTAAGGAACAAAAATCTCATGTTCACTATTGTGAGATCGAGATGCAGTCACTTGAGGGTGATCTGACAAAATTACGTAAAAGAATAGATGCAAAATATAAAATAATACAGCTCATCCGTACAGATGATGCATATAGATAAGAGGATATATTAATGGTACAAACAGCACTTAAAGAGATCAGCCGCGGAACAGCAGAGATCATTGATTTAGAAGCAATTGAAAAAAATATTAAAAAGTTTTATGAAGACGGTACACGTTATACGGTAAAAGCAGGCTTTGACCCGACCGCACCTGATCTTCACCTAGGGCACACTGTCTTATTGCAAAAATTAGCAGTTTTTCAAAAGTATGGGGCAAATATTCAGTTTCTAATCGGAGACTTTACGGCAAAGATCGGTGATCCTACAGGTAAGAGTGAGACACGTAAGCAACTTTCAGATGAACAGATCAAAGAGAATGCCAAGTCTTATCATGAGCAGGTCTTTAAGATACTAAATCATGAGCACACAGAAACGGTCTTCAACTCAGAATGGATAGAACCTCTTGGTGCGGCAGGAATGCTAGAACTGACTACGCTCTATAATGTAGCGCGTATGCTTGAAAGAGATGATTTTGAGAAACGTTACAAAAGCGGGACTGCAATCTCTATTTCAGAGTTTTTATACCCGCTTCTTCAGGGTTATGACTCTGTTCATCTTAAGTCTGATGTTGAGATCGGCGGTACGGATCAGAAGTTCAACCTTCTGATGGGACGTCATCTTCAACGCTCTTATGCAGTAGGAAAAGAGCAGGCTGTATTGATGATGCCTATTCTTGAAGGGCTTGACGGAGTTCAAAAGATGTCTAAGTCTTTAAACAACTACATCGGTGTAACAGACGAGCCAAATGATATGTTTGGAAAAGTACTTTCTATCAGTGATGATCTGATGTGGCGTTATTATGAACTTCTTAGCGATAAGAGCTTGGAAGAGATAGCAGCACTTAAAGCAGGTGTTGAGTCAGGTGTGATGCATCCAAAACATGCAAAAGAAGCACTCTCTATAGAAATAACGGCGCGTTTTCACTCTCAAGAAGAAGCTGAGGCTGCAAAAGAAGAGTTTGACAGAGTACATTCTAAGAATGCACTTCCGACAGATATACCTTCATTTGAGATCGAAGGGCCGATTTGGATAGCAAAAGCGTTACAAGATTGTCAACTTGAGCCCTCAACTTCACAGGCTAGAAGAGATATTAAGCAAGGTGCTGTTAAAATTGACCAAATAAAAGTCGAAGATGAGCAACTACAACTAGAGGCAGGTGAATATGTCTTGCAAGTTGGTAAACGTAAGTTCGCTGCAGTAAAGGTAAAGTAAATGGCATTCAAGTCAGTAAAAATCGGAAAACACACTATTGATATTCCTATCGTTCAAGGCGGAATGGGTGTTGGTATCTCTTGGAGTCAACTTGCAGGAAATGTAAGTAAAGAAGGAGGACTGGGTGTTATCTCTTCTGTAGGCACAGGGTATTATGATAAGAAGGCTCACGTTCAGCGTTTAGTTGCAGATCGTCCTTTGGAAGTTCAAAACTTCTATTCAAGAGAAGCTCTGATAAAGATCTTTTCTGATGCGAGAAAGATATGCGGTGACAAACCTCTTGCCTGTAATGTCTTATATGCGATCAATGATTATGGACGCGTAGTTAAAGATTCATGTGAGGCCGGTGCTGATATCATTATCACAGGTGCAGGACTTCCGACGAATATGCCTGAGTTTACTATGGATTATCCGGATGTTGCTCTTGTGCCTATCGTATCTTCGGCTAAGGCCTTGAAGATTATCTGCAAGCGTTGGCAAAAACGTTATGACCGTCTTCCTGACGCAGTTATCCTTGAAGGTCCTAAGAGCGGAGGACACCAAGGTTTTACTTATGACCAATGTGCCTTAGAAGAAAATCAGCTTGAAAACCTTGTAAAGCCTGTTGTTGAAGAAGCAGCACTTTGGGGTGGAATGCCTGTATTCGCAGCCGGCGGTGTTTGGGATAAGGCCGATATTGACGAGATGATGGATCTTGGCGCATCAGGCGTTCAAATGGGAACACGTTTTATCGCTACACACGAATGTGATGCTCATGATAACTTCAAAGATGTACTTCTTGCTGCTAAAGAAGAAGATATTCAACTAATGGGCTCTCCTGTAGGATATCCTGCCCGTGGGGTTCGTACTAACCTTACTGGTCTGGTTGAAAGACGTGAAGGTCCTTCTATTAAATGTATCTCAAACTGTGTTGCTCCATGTAACCGCGGTGTTGAAGCAAAAGAAGTCGGTTTTTGTATAGCAGACAGACTCTCAGATGCTTATGAAGGAAACCTTGAATTAGGACTTTTCTTCTCGGGAACAAACGGTTATCGCATTAATGAAATTATCTCTGTCAAAGAATTAATGAAGAAACTGACACAAGGCGAATAGTCTGCGTTATTTTCTTCTCTTCATCTTTCTCAGCATTACACTGTTTGCGTCAAACACAGAAATACTTAAACGCGCACATAAAAATAGTAAAAGTTCAGATAAGTCAGAAGTCTTTCGTGCCTATAATGATTATAAAAACCTTTATGTCCGATCTATTATGGAAGATGATGAAAAACTCTGTAAAGTCTGTCTAACAGGGCTTATCGAAACAGGTAACAAACTTCATATAGATGTCATAAATTATAAAGAGGCTCTTAAAAGACGAAACAGTAAAAAAGTACATAGAAAAAAGATTTCGAAGCCTTCTAAAACTATTAGAAAAAATCAAAGCCCGCGAAAAAAAGTCAGTTCAATCTCCTCACAAAACCGTCTTAAATCAATACGATGGAAAGACTCACGGCGTTTAGTCCTGAAGTTTACGCGTCCTATAAAAAAGAATGAACTTAACAGCTTTGCATTAAGAGATAAGAAAAAAAAGAAGTATAAAAAGATTTATGATATTTATGCTGTCTTATCTCAAAAGGCAACGCTCTTAAAACACAGCTCAGTCAAAAAGATCCGTTTAGCGCAGTTTGACCAGAAAACACTTCGTATTGTTTTTGAAAATGACAGCAATATCAAGCAAGAGTATAAGATAGACGGATCTGAATTGACTATTAAGATGTCATCTGAAAATCGTGAACTTACATACATTCCTATCAAGTCAAGAATTTCTAAAAAAGTCATTGTTATTGACCCTGGTCATGGTGGAAAAGATGCTGGGGCAGTTGGGTATAAAAAGTATAGAGAAAAGGTTGTGGTCCTTCAACTTTCCAAGAAACTGCGTGACATATTGCTTAAACGCGGATATACGGTATATATGACACGTAACGGAGATAACTTTGTCAAACTTAGAAAACGTACGAAGTTTGCAAACAGGAAAAAAGCGGATCTCTTCTTATCAATTCATGCCAATTCAGTACCTAAAAAGAATTGGAATAAGGCACAAGGTATCGAGACTTATTTTCTCTCAACTGATAGAAGTGAAAGAGCCAAACGTGTTGCTGCCATTGAGAATTCTGATATTGGGAATATGAAAGCAGGGGGCATGAATGATGCCCTTCACCTTATGAACAGAGAAAAGATCTTTGCCTCAAATAAGTTGGCTATTGATCTGCAACAGAACATGCTTGCCTCTCTTAAAACAGGGTATAAGTCTGTAGTAGATAATGGAGTTCGCTCAGGTCCTTTCTGGGTTCTAGTTGGCGCACAGATGCCGGCGGTACTGATTGAACTTGGTTTTATCTCCCACCCCAAAGAAGCCAAGAATATAGTGAATCATAGATATCAGCAAAATCAGGCTATTGGAATTGCTAACGGGGTAGATAGGTATTTCGCTAAAAATCCTTAATCTACCCAGCTCTTAAAAAAGCTTCTTCAAAAACCTATTGATCTCTTTACCGACCTTCTTCTCAATTTCAGGAGTTATCATAGATTTTGCATCGAGTTTGACTGAGGGTGAATTTATATCTCCTTTGAGGATAACATCACCGGCGTACTCTTTTATCTTTAAGGCAAAGCGTGCATCAATTACCTGTTTTTTAGAGTTAACAAGAAACTTTTTACTTCTTAGACTGGCTCTTTTACTCTGCATCTTTAGCTCAGATGAGATGATATCTTTGTTGATAAGACTGAGTAAAGAACCCTTATTAAAGCGTTCCTTTGTTAGGTCTGTACGGCTCAGTCCTTTAATAAGATCTGTCATCTTCGAACGCGTTAGTGTAGCCTTGTCAAAACGGGCATAAAGCTTCCCTTCTTTTGTCTTTGTATTATAGATGAAGTCACCATTTAGAGGAGCATCCATCACTTCTTTGTACCCTAAGATCTTAAGTATATCAATGGCATGAATATCTTTAAAGTCCGAAGTGACCTTATCATCTATGACCTTGGCATTGATCTGACCGCGGAAGATCTTTGAGTGCGCGGTAATAATGAGTTGTTTGTCTTTTTTTATCTTACCGCTAGCTCTGACTTCTCCAAAAAGTCTCCTCTCTAATAGGGGCTCTAATCTTTCTAAGAAGGGGATAAAAATATCATAATCACTTCTCAAAGAAGCTTTTTTAATATCAAAATCACTCTTTTTCATATTTAGTGTTGCCAAGTTTGAGATAATCTTTGTTTTAGCAGTCAGTTTGTCTTCTTTGATACGTGCATTAGAATTAAGCTCGAACTTCGTGTAAGGGAGGTTTATATCAAAGGCTTTTTTTACGACTTTTTTGTTGACCAGTCCCTTTGAGACAAGCATCTTTATTTTTCCATTTAAAGAAGAGATAGAATCAAGTTTAATGCTCATATCAAGGTCACCTATGGCATAAGAAGGCTCTCCTGCAAGATATAGAAGCTTAGAGAGTTTAGCCTTTTTAATATCAATCTCTGCGCTTTTAGGGCTAAGCTCTTCTAAACGAAGTATATAATTTGTCTTTGACTGGGCAAGGTCCGAACTTCCCTTGATGAGAAGCTCTTTTTTATCTCCCCTTAGTGTTCCTGATGTTGCCAAGGGTCCGCGAAGAGGTGAAGATGTAAGGGGCTTTAAAAGTGCAAGTTCTTTGATATCTACGAGGTAGTCAGCCTTTGTCTGTATGCTCTGAGGATTTATGTCTCCCTTAGAGTCAATCTTCGCCAGATTAGACAGAAGAGAGAAGGTATAGTTGATGTTCTCAGGCTTAATTACTGTCTTGGTCTTTAGTGTAAAAGATGTTTTTGGAAGTGTGACCTTAAATGTCTTAAGCATTATTTTTTGATCAACTTTTCCCTCTCTTAAACTAAGTTCAGCCTTTCCGACTAGTCTCTTAGGATTGAGATTATTCAATTGTATATTCGCATTTAGTCTGGCACTTGCATATTTCTGCTCGCCTGCCA
This sequence comes from uncultured Campylobacterales bacterium, assembly GCA_965602745.1. Lineage (GTDB taxonomy): Bacteria > Campylobacterota > Campylobacteria > Campylobacterales > Sulfurimonadaceae. The sequence goes on from CBFDAB010000040.1 coordinate 13,383, forward strand.
TATATAGAAGTTTCTCAAGTTTGGCATCTTGAATATTAAGGATAAGTTTTGATGGTTTGAAGTCAAGAAGCTTAAGTGAGTAGAGAGTCTTTGAGTCTGCAATATTACTCTTTCCCTCTATTTTATAGCTCTTATTTTTACCTTTTATCTCTCCTTGGGTGAAGAAAGGACCACGTAAGGGTGCCTTAGTCAGACTTTTAAAGAGGGCTAACTCTTTTATATCGATCTTATAAGTGCTATTTACAGAGGTGTTTGTGGTTTGCATCTCCCCTTTTGAAAAGATATTTGCAAGTTCAGAATCCACTCTTGCTAGATAGTTAATCTGATTGGCTTCTAGTTTTGCCTTCAACTCTCCCTTTAAGCCTGTCTTTGTGAGGCTGAGTCCAAGCTCCTTCTTCAATGTCTTTTCATTGAGTAAGGCCTCTTTTATATTTAAAGCGACACTCCCTTTTAAATTTTCAGGATTAAGGTCATTTAACTGTAGATGAAGGTCGATCTTTCCCGTTGCATAAGGCTTTTCGCCAACCATAGAAAGAAGCTCTTTAATTTGAGCATTTGTAAGCTTAAGGGCTGCCTTGTCTAGTTTCATCTCTTTGATAACTATGGCGTAGTCAGTCTGGCTCAAAGCAATATCACTTTTACCTTTTATCTTAAAAAGATCTAAACCTCCATTGATATTTCCATCACTTAATAGCTTTCCAGAAAGTTTACGTTCAGCTAACTTATTTAGATTAGAGAGTTTATTAAGAGCTATTGTGTAGTCTATATCAAAGCTTTGCGAGAAGAGTGAATAGCTTCCTTCGGCCAAGATAGTGTTCTGCTCATCAAGTTTAATCAATACTTTTATTCTGTCCATACGAAGTAGAAATTTTGATAATTTAACTTTTATTGGAGAGTTTTCATTTATTTTCGCCTCAATACTTGGTTGAAGAAGATTGTTTCCTATAGTAGTAAAGAGAAGGATATAACTTAGAAGAACTGTACTTAGAAGTAGGGATATGATTATTAATGCTGTTTTTTTCATGATTGACTTTCTTTTTTTAATATCTTAATGATACACTAAAAAATAAAAATTTAATTATAGTTTACTTATGTGGTGTCTGTTTAGGTTTTCTTTTTTGGAATGCTTCTTGCCGTTTTTTTTTCCACAACTCTTTGAGTTGGTTCTTTTTTAATTTTTTATATGCAGGAGCTTTTTTATTAGTAGTAGATGAAACAAACTTATTGCCTGATGGCTTCAATTCATTATCTTTAATCATCGCATGCTCATATTGCTTGGTTTCTTTGTTAAAGAGTAAGATGTCTTCGTTATCTGTTTCTACCCAGTGAAGATACTCATCTCCTTGAAGGTGTGCTGAAAAAAAAGTTCCATCATCCTGATAAAAAGTTTTTTTACCCTGAAATGCCGGTGCAGCACTTAAGTAGATAGTACTGCATAATGCCAAGTATAATAATCGTAACATATTTATTCCTAATTTGGATTTGAAAGAGTCGCTGTCATTGTATAGCTCTGGGTTGAAATTGAATGTACTGTTACGCCTGTGGCTAAACCTTCATAATTATTTGAATTTTGTGCAGTATTTCCGTTAAAAGTATCGCTGTTTTCTGAATAATATAAGTTTTTTTCATGTCCTTTAGCTGATGAGTAACTGTCGAGAACAGAAAATTCAGCCTCTTCAAGGTCTACACCTTTATGAGAGACATCTGCATTGACTTCATTTGTACTCAGGTTCTGTGAAATTATGGATTCATCAATATGCCAGATAGCAAGTCCACCCTGAAATGTACCACTTATGGGAAAGAGACCGCGATCATAGCCTGTATTGTTTCTATTTTCAAGTAAAAAGTATTCATTAATACCTACGGGCATTTTGATGATGTTAAAACTTGAAGACGAGCTTTCATTAAGTAATACATTTACATTGCTTACCTGTGTGCTTATCTCAGGCTCAACCCATCCCAAAGTGATTTTGCTCCATGCGCAAAAATGAGTTGGTGTGTTTCCCGCAAAGTCATTATTATCAGCCCATCCCCACGTTCCAGACCCCATTAGTCCAAAGTAACCGATTCCTCCAGAAGAGTAGTCGATATCATAAAGGTCTGGAAGTGAAAAAACAGAATGACCAAGTTCATGTGCAATAATCCCAACTGTGGCATCATGGTCATCATGTCGTTCGCCAAAAAGAGCGTAGTTCCCATTAAAATTACAGTCCATCAGACTTACTCCATCCAAAATAGCAGAGTTAGTGCTTAATGTACACGACTGGTGTGCCCAGACACCTTTTGTTAAATTATCTCCCGAATAGGCATCTTCATTTCCTGCAATGACAAATAAAAGTACTAATTCATCAGATGATATTGTCCCATCTGCATTAATGTCGTAAAGACTATAATCAATATAAGCATTAGCCTGTTCAAGCGCTTCTCTCAAGTCAGGATGGATTGTATCGTTATATCCGGAATCAGGATGATTCTTGTTTAATCCTACAGAGATAATACCATCATTCGCAATGCCTTGACTTTCAGTTACGGGCAAAAGAACAAATTGTCCCTGTGATACTTCATTATAATAGTGGTTGAGTTGATTGGGATTATTGCCAAATAGCTTATTTCTCCAACTCTCAGAATCATTGATAAAGGTGACATCATTATATGAAACCTGAACAACTAACATAGGCCTTTGTATGACGGCTGTTGGAATTGGCAGAGTGATTTGAGCTTCAATCGGATCTTCTTGGACCTGTTCTTGTACGTTGTCAGTACTTCCACAAGCTGTTATTATAAATGGTAGTAAATGTAAGATAATATTTTTTAATGTCACTGAAATTCCATTTTTAATTATTTTATGTTTATTTTTCATAATTTTAGCTAAATATAAATTATTTTATGTTAAAACATATTTTTAAATCAATTTAAGGGTATATATGAAATTAATTGTAACAGGAATCAGTGTTGTATTAGCTTCACTGTTAATGACAGGATGTGGAGGATCAGG
>CBFDAB010000041.1:0-16187 GCA_965602745.1 uncultured Campylobacterales bacterium
GGAAAGTCCACCACCCAAACAAACTCGAAACTATCTTCATTATAAAGTTTCAACCAGATAACACCCTTAGATGTTGTCATTTTTGCCCATTGAAATGATGCCATTTCATCAGCAGAGTAATCATATGTTTTTAAAGACATTGTTTTTCCTAGTAATTTTTCAAAATTATAATCAATTTTACTTAAGAGCACATCTATAGTTGCTATTATATTTTAAGTAACACTCTAAATTGTAGAAACTTTAAATTAACTTTATGATAGTAAGTTATTCTATTTTTTTATGCTAAGATACTTCAATCATGATTAAATCAAAATTGGATAACCGTGTTCAGGAAGAACGTCTTGAAATTCTGGTTCAAAATCTTCCAACCTCACTTTTCACTACAGCCGTAGTTAGTATATTCCTATTTTTTATTGTTCTCGATCAGGTAAAAAACCTTTATGCTGTTTCATGGCTTAGCTCCATTTTATTCTTGACTTTTATGCGAGCTTTTCATCTTTATATAATAAAGAAGAGACCCAAATCCCACCTTGGAGAGGAGAAAAAAATTCTTCTGGGTATCTTTTTATCCGGCCTGTTTTTTAGCTCCAGTGTCTTAGTAATCTTTCCCTACAACGACTTCTCTACACAGATACTTATATTTTTTATTTTCAGTTCTTTGATAGCGGGTTCTATCTCTCTCTATTCTTCCCATTTTTTTGCCTTTTTCATCTACTCCACGCCCCTTTTACTTGCTTTTTTATATAGGGCTTCTACTCTTCATGAGATGCATATAATTATTTTTTTTATCGGTATCTTTTATTATGCTGTAATGATTACTACTATGCTTCGCATCAACCGTTCTATTATCGAAGCCTTAAAGACCCAATATTTAAACCAAGATTTAGCCCAAAACCTTTCTAATGCGAAAGAAGAACTTGAAAACTCAAACCAAGAGCTTCAGATCGAGAATCTCTCTCGTGAAGAGACAGAAAAACGCCTTTACCGTCTGGCAAATTACGATCCCTTGACAGGACTTCCTAATAGACGTATGTTTAAAGAAGCCCTTAACCTTTCAATAAAAAATGCAAAACAGAAGCAGTCTCGTCTGGCGCTTCTATTCTTAGACTTGGATAACTTCAAGATTATTAATGACACTCTAGGACATATTATGGGAGACAAGATTCTTATTGCTGCTTCTTCACGACTTAAAAGCCTTTTAGATGATAAGAGTCATATTGCCCGTCTTGGTGGGGATGAGTTTGTTATCATTATCAATGAGTTAGATGATGTACAAGAAGTCTCCCGTCTTGCAGATAAGATTATCTCTCTTATTGAAAAGCCTTTTAGTTTTAATGAACAAGAGATGTTCATAGGTACAAGTATCGGTATCAGTCTTTATCCTGATGATACCCAAGAGACACAAATTCTTCTCTCTTATGCAGATACCGCCATGTACAGTGCTAAGGAAAAGGGTAAAAATAATTATCAGTTCTTCACCTCGCAGATGCATGATAAGATCCAATACAGACATGATATTGAGACTAAACTTCATCATGCCATTGAAAACAGTGAATTTCATATCGTATATCAGCCAAAGGTCGACCTTAATACTCAAGAGACTGTTGGGGCTGAAGCACTTCTTCGCTGGAATCAAAAAGAACTGGGGGATATTTCACCTTCTGTTTTTATACCAATTGCTGAAGAGAGTAATCTTATCAATCAGATAGGAGAGTGGGTTATCTCACAGGTGTTTGAAGAGATCTCGTATATGAAGAAGAGTTTTAATAATGACCTGTGTATCAGTATAAATGTATCATCCTCGCAGATCTTACACCAAAACCTGGTTCAAATCATTCAAGACAATCTGGACAAATATGAGATTAAGGCCCAGTGTATAGAACTTGAGTTTACAGAAAACATGCTTATCAAACAAGGAAGAAAGAGTTTGGAGGTACTGCAAACCTTAGATAAGATGGGAATAAACCTCAGTATAGATGATTTTGGGACAGGATACTCTTCGCTTAGCTATCTTAAGAGTCTGCCTATTCATACACTTAAGATCGATAAGTCATTTATTACAGACACCCCGCATTGTGATGAAGACTGCGCGATTGCAAAAAGCATTATATCCCTGGCGGATAACCTAAACTTGGAAGTCATTGCCGAAGGTGTCGAAAATTCTGAGCAGATCGACTTTTTAAAAGAGAACGGATGTTCTATAATCCAAGGCTTCTATTTCTCGAGGCCTCTTGATATCAATGCCTTCAGCACCTATCTTAACGCACCTGCTTTAACTGCACAAGATCGTCTTAATCATGAAATGTCCGCCGTCAAAGTCTAAAAGGCTTTGATTATTCTCTCCAGCGGGAGATAAAGAAGAGGAAGCGTGACAAATGAACAAATTATTCCATATCCGAGTAAAGAGCCTGTAAACCTTGGTGCAAAGCCTGCATTAACAGCTAATATTCCTGCTCTTATCATTAGACCCATTCCCGCTTCAAATACAGCAATCATAGATCTGTTTATATCAAAACCAATCACTTTTATTATTTTAAAAGCCGGTGTCAAAAATGAAGGCTATACGTTCATCTGTTTAGTTTTTGTTTTAATTTCACATACATCATTGCTGTCATGATGGCATCATTAACTGCATTATGTCGACCCATATCGGGTAGCTCTAGCTCTTTCATTATCGTTTCAAACCTTAAGTCAATAAGGGCTTGGGGAATATGTCCGATCTTATAATCGAAATAAAGACCGGAGACTTCTGTAGCCTTGTTTGGAAGGTTTATTCCAAGCCATGGTTTGATATATTTATTTATCATCTTAATATCAAATTCTAAATAGTAACCCGCCAGAGGGCGGTTTCCTATAAAGCGTAAAAAGCTCTCTATCGCTTCTTGCGGCTCTAAGGCATCATCTAAATCACAGGGTCTGATACCGTGTATCTCAATGCTCTTTTTACTGATAGGATTTTCTGTTTTTAAAAAGGTCTCAAAGGTCTGAGATGTCAAGATCCTGTTCCCTTTAACCTTCACTGCACCGATAGAGAGTATCTCATCAAGCTTGGGTTTCAGACCTGTAGTCTCTGTATCAAAGACGACTATCTCGTCACCCTCGTAGGCTTCAAATAAAAACTCATAAGAGCTGTCTTTAAGACTTTTTTTATTTAAACTCTTTTTAAAAGCCTTAAACATCACACAAGCACATTTAGATGGAAACGAAAAGTCATAAACTTTTTAAAGTTATTAACCACTTTAAAACTGTCTTTTAACAGGTCTCGTTCAATCTTCTGAAGTGATTTCGGGTCTATACAGTTAATAGTATGATTGTCATTGCTGTTTTTCAACCTTGCATTCATGCGAACAGTCAGCAAAGTGTCATAAGCTTCAATAAGCTCTTGCGAAAAAGATTTGTCGAAGACTCCTATATTATTAAGGACTTTTATACGTTCTGTTGTATTTGTCTCATAAATCTTATGCTCCAGGGCCAAGACTCTTACCCCATGTACAATGGAAAATATGCCCCCTTTTTTCAAATCAATCAGGTCTTTGTTCTCTTCACTCCCCAGTACAAATCCAGAGAATAGAGACAAGGGAGTCTCAAAGTTCAGCACTGCCTTGGCAAGATGTGCCAGCAAGTCGTCACGTCCTTCAAACTGGGAAAAGAGATAAGACTTAAGATCATCAAGCAGGGTTCTATCTCCCGCAACACATTGAGCATCCAAAAATATTGCTAATGACTGCAAGATCTCTTCATTTAAAGAGCCGAGCCAGTGGTCTATCAGTTTTCTGTATGACATAGCTTCTCTTCTCCAGTAAGGATTACTCACCATGATATTTCCGGGACACTTTGGAAAGCCTAAAGACTCAAGAAGGCTGTTAAACTTCATCATAGAGTCTGTATATGCTTCAGAACTGAGCTTATCATTAACAATGAGTCCATTGTCTTGGTCAGTTCGCAGAATCTGTTCATTTCGACCTTCACTGCCCATAACGATCAAGGCACACGAGTCGCGCAACTCTTCAGGAACACTCAACTCAAAGACTTTTTGATAGATCTTTACGTTAAGGGTATTAACAAGCTTGGATATATACCGAACCTTAACCCCCTTACTGCTCAAAGATCTTATTACCTGAACCATATCAGATAGAATAGACTTTAGATCATTTATATCTTTAGCCTTATCAATTTGAATCATAACCAGACGCGAGTGATTTGCAAAAAAGCTGAGAAGGTCAAGCTGTTCAAGAATACCTATGATGCCTTTAGAATCAGTCACAACTAAACGTTTTATCTCATGTTTCGTAAACATCAACAAGGCATTAAAAAGAAAATCACTATGCTCTATAGTAAGCATTGGAAAACTAGCGATCTCGGCTACGCAGGCACTCAGAGATGTTTTTCCCATAAGCACTTTTTCACGTAAATTCGTATCCGTAACAATACCGTAAACCCCTTCTTCCTCGACAATAATAGCACTTGTATCTGCTTCTTTCATCTTTTTCAAAGCATCTGTAATACTCATATCAAAAGGCACAATACAGGCTTGATGTAAAAATATCTCATCTACCTTGGCGACCATAAAAGGGCTTAGTTCACTGTTTTTGTGATATCTCTTCAGCTGTTGATGTTTAGAGATAAAGTCTTCTAGAAAAAACTTTTGAAAAGCTTCGTTATTTTTAATAAGATCAAGAAAATGAACCTTTGGAAGTTCATAACATATCAGCTCTTCTGCAACAATAAAACGATTGGAGGTTTTGGAGTAGATAAGGGCATTGGCATCAAAACTGTCCATAGCGATATATACATTTTGAAGTTCATCATCATGATATTCGTTCACTATACCCTTGATGATGATATAAAGTGAAACTGCCTCTATCTCAGAAGAGATAAGGAGAGTCTCTTTGGGATAATAGGCAATATCCATAAGTTCTATCAATCTATCCTGAGCCTGCTCACCGAGAAGGTCAAAAGGATGTATCGAAGAAAGTAACTGTTTTTGATCGAATAGACTCATAACTTCTACTTTATATTATAGATTTAGTGACTCGCAGAACCTTCAGCGCCAATACCTGTTTGAGCACGGATATATTGTGCTTCAAAGGCTTCGATCTCTGCTGCCGCATCATGACTCTTATCAGTGATTGAGAAGAACCAGATACCAACAAAGGCAGTCGTCACAGAAAATAGTGCCGGATACTTGTAAGGGAAGATCGCCTCAGTATTGCCAAGAATCTGTACCCATACAATCGGACCAAGTATAACCAAAAGGACTGCTGTTGCAAGACCTAAAGAACCACCGATAACCGCACCGCGTGTAGTAAGTTTTTTCCAATACATAGAAAGGAAAAGGATAGGGAAGTTAGCAGAAGCTGCGATAGCAAAAGCCAAACCAACAACGAATGCGATATTCTGCTTTTCAAACATAATACCCATAATGATAGCAATAATACCTAATACAACTGTAGCAATCTTAGATACACGCATTTCTGCCATACCGTCTGCCTTCCCTTTTTTAAGCACACTTGCATAAAGGTCATGTGAAATCGCCGAAGCACCTGCAAGAGTAAGACCAGAAACAACCGCTAGGATCGTTGCAAATGCTACTGCTGAGATGAAGCCTAGGAAGAGATCTCCACCAACTGCATGTGACAAGTGAATCGCTGCCATATTATTTCCGCCGAGTATCGGTGATCCGCCAGAAATAGCCTGCTTAGCTAAGTCAATATACTGAGGGTTTTGGAAAACCATAACGATAGCACCAAAGCCGATGATGAATGTCAAGATATAGAAATAACCGATAAAGCCAGTTGCAAAGAAGACTGACTTACGTGCTTCTTTAGCATCATTAACTGTAAAGAATCTCATTAAGATGTGTGGAAGACCCGCCGTACCGAACATAAGAGCGATAGCTAGAGAAATCGCAGAAACTGGATCAGAAACCAATCCGCCCGGACTCATGATCTCAACACCCTTAAGCTCAGTTGCAGCTGCAAAAAGTAAACCGAAACTAAAATCAAAATGTGCTAAAACGGCAATAGCCATAAATGTAGCACCTGAAAGAAGCAAGAAGGCTTTAACGATCTGTACCCATGTCGTTGCAAGCATACCACCGAATGTTACGTATAGGATCATCAATACACCAACTAGCATTACCGCCACTTCATACTGAAGACCGAAAAGAAGTTGGATAAGTTTGCCAGATCCAACCATTTGAGCGATAAGATACAAGATAACCGTAGCAATAGAGCCAGAAGCTGCCAGTGTACGAATCGGCATCTGCTTAAGACGGTAAGACGCAACATCAGCAAAGGTATATTTACCCAGGTTACGAAGAGGTTCAGCAATCATGAAAAGAATGATCGGCCAACCGACTAGGAAACCGATAGAGTAGATAAGACCATCATAACCCTTGTAATAAACAAGACCGGATATACCCAAGAAAGATGCAGCTGACATATAGTCACCGGCAATCGCCAGACCATTTTGAAAACCTGTAATACCGCCACCTGCAGTATAAAAGTCTTTAGCTGTCTTAGTACGGCGTGCTGCCCAATAAGTGATACCTAAGGTCGCGCCAACAAAGATAACGAACATGATAATAGCTGAGACATTTAGAGCCTGTGTTTCAACTTCTCCGCTAAAATCCTCTCCTGCAAAAACAAGACCGGCTGATAATGTCAGTAATAATAAAATACGTTCTAGCATCTATTCACCCTCAATCTTATCTTTGATTTTTTGAGTCAGTTCATCAAACTCACTGTTTGCGCGTTTAGTATAAATACCTGTTAAGGCGAAGGCAAAAACAATAATTGCCATACCTATAGGTATCCCGACTGTTGTTACGCTATCACCACCCAGAGGTACACCCAGCGCTGAAGGATTAAATGCGATTGTTAAGATGAAGATAAAATATACTGCCAGCATTATTACTGTTAAAGTCCATGCAAAGCGTGAACGTTTTGAGATCAGATTTTGATAATTAGGATCTGCCTTGATCTTGTCAATGGTCTCCTTATTCATTTGTACTCCTTAATAATCTAGAATTTGTAGCTAAGAATAATTCTGTACTCGTCCCAATTAACTGCTCCATCCGCGCCTTTATCCTGAAAATTTCTTGGAAAGTTGCCACGAAAACGCACTAAAAGATTTTTTACAGCTGCCGGCTTGATCTTTAAGTCAAAACCTGACTCTTGTGCAGTTTCAGAACTTGTATATCCGTTGTTTTCGTCCATGTCAAAGATGATATGGTGAAGGTCTAAAGAGAGATTGTTTCCGGAAAATTCATCTGTATAGTTAAGAAGAGCCTTTGCAGCCTTTGTGCCGGCTAGGAACATGTGACGTGTCACCATACCCTGAGTATAAGCAGGCATCCCCCCAAAGGTGGTAATGATAGCATTTTTATATACATCATCTGTATCACTGTTCGAGCCCGTTTCTGAATAAGCTATAGAAGCTCCAAACTTATCGTACTTTGCTCCGGCTTTCACACTCCAGTAAAGAGAGTCTATCTTTCCGTTTCCGCCAAGAGCAAGAGGATTGCCTATAAGTTTGTCGCCAACGCTGTTCTCTTTGATTACTTGAACACCGATTGATGGCTTAAATGCCGCACTGCTGTAACTCATATCTCCTTGTAAAAACAGTGAATTTACGATGTCATGAGAATAATAGTCCCAAGCCTGAAGCTTCATACCCTTCTCTTTGTAAACCGCAGATGCAAGAGTCACACCCGCTGTAGAGACGCCGGTAGCATATTCTCCCATGTTTGTGAACTGCCCTTGGTCACCGTTGTCAATAGCTGAATAACCGCTTGTGGCAGCTAAGATCCCGCCCCCTGAATAGATGTTAGCATAGGTTCCTGATGCAAATTTTGTCAAATGTCCAAGTGTCAGGGTTGTGTTTTCAAGACTTGTATTAGTCAGCATATAGGCTTCAAAAAAGTTCGGAGTCATACGAACATCATCACTTCCCGCCAATGGTGTATTGATCTTTTGGCGTCCGCCTGTAAAGGTGGTATCACCGTTTGTATATTTTAGGTAAGCTTCTCCCAAAATATCTTGAGAAACGCCCCCTTTGGCTAATAATGCAGGTGAAGTGTTTGTATATTCAACAGATCGAAGGACTCTGTTTGTAGTATAAAATGCCGCACCTAATGAAAGGCCTTCATAGGCTGCAGTCTCATACTTCAGATGACCGCCTAAGGCTGTCGAGTTCCTGTGAACCGCTGCCCCCCAACCATCTTGCGCTCTATCAACATAAAAGGCCCGAATCTCTCCGCTTACTTTTCCCTCTTTAAACATACCGCGAAGGTCTTCAGCAGCCTGTAAACCTGTAATAGCAAGCATTGACACCAGGCTTAATCTTAATGTTTTGTTCATATTCGTCATTCCTAATAAAATATATCCGTAATGATATAGCACAAACATAATATAAATGCAGTATTAAATCTTATAATCAAAGAAATATTTTAGAAAAAGATATATAGTATCTATTTGTTACCTATGGTAGCAAGCTTAAAACTATTTTGGACTCTATAATGCTTAGCATTAACTCAGACTCTTTTACTAAGAAGCCTACAGAGGCTTTATACCCTATGTTTTAATAAAAAAGTTAATATGACTCCTCAAGGAAATATAGGTTTACACTCTGATAGAATCATGCGAAATCAAAGAACAACCCCATACGGGTCAAGATGATGCTGTTAATTATGACAGTAAAAATATATTTAAGTTTAAATAAGATCAAGGAAAAATAATGAGTGGAACAAAACAGATATTTCAACCCAATGCAGAGTTTGCCAAAACAGCACGTATCAAAAGCATGGACGAGTATTATACTCTTACAAAAAAAGCCGAAGATGATTATGAAGGGTTTTGGGGAGATTATGCCAAAGAGAAGATCACATGGAAAGAGCCTTTTACTAAGGTGTTAGATGAGTCACAAGCACCTTTTTATTCATGGTTTGAAGGAGGAAAGCTGAATGTATCTGAGCAGTGTATAGACCGTCATTTAGATACACAAAAGAACAAGGCAGCTATCATCTTTGAAGGTGATAACGGTGATCAGCAGATAATCACCTATCTTGAACTTCACTACCGGGTAAACAAGTTTGCCAACCTTCTTAAAAATAAGTTTGGTGTCAAAAAAGGCGACCGTGTTGTTATCTATATGCCAATGATCCCGGAAGCGGCCTTTGCTATGCTGGCATGTGCACGTCTAGGTGCTATCCACTCTATCGTATTTGGCGGTTTCTCAGCAGAAGCACTTCGTGATCGCATCCAAGATGCTCAAGCGAAGGTCGTTATTACGGCTGACGGTGCTTACCGTAAGGGTAAACCATATATGCTAAAGCCTGTTGTTGATGAAGCGATAAAAGGTGAGACCTGTGTAGAAAAAGTCTGTGTTGTGCAAAGAAACAAAGAAGAAGTCAGCTGGATTGCCGGTCGTGATTATTCTTATAACGAGATGATAGACAAGGAGTCAAACAGATGTGAGGCAGAAGTAATGGATTCGGAAGACCCACTTTTCCTACTTTACACTTCAGGCTCCACAGGTGCACCAAAAGGTGTTCAACATAACTCTGCGGGTTATATCCTTTGGGCACAGATGACTATGGAATGGGTATTTGACGTTAAAGCGGATGATACCTACTGGTGTACCGCCGATGTTGGCTGGATCACAGGCCACACCTACATCGTCTACGGTCCTCTTGCTATGGGCGCGACAACGATTATATTTGAAGGTGTACCGACCTATCCTGATGCTGGTCGTTGTTGGAAAATGGTTGAAGAGTATAAGATCAACCAGTTTTATACTGCACCGACTGCTATTCGTGTTTTACACAAGATGGGTGAAAATGAGCCTGCTAAATATGACCTTAGTTCTTTAAAGGTTCTTGGAACTGTTGGCGAGCCGATTGACCCGCCCGCGTGGAAATGGTACTACGAAGAGGTAGGTCGTTCAAACTGTGCCATCGTTGATACCTACTGGCAAACTGAGACAGGCGGACATATGATCTCGCCTCTTCCGGGTGCTACTCCAATTAAGCCTGGCTGTGCGACTTTTGCACTTCCGGGGATCATCGCCGAGATCGTTGATGTAGACGGAACACCAAAGCCTGTTGGTGAAAAAGGCCACCTTTGTATCACTAAGCCATGGCCTTCAATGATCCGTGGTGTATGGGGAGACAAGGCACGTTATGAGAAATCATACTTTGGTGATGTGACTAAAGACGGTAAGCCTGTTTACTTTACAGGTGACGGCGCTGTTCTTGATGAAGACGGTTATATTACGATTACAGGACGTATGGATGATGTTATCAATGTCTCCGGTCACCGTATGGGAACGGCTGAAGTAGAAGCGGCACTTAAGAAAGATGCTAATGTTGCGGAAGTCGCTGTTTGTGGGAAAACTCACGATATCAAGGGTGAATCAATCTTTGCCTACGTCGTACTTAAGCATGCTCTTGATGAGACACGTTTTGAAGATGATGTAGCCATGGTTAAAGAGTTAAACAACATCATCAAAAAAGAGATCGGTAACATCGCAGTATGTGATAACATCATCTTTGTTCCGGGACTGCCAAAAACACGTTCAGGAAAGATCATGAGACGTATTTTGCGCTCAATAGCCAAGGGTGAAGAGATCACACAAGACACTTCAACTCTTGAAGATCCTTCAGTAGTCGGCCAGATCGAAGAAATCGTAAACGCCTAATTAGAGAGGGATATTCCCTCTCTTCTTCTCACACTCATTCTTTACACTTTTATTTTTCAACTAAAACTTAATTGACACCACTACAAAAACATGTTAGACTATTTTATACTATATAAAAGGATGTGTCATGGATATATCTTTAATGATTGGCCTTGGAGTCATTCTTGTGATAGGAGTTGTTATTGGCATTATGATTGATGTTGATACTTTTGCGGGTGGGTTGTTTTCTAAATTCTCAAAAGATAAAGATCCTAACAGAGAAGACTAACTCGAAACCTTTGAAGATAAATTAGTTCTTAAACTTTTTGTCTTTAAAGATCACTTTCTTTCCTCTTGTTTCCCACTTAGCTTTATTTACTAAAATCCCATTTGGGACGGTAAAATCATTTTCCTACTTTTTTCTAAATGTCTTGTTCTTACTTTTATTTTTTTACTTAAGCTAAGATTTCCTACGCTATCCTTTAAGCATGAAAAAATTAATCTATATTTTTTTATTTCTACTATTGCCACTATTATCTCAGGCAGGTACTGTTACACACCTTCGTATAGAAGGTGCTATAGGACCTGCAAGTAGCTCTTACCTGAGCAAGGGATTTTCTTATGCACATGAAAACAACTCAAGTGCTATCCTCATTACCTTAGATACGCCGGGAGGTCTATTGACCTCGATGAGGGAGATGATCCAAGATGTCCTGAATTCTCCCATCCCTGTCATTATGTATGTCTCACCTCAGGGTGCTCAGGCGGCAAGTGCCGGTACTTACCTTATGTATGCTTCCCATATTGCAGCTATGGCACCGGGAACAAATATCGGTGCAGCAACCCCGGTCAGCCTGATACAGCCTCCCCAAGCGAAGGACCTCAACCTCAGCATATCTGCTATGGAGAAAAAGGTCATTAATGATTCTGTCGCCTATATTACGAGTCTTGCACAACTTCGGGATAGAAATATCTCTTGGGCAGTTAAAGCGGTAAGAGAAGGAAAAAGTCTCTCAGCCCAAGACGCTTTGAAGTATGGTGTGATCGATATTATTGCAAACAGTGAGGATGAACTCTTTGAAAGAATCGAAGGTCTTGCATTTAAGGTCTCTGAAAAAATTATTATTCTCTCTATAAAACCGGCAAAGCATCTTTATTATGAACCCGACTGGAAGGACCGTCTGCTTGGTATCATCACCAATCCTAGTATCGCCTACATCTTGCTCATGCTGGGGATCTACGGAATATTTTTTGAATTAATGAATCCTGGGTCGATTTATCCCGGCCTTATAGGTCTGATATCTGGAGTTATGGCTCTGTACGCCTTAAACCTTTTGCCTTTTTCATATGCCGGACTAATCCTCATAGTTCTTGGTATTTCCTTGATGATAGCAGAGGTCTTTGTCAGCGGATTTGGTATATTGGGTATTGCCGGCGCCATCTCCTTTGCTCTGGGTTCCCTACTTCTTTTTGATGCCAAGACTCTGGGCGAAGGGATCTCTTTACCCTTGATCATCTCCTTTTCACTCTCTTCTCTTGCATTCTTTTTACTTCTTATCAGATTTGTACGTTCCTCACACAGTGCCAAGGTAGTCAGCGGAAAAGAGGAGATGATAGGGATGAAGGCAGAGGTCATTAAAAAACAAGGTGAGTTTTACCGTGTGCATTGCCACGGAGAGATCTGGACAGCACACAGTGATAAAGAACTTCAATCCGGAGATATAGTCTATGTTGAATCTATTTCCGGTCTTACATTAAATTTAAGGAGTGAAAAATGATTTCCATGACACTTGTCTATTCGGCCGCTTTTGTGATTATCCTACTCGTCCTGTCTATTCGGATTTTAAGAGAATACGACAGAGGCGTTGTCTTTACACTAGGACGTTTTACCGGGGTCAAAGGACCCGGACTTATCATCCTTATCCCCGGTATACAGCAGATGGTCAGGGTTGACCTTCGTACCATTGTCCTTGATGTCCCTACCCAGGATGTCATCTCACATGATAATGTCTCCGTTCACGTAAATGCCGTTGTCTATTTTCGTGTAATCGATCCTGAAAAAGCGATTATACAGGTGGAACATTTTTATGACGCGACCTCCCAACTGGCGCAGACCACACTTCGCTCTGTTCTGGGACAGCATGAACTCGATGAGATGCTCGCAGAAAGAGACAGGCTTAATGCCGACATACAACTCATTTTGGACAAGCAGACGGATGCCTGGGGAATCAAGATATCTAATGTTGAGATAAAGCACATAGACCTCGATGAAAACATGACCAGAGCCATAGCAAAACAGGCGGAAGCAGAAAGGGAAAGACGGGCAAAGGTCATCCATGCCACAGGAGAGTTACAGGCGAGTACAACCCTTTTGGAAGCAGCCGATGTACTGAGTAAAAATCCTCTGAGTATTCAGCTTCGTTATCTTCAGACCCTAAGTGATATTTCGGGAGAAAAGACAAACTCTATCGTCTTTCCCTTTCCTATAGAATTTATGGATCTCTTAAAGAAAAAATAAGAGCCTAAAGCTCTTTAGCATGATATGAACTGCGTACTAAGATACCCGAAGCCACAGCCTTAAATCCCATGCTGATGGCTTCTGATCTTGTCTCATCAAAAAACTCTTGAGGGTAATACTTTTCAACCTTATGATGCTGGTTTGTGGGCTGAAGATACTGTCCTAGAGTCAATTCACTGACTCCCACATCCAAAAGGTCTTGCATCGTCTCCAGTAACTCATTTTTAGTTTCTCCAAGGCCTAGCATCAAAGAAGACTTTACAGAACTTTGGCTCTTAGACGCATAAAATTGCAAAGTCTTTAGGCTTCTCTCGTACCTGCTTTGAGGACGGATGCTCGGTGAAAGTCTTCTTACCGTCTCTTGATTATGCGCCAGTTTATCTACCCTTGTCTGAACGATCAGTTCCATAGCTCTTTCATCTGCATGAAAATCAGGAGTAAGAAGTTCTATTTTCACAAGGGGGCACTCTTCTTTGATGACAGTCACACAGGAGAGGAAATGACCGGCTCCATAATCCTTCAGATCATCCCTGTCAACAGAGGTTATCACCACATATTCTAACTTCAGATCCCTGATTGCCTGAGCCAGACGATACGGTTCATCCCTGTCCACCGCCAAGCCTTTTCCTGTTTGTACATGGCAAAAGGTACATGCTCTGGTGCAGATATCTCCAAGTATCATAAAGGTCGCCGTTTTATTAAAATAACATTCTGTGCGATTGGGGCAGGAAGCAGCCTCGCAAACGGTGTTAAGTCTATGTTTTTCTAAGATCTCTTTAGTATGGTCTACGAGAAAAGGATTAGGGGCCTTGACCTTAGGCTTGTATGGATTCATCAAATTCCCTTAAAACACTTTTTATGATAGCTTCATCTACCTCTTGGCACGTGAGAGTCAGACCCTCTGCCCTCAAGGAACTCGCACTTATCCCCTCTAAACCGCAAGGATTGACCAGATTGTGAAGGAAAAGGTCTACATCTACGTTCACAGACACTCCATGCAGTGAGACGCCCTCTTTATAGCGAAACCCAAGAGAAGAGAGCTTACGCGAGTGGATATAAAATCCGGGTCTATCCTTATTATATATGACGCAGGGAAGAGATGTCTTAAAAAAACTGCCAAAGACTGAGGTGACTTTCGAAAAAAAACGGGCAGGATAAGGCGACTGAAAACAGAAATAATAGATGTTCTGTCCGGGAGAGTGGCAGCTTATAGAACCGCCCCTGTCAGTTTTAAGCGTTTTCACATCAAATCTTTTTTCCCATGCTTCCTGTCCAACTGTGAACACATCGGGATGTTGACAGACGATCAGATGGTTTGCTCCGTATTTTACGGCACTTAAGTGTATCTCCTCCATCTTTTTTACTGCTTCCTCATAAGGGATAAGTCCCCACTTATGAATGATCATAATCTAAAATAGCTGCGTTCCAAGGCTTCACTGAAGGTCGGATGCCCCATGATAGTCTGACGTGCCAAACCTGCATCCATCTCTCCTGCCAAAGCCATAGCAACACTTGAGATAAGTTCTTCTGCATCAGGCGCAAATATCTCTGCTCCCAAGATAAAACCCTCTTCATCTGCATATACGATCATCTTTCCATCACTTGCATGGTGAAAGGCTGAAGCCGTAAAATGGTTTAAGCTGACTAGACTCTCTTTGTAGATGATATTTTCTTTAATCAGCATCTGCTTGCTCTGTCCTACACTGGCATAAGACATAGGAAGGGTATGTATAAACTTCACTACATTGTCCAGATTCAAGACCCTCACAGATTCGCCTAAAATACGCTCCGTCACATTTAAGACTTCCGCACGTGCAGCATGGGCAAGCTGTAATTTTGCATTACAATCACCGATGGCATAATGATCTTTGAGTGTCGTCTCAAAGTTCTTATCTGTCCTGATACCCTTATCGACTTCAATCTTATCTGTTAAGATTAAAGAGGTATTAGGCTTACGGCCGGAGGCCACAAGAAGCATCTCACAAGAGATACTTTCTGCATTCTCAAAGCTTATTTTTACCTTCTTATCTGATGCCTTGGCTTTTTTTATCTTATGCTCTTGCAAGAACCTGATATTCATCTTTTCCAGCTGTTTTAGCAAGCCTTTTTGAATCAGGGGATGGGCATGTTCTTGAAGACCCTTTGAGTGCGATATTAAGGTCACATTTACACCTGAAGCGGCAAAGAACGAGGCCATTTCAAGACCGATAGCACCTGCTCCGTAGATATAGAGCTCTTTTGGAAGCTCTTGGAGTTTCAAGACCTCATCACTGGTGATAATCCTTTTACTGTCATAAACTATACCTTCAGGGATAAAGGGTGAGGAACCACTGCCTATGACTATATGCCTAGCCTCATAAACCTTTTTTCCCACACTCACATTATTGGCTTTTTTGATCAAACCTTCACCCTCTATCAGATCGAGTCCAGAGCATTGCGCAGTCACTGCCTTTGTCGCACTCTTGATTAATCTTGCTTTTTTATCAACAAGGCTCTTCATGTTTAAAACGATCTTTCCATCCAAGACCTCATCTCGGCTTTCAAAGGCTATATTGGCATAATGCAAAAACATTTTAGAAGGTATGCAGCCCTTATGCAGGCAGGCACCTCCCAAAAGACTTAGATCTTTTTCTATCAAAGCGACTTTCATGCCCTTCTTTGCAGCCATTACAGCGCCTGCATAATTGAGCCCTCCGCCGATATATATGATGTCATACATCTTTACTTCCTCCTGCTTCTAAAAGTATATTAAAGCTCTGTAAAAAATTCTTTGTCTTGTGAAAGAGACTTTACTCTTTGCATAAAGAGTGCGGCTTCATATCCATTGACCAAGCGATGATCAATGGTCAAGATGACCGATATCCTCCCATTCATACTTGAACCTATCGCCGAAATGGCAGAATCATCTTGATTAATAATAGCATCAAAGCTTTCTATACCTGTCATACCCAGATTTGAGATGCCAAAACTTGAACCTTGCATTTGCGAC
>CBFDAB010000042.1:0-16178 GCA_965602745.1 uncultured Campylobacterales bacterium
GCTGCTTTTTCGACAAAACAAACTTCACTCTTTGAGACATTTCTATAGTGAAGGGCAATACTGAATTTTTTACGCTCAACTAAAGCTCCTTCTACTTCTACTAAGAGTTTTGTAAGTTCTATTTCCAATGCGTCAAAGATTTCCATAAACTCCAAAGCAGGTTGGTACTCCATTTTTATACTAGGACCTTCAATCTCATAACCGTGACTGCCGGAGTAGTAGATTCCTTTTATGCCTACTCTACTTTTAATATCATTAAGTCCCCTGCCGCTTATTACAGCCAAAGTGCACTGATTAGAGAGCTTTATTAGTGTATTTTTCATCTCTTCAGAAAGGTTTGCATCTTTAGGGTGTGAGACAATAGGAGTAACTGTTCCGTCATAATCAAAAAATATTACTACCTCTTTATCTTTAAATTGACTCTCTATATTTTTAAATGATTTTAGAGCCGATGGAAGTTCTGTACTCTTTGCTTCAATGTCGATCTCATCTAAGTCCTTAACAACAATATCAGCTCCGGCCTTTTTTAACTGCTTTGATTGATTACTTCTGTCAACACCTATAACCTTTCCAAATTCTCCTTTTTTTCCCGCCTTAACTCCAGCGATGGCATCTTCAATCAGAACTGCTCTGCTTGGTTCAACATTGATTCTGTTAAGAGCCTCTAAAAAAAGATCAGGTTCCGGCTTGCCATTAAGATCCAAGTTTTCAAGATCAAGGCCATCGACTATAGTGTTAAAATGAGAGTTTAAGTTTGAAGCTTGCAGTATATATCTGCAGTTTTTACTAGAAGAGACTACGGCAGTTAAAAAGCCGAAGTTATTTAATTTTAAAAGTAACTCTATTGAGCTCTTATAAGTTTGTATACCATAAGACAAAAACTCTAAATAGTAGTTGTTTTTAGAGTTTCCTAATGACTCTATTGTATCTACATCTTCTGTATTAACATCTCTTATTTGCGGAAGTTCTATATCTCTTGAGGCTAAAAAGCTCTTTATACCTTCATCTCTTGGTTTTCCATCCACATAAAGAAGGTAATCTTTAGAAATATCAAAAGGTATGAAGTTACTTCCTCTAGCTCTTTTTTTTAAAAAATCATCAAACGCTTTTTTCCAAGCTTTAGCGTGTGTCTTTTGTGTTTGTGTGATAACACCGTCAAGGTCAAATATGATAGCGTCATACCGGGATCTCTTTATCATATATTTATCTTTTAAGATCATAAAAGCATCACCTCCTTGTTAAGAAAACAAAAACAAACAAAAAAACTATATAAATAACAAACGATATTATATCATTTTACTAAAGTGAAAGATATCTTTAGGTGTTTTATGGTGCTGAATTGGCAGCGATAATTATTTTTAGACTAAAGCTATTTCATCAAAAAAGAATTCTCTACTCTTCTTAAAGTTTTCAACCAATGTGCTAAAACATCCTCCTGGTTCACGTATAGTATCAATGTTGGGTTCAATATAGATCTTATTACCTTTTTCCATTTTAGCAATATCGGCTTCACGCAGTAATTACAGATGTTTAGAGATCGTTGGCAGTGAAAACTCAATGGCGTACTTCTATTATGCGACATCCATTCGTGATAACTATTGGTTACCATTGATTAAAAGGGTAGGGATACCACATCGTCAACAAAAGAACTCACGACATAC
Source organism: uncultured Campylobacterales bacterium (assembly GCA_965602745.1). Lineage (GTDB taxonomy): Bacteria > Campylobacterota > Campylobacteria > Campylobacterales > Sulfurimonadaceae. Next base: position 1,662 of record CBFDAB010000042.1, read on the forward strand.
GTTTGCCGTTCAGATGTTGAATAGTGGCACGATGAGGATTACAGATATATCTCGTTTACTGGGGCATATATCTACTCAGATGTCACTCACTAGGTATGCGAAGTTGATTAAGTCTGAAGAGATTAAAATAGATCATAAGTATGATTTGTTTGGGCACAATAAAAAAAGAGAGTCGGGGTAAGTCCCTAAGATTAGGGTAACTTGGTGGTACCGTCGGGCGGACCTAAACTGCAACATCTTGTACGGATATACTTTAAAGTTGTTATGTCTACCATCATTTTTGTATTAATTTACTGAATTATAATATAGGGGACATTCCAATAAAAAGGAAGTGTTGATCTAGCTTTGTGAATTACTATAATTTATCATATAACGGAAGCCTTGGAAGTATTAGTTGTTTAAAAGAGATTATGTTTTAGTTAACTATTGTGATGACTATAAAAGAGGGTGTTCTAATAGTTTTTAGAGTAAATTTCAGAGGATAAAGTTAGGCAGTAAATAGGCAGTTAACTAGCACTATTTAGTGCTAGTTGGATATAAAGCTTAGCGAATATAAGGTTTTAAAACTTCTGGGATATCAATACTTCCATCTTTATTCTCTAAAGTCCGCTTCACTTCTGAGAGTTTTCCATAATAGCCACCATAGTACGTCCAACCGCGAGAGATGAACCGTTTAGTGTATGAGCCAAGATGTTTTTATAGAAACATCACTTCACGACCGCCACGGCTTGTTTTCTTTCTATCTTTAAAACGGATCTTTGCTCGTCTGGCTTGGAAGTCTCTTGTGTTAGAGATAGAAGAGGTTTCTCTGTAAGTTGCTTGACCTGGTAACCACACGCCATCGGAGTTATAAGAGTTTAATGGCGAGTAAAGCGTGTGTTTATAAGGGTTTGCACAGTGTTGGGTAGAAGATGATTTTGATTTTAGGAAAGTAATAGGCAATAATTTCACTAAAACAGGTTTTTTTAGTGATATTTTATGCTAATATATTTTACGCTTGTTATACTTTCTGCAAAACAATATTTAGGACTTTAAATGAAAAGAACATTACAAATTATCATGATATCCTTAATCTTATTTTTAAGTGGTTGTGGGAAAGAACCAAGTGACAGTGATCCATCTGCAACAACTGTCACTTTACAATCTATTGCAATAACACCCACTGATCCTAGTGTAGCCAAAGACTTAACCCAACAGTTGACAGCAATGGGTACCTATTCTGATGGAACTACGGTTGATATTACAGCATCTTCTACATGGAGTTCAGATACAACTGCAGCTTCTACAGTTGTTTCAAGTACAGGGTTAGTTACAGCCGTTGATGTAGGATCTTCTGTTATGACTGCTACCAAAGATTTTATTTCTGGGACAACTACCGTAACTACAACTGCTGCTACAGTAGTATCTATTGCCGTAACTCCAGCCGATCCAAGTATAGCAAAAGGCTTAACGCAGCAATTAACTGCAATGGGTACCTATTCTGATGGAACTACGGTTGATATTACAGCATCTTCTACATGGAGTTCAGATACAACTTCAGTAGCTACTGTTGTTAGTGATTCAGGTTTGGCTACGGCTGTGGATGTAGGTTCTGCAGTGATAACAGTTGATAAGGATTTTATCTCTGCTACAACTACGATGACTGTAACATCTGCTACATTAGTATCAATAGCAATAACACCTTCCGTCTTAGAAAAAGCGAATGGCTTATCGCTTCAGCTTACTGCAATAGGAACATATTCTGATGGAAGTACGACAGATATTAGCTCATCAGTTACATGGACATCAGCTACCACATCTGTAGCAACAATAAATAGTTCAGGTCTCGTATCATGTATGAATTTTGGTACAAGTTTGATTACAGCAACAAAATCAGGTGTCTCGGTATCTAGGATATTTACTGTTTATTAAACGCTTTAGTTTTGGGAGGCACCCTCTCTAAGCACGAGGGCAAGTATATAGCCAAAAAAGGGCTATATAAACCTACATATAAGGTTTTAAAACCTCAGGAATATCTATACTTCCATCTTCATTCTGATAGTTTTCCATAATCGCAACCATAGTACGTCCAATCGCGAGAGATGAACCGTTTAGCGTATGAGCTAAGATATTATTACAGAAATATTTCTCTGAAATTGACACGGCTTGTTTTCTTACTGTCTTTGTAACAGAATTTTATTCTACTTCAAATCAAACAGCTGTTATGCAAAATAGAGTTCAATATTTACTGAAAAAACTAAAGTTACTTATATATATATTATAATCTTTTATATGATTGTTTGGAGATAAAATGAATGAGCAAATATTAATGAAATTTGAAATACAGAACGAGTTTGCAAATAGGTTTTTCCTTAAGGTTGCAATTATTCAATATGACATCAAACATGAAGATGGAGCAGAAGATTTCTCTGCTAGTTCAATTGAAGCCTTTGCAAAATTTGCAAAAATAGTAAAGAAACTTTCCATAGAATATTCAAAAGTTTCGATAGAAGAAAAAATTAAAATTTATGAAAAAAAAATTCATAAATTTATAGGGCGATCAAGACTAGAATTAGCACTTCAAGGACATACCCTTGAGGACACATTCGAATAAAAAATGGAATAAGGATAACTCTCTAAATATTTTTGTATTGAAAAGGATAAACCTAGGCAGCTAATAGGCAGTTAAACAGTGCATTACGTACTGTTTAACTATAAACCTTATTTTATATAAGGTTTTAAAACCTCAGGGATATTAATAGTCCCATCTTCATTTTCTAAAGAAACATTGCTTTGCAACCGCCATGGCTTGTTTTGATAATTTTCCATGATAGCGACCATAGTACGACCAACCGCGAGAGATGAACCGTTTAGCGTATGGGCAAAGATGTTTTTATAGAAACATCACTTCACGACCGCCACGGCTTGTTTTCTTGCCGTCTTTATAACGGATCTTTGCACGTCTGGCTTGGAAGTCTCTCGTGTTTGAGATAGAGCTGATCTCTCTGTAAGTTGCTTGGCCCGGTAACCATACTTCAAGGTCACTTCCACATAAATTATATTATAACACATTAGTTAACAAGGGGTTGCTCAAGGTCAGTGCTTTTGTGGTTTTTTTTTGGGCAGGGTACAGGCAATTGTCTTTGTAGAAAATGAGTTTTTTTATGAGGTGGAATGATCCCTATATACTAGACACAATTATAAGCAGAACATGGGAGGGAGCCTAAATTTAATATAAAAAGTAAAAAGTGAATGCCCTGCAACAGCCTATAAAGTCAGTCGGCGAAACAATATTTAATTGCTCTTCTTTTGATATATATGATAAACTTGTTTTCAATAGAAAACTATCAATGCACCGATTGACTTTTAGTAATGAGGTTCCTATGAAAGACTCTACAGCCGAGACCGACAACAAAGAGATGGTAGTTCAAGAGCGTTTTGCACTCAAAGAGGCGTTTTGTGATGAGATTGGCAGTAAAACGGCACGCTTTGGTTTTGGAGGCTTTGGGGAGGCAACCTACTACCGAACCTACAGCCGGATCAAGCCTGATGGATCACAGGAACACTGGTCCGATACGGTGATACGGGTCATCGAGGGGGTGATGTCTGTACGCAAGAACCACTACCTCATGAACCGCCTGGAATGGGACGAAGAGAGATGTCAGCACTATGCATATCGGCTCGCCGAGGCTATGTTTGAGATGAAGTGGCTACCGCCGGGACGTGGGTTGTGGATCATGGGAACCGACTACGTCTATGAACGCGGCAGCGCGGCTTTGAACAATTGCGGTGCGGTCGATACGACCGATCTTTCCCTGGCGGCGGACTGGACGATGGATATGCTAATGTGCGGGGTCGGGGTCGGTTTCAACACGGCGTGGAAAGGCGATAAGGTCAGGATGCCGGACAAATCGCGTCCCATCCCTTTTGTTATTCCCGACAGCCGCGAAGGATGGGTCGCGTCGGTTCGCCTGCTCATCGAGAGTTACACAAAAGGCGGAACATGGTTCAGTTTCGGCTATGATAGCATCCGCTCTGAAGGTTCACCTATCAGAGGTTTCGGCGGTACGGCTTCCGGTCCTGAACCTCTGAAACAGTTACATAAACGTATCGAAAGTTACCTCGACGCCTACTGCTACGGAAAGATTGATCAGACACGTACCGTAGCGGACATTATGAATGCCATCGGGATCTGCGTGGTCGCAGGCAATGTCCGCCGCAGTGCGGAGATCATTCTGGGGTCTGTAGAAGACCTGACCTTCATCGAACTCAAAGACTATAAAAAGAACCCTGATCGCGCCGAGATAGGATGGGTATCTAATAATACAGTGGTATTACACAAGAGTGAAGAGTTCAAAAAACTGCCGATTATTGCCAGCCATATCCGCGACAACGGCGAACCGGGTATTATGAACCTGATTAATGTTCAGAAATATGCCCGCTACGGCGATGAGAGCGAGGACAAGGCGTGGCTGGCAAATCCCTGTTCAGAGATCCCCCTGGAGAGCTTCGAGCTGTGTAACCTCTCCGAGGTCTTCTCGGCGCGTTGCGAGAGTGAAGCAGAATTTTACGAAGCACTGGAGTTCGCTACCTTCTACGCCTCCACGGTAGCATTATTACCGACTCACAGACCAGAAACCAATGCTATCGTCGCACGCAACCGCCGTATCGGGGTAAGTCTCTCCGGTGTGGCAGACATGCTCGACGAGTTTGGAGCAAGGGAGCTGACGCGGCGTCTGCAAAAAGGGTATAAACTGGTGCGTTCAGTTAACCGAAAACTTGCCGTTGAGGCGGGGATCCCGGTTTCGGTACGTGTGACGACGGTGAAGCCTTCGGGCAGTATCAGCCAGCTTGTAGGGGTGAGTTCAGGAATGCATTTCCCGACCTTTCAGTATGCCATCCGCCGTATGCGTGTAAGCAACAATTCTCGCATCTGTGAGGCACTCAAAACCGCTGGTATCCCTCATGAATCGGACCGCTACAGTGCCAATACGACAGTATTTGAGTTCCCTATCGACCAGGGAACAACAAGAAAAGCGACATCAGTCTCCGCCAGGGAGCAGTTCGAATTTCTGGTGATGTTGCAGCGTGAATGGAGCGACAACATGGTGAGCTGTACCGTCTACTTTGATCCCAAAACAGAAGGTGAGCAGATCGAACATATGCTCGCAGAGTTTGTGCCGGTCATCAAGTCCGTCTCAATGCTGCCCCACTTCGACACCGGGGCTTACACGCAGATGCCTTATGAGGGAATCACCAAAGAGGCGTACCAAGAACGCCTGAGCAAGCTTCCGAAGATAGACTGGAGTAGCTTTGGTGGCAGCGACGGCAGCGAAAGCCGTTTGTGCACCAATGACAGTTGTCAGATCAATAGCTGATGCATATGCTGATTATCCCCCATTCCCAATTGTATCAGGCAATATATTTAAACAGGATACTTTGAATATTAAAGATGTTTTAATCAGCTTAAAAAAGAAGATAACAATAACGACAAGTCAGCCCCCTATTTAATTTTAACACATTCACCGCGATACATTGTACTTTTTCTCTTTGCATTTTCTTTTACCAAAAATATGATAGGATAGTTTAAAGGGTACTAAAAGAGGAGATGTGAAATGCGAACGTATACTTACAACTCAGATATCGGAACATTTGAGATAAAGCCGCTCGGGCATGAAAGATATGAACTTTGGTTAGATGAGGAGTTGCTTGGCTCTTATGAAAGTGCCGAGTTTGCAGCACAGGATGTTGCAAACTTCAACACCGACTATCCTGAATGGGATAGATTTAAGAACGAGCTTCAAAACTTTCCCTCTGATCTAAGCCAATGGACAGAAGTCAAAGAAGAATTACCAGAATAAAAGGAGACGTTATGTCAATACTAGATTATCAGGAATTTGAACTGCGCTTGCAAGATATGAAAGCGAAGCTCGAATCCAACATTTCCCGTTTAATTGAGGAGTTGGAGGTTATCAGAACCGAAGATGATATTAATGATATGGAAGATCTGGCATCGCTGGAAAGTGACAGCATGCACCATAATGCACTGCTAAAACAGCAGCGACATGAACTCAATGAAGTCATCCATGCATTGTCAAAGCTCAAAAACAGAACGTATGGCATTTGCGAAGAGAGCGGGGATACGATTCCCATCGAACGCCTACGCGCAGAGCCGCATGCACGATACTGCATCGAAGATGCAAGAAAAGTCGGAAAGTAATATCTGCTACTGCGATTTTATTGGTGGCAAATATATAATCTATATACAGATTTATACATGGTTCATGCTAGTGAGTATTTTGATGAGTGTGTGCTAAAATATTAGAAGTTTGGAGGCAAGGAATAAGGCAATCAGATAGCAAAAAATTCGCTACCTAATCAAAAATATCTAGCGCAGGTAAGGCTTTAAAACTTCAGGTATCTCAATACTCCCATCTTCATTCTGGTAGTTCTCCATAATGGCAACCATAGTGCGTCCAACAGCCAGAGATGAACCGTTTAAGGTGTGAGCCAAGATGTTTTTCTTTCCGTCTTTATAACGGATCTTTGCACGTCTTGCCTGGAAGTCTCTGGTGTTTGAGATAGAGCTGATCTCTCTGTACGTTGCTTGGCCGGGGAGCCATACCTCTAAGTCTATAGTCCTTGCGGCAGAAAAGCCTATATCGCCTGTACATAGTTGTACCTGTTTATAAGGCAGTCCCAAGGCTTCAAGTATATCTGAGGCACATGCAACCATCTCTTCAAAGACCTTATCACTTTGCTCGGCAGAAGCAATAGCAACGAGCTCTACCTTTGGAAACTGGTGCTGACGGATGATACCGCGTGTGTCACGTCCGGCTGAACCCGCTTCTTTTCTGAAACACTGGGTAAAGGCTGTCATCTTAATAGGAAGCTCATCTACAGGGATGATCTCATCTTGATAAAGGTTAGTTACGGGAACTTCACCGGTAGGAATAAGATAAAGCTCTTCATCTTGTAATTTATATAGATCATCTTTAAACTTTGGCAATTGTCCTGTTCCCATAAGACAAGGTGCATTTGTTACGATAGGCACAGAAACCTCAGAGAATCCGCGCTCACTATTGAAGTCAAGCATAAAGTTCACTAGGGCACGTTCGAGTTTAGCGCCTATGCCTTGGATAACGGAAAAGCGGCTTTTAGCGACTTTTACACCTTTTTCAAAGTCAATCCATCTGTTATTCTCAGCCAGTTCCCAATGCTCTTTAGGTGTAAAACTAAAGCTTTTAGGTTCAAGCACTCTTCTGATCTCAACATTCTCATCCTCATCTGCGCCGAGGGGAACATCTTTATCAGGGATATTTGGGATCGCAGATAAAATAGTGTTTAGTCTTTCTTCTTCTTCATTAGCAAGTACTTGCTTTTGTGCAATGAGAATCTTGTTTGCATCGACTTCGGCCTTAAGCTCTGTGATATCTTTTTTCTCTCTCATATACTCGCCAAAGAGTCTTGATTTTTCATTTTGTACAGCCTGAGCCGCTTCGAGTTCTTGTTGAACAGCTTTGAAAACCTGATGAACGCTTCTAAGTTCTTCAAGTAGAACAGCATCAATCTTTCGTCGTTCTAACATACTCGCAACAGCGTCAAAATCTTTATGTAAAAGTTTAATATCTATCATGAAATTCCTATATATTATTATCCGCAAAAGTATAACAAAAATATAGTTAAAGGATAATATCGACTGCCCTATCTGTATATATAAGGAATTTAACTTACATGAATTTGCGCTTTTAACTACTTTTTAGACGGCTTTTGGCATAATCACTTATTATAAATAAGATAATGGATTGAAAAGATGTTGGATTTTGAAAAATATATAAAATATTCTAAACCGGGGCCTCGCTATACCTCTTATCCGACTGCGATCGAATTTTCGGACTCTTATAGCTATGATACCTATATCAATAAACTGAAAAACCAAGATTCATCTCGTCCTTTGTCTCTGTATTTTCACCTTCCTTTTTGTAGATCAGCATGTTACTTTTGCGGCTGTAATGTCGTGTTTACCTCAAAAGAAGAGAAGAAAGAACGTTATATAGACTATCTCTTTAGAGAGATGGATATCTTAAAAGAGCATCTTGATACATCTAGAGAAGTGATGCAATTGCATTTTGGCGGGGGAACACCAACATTCTTCTCGGCAGAACAGCTGGCTCGTATCATTTCTAAGATCAAGCAGACCTTTTCAAACTTTCAAAAAGATGCAGAGATCTCATGTGAGATAGATCCGCGCTTCTTAGACGAAGAGCAGATGAAGCTGATGGTTGAGAATGGTTTTAACCGTGTCAGCTTTGGTCAGCAGGACTTTGATGAGAAGGTACAAACCGCTGTTCACAGAATACAGCCTTATGATATTACAAAAAATGCAGTTGATCTTGCCCGTAAATACGGTATTAACAGTATCAATGTTGACCTTATCTACGGTCTCCCTTTTCAGACCTTTGAGACTTTTAAAAAGACTTTGGATATGACACTGACACTGAATCCGGACCGTTTGGCTGTCTTTAACTATGCCCATGTTCCTTGGTTGAAAAAGACGATGCGTAAGATAGATGAGACGACACTTCCAACTCCGGATGTAAAGCTTAATATCTTAAAGTACACCATAGACTTCTTTGAGAAAAACGGTTATAAAATGATAGGTATGGATCACTTTGCGAAGCCTCATGATGAGCTTTTCTTAGCTATTGAGAAGGGCGAACTGCATAGAAACTTTCAAGGATATACGACTAAGGGCGGAGCTGACCTGATCGGTATCGGCATCACTTCTATTGGCGAAGGTGTGGATTATTATGCTCAAAATCATAAAGAGATGGACTCTTATGAAAGGGCTATAGATGCGGGAAAACTTCCTTTTGAAAGAGGAATTGTTTTAAGTGAAGATGATCAGATCCGCCAAGATGTCATTATGGAGTTAATGAGTAATTTCAAGCTAGATATCAAGCGCTTTGAGGCATCATACCAGCTCAGTTTCAAAGAATACTTCTCAGATGCTCTTGAATCACTTAAAGAGTTTGAAGAAGCAGGTCTTGTGCGTATGAGTGATGAAAGTATTGAAGTCTCGCAAACAGGGACAATGCTTATAAGAAATATAGTGATGCCTTTTGATGCTTATATGAAAGCGCATAGTGAAAATACAAAAACTTTTTCAAAAACAGTTTAGGAAGTAACGTGGCAACAAGAACCGGAGAAATATTTAATTTTGCAGAGGTCACAGATCCTTGTGTAAAATGTGCAAAGTGTATACCTGTATGTACAATCCATCAGGTTAATGCAGATGAGGTTACAAGTCCTCGTGGATTCTTAGACCTTTTAGGGGCCTATCAACAAGGAAATCTTGAGCTTGATAAAAATGCTAAAGATATTTTTGAGTCATGTTTTTTATGTACAGCCTGTGTAGAAGTATGTCCTAAGTCTCTTCCGACGGACATGGTGATAGAGCAAGTACGCGCCGATATTGCCGATAAATTTGGTATCGCACTTTTTAAACGTGTTTTCTTTTATCTTTTACGTCATAGGTTTATTATGGACGTTGCGTTTAAACTAGGGTATGTATTTCAGACCTGTGGATTTAAAATTAAATCAGAGCAGACCTCGATCAAACCACGTTTTAACCTTCCATTAATTAAAAAAGACAGACTCCTTCCTGCTATGGGAAAAACTTCTTTCTTAAATAAATATCCTGAAAATATAGATAATGGTGGAAAACGCAAAGTTGCTATCTTTATTGGTTGTTTGGCTAATTACAATTACACCAATATAGGTGATTCCCTTCTTCAAGTACTTAAAGAACTAGAAATAGATGCCTTCTTAGCTAAGGGTCAAAAATGCTGTTCAGCACCTGCATATTTCACGGGTGACTTTAACACGGTTGACGCCCTTGCTAAAGAAAATATAACTTATTTTGAGAGCTTTATAGATGATGTTGAAGCTATCATTATTCCGGAAGCCACCTGTTCTGCAATGATTAAGATAGATTATGAACACTACTTCCATGATCAACCTGAATGGATGGAACGTGCGATTAATTTAAAATCTAAAATTTACATGGCAACTGAATGGTTAGAAAAAGAGACAGACCTTCATAAAGTTTTACAAGAACGTGGAAAAAATGATGTTGTTGTTACCTATCATGACCCTTGTCATGCTAAAAAGATGCAGGGTATCTTTCAAGAACCTCGTAATCTAATTAAAGAAAATTACAACTTAGTTGAAATGAGCGACTCAAACCAGTGTTGTGGTTTTGGCGGGGTGACAATGCAGACAGAAAAGTTTCATTTTGCAGAGGCCGCTGGAAAACCAAAGGCAGCAATGATTAAAGCAACGCAGGCAGAATATGTCTCGTCTGAATGTTCAGCCTGTAGAATGCAGTTAACAAATGCGATGTTTGAGGGTAATGTTGATACGCTCTTTAAAAATCCTATTGAACTTATTGCCGATGCCTTAGACAAGAAGAAGTCGGGTGATGCATAGAGATATAAACTCTCGGAGCACAATAACTTATTTTAATCTTATAGAACAACAAAAAATATAAAACTTAACACTCTCTCAACGTTTCATTATATATAATTTCTTTATATTCGGGTACAAGGAAATATAATGAATGCGAAATTAGGGACTTGTATAATTATATTATCTGTTTTGTTTGGATGTGGGAATGATGTTAATAGAAATGTCATAGATGACACTATCAATGATGGGAATATCAATGATAGTGAGACTATTGATAATCGACTCAGTGTCATTATCGCTAGAAACGCTTTAAGCGGTGATCCTTCAACTGGCAGGAGTATTCCATCAATCAGAGATGCTAAAGCACAGCTGGGAATGAGACTGTTTTTTACAAAGTCTCTTGGCGGAGACAAAGATTCAGCCTGTGTGACCTGTCATCATCCTGCCTTAGGCGGAGGAGACAAGCTCTCTTTATCTGTTGGTGTCAGTGCTGTTAATCCTGAACTTTTAGGCGAGGGCAGGGTCCATGATAGCGGAGCTGTGAATTATGACAGTGGCTATGCCCCTGTGTCTCGTAATGCATCTACGACATTCAATATTGCATTGTGGGACAGAGCACTGTTTTTGGATGGACGTGTGGAGAGTATGACACCTAATGCAGGTGAAAATGGCGATGTAGGCGGGATTCGAACACCAGACTCAGCCTTTGGTGTAATTGATCCTGACTCCGGAGCAAACTTGGCTGCTGCACAGGCCCGTTTTCCTGTTACTTCGCCTGAAGAGATGCGGGGATTCGTCTTTGAAGCAGGAAATAGCAACAGTGAGGTATATGTGCATCTAGGGGCACGTTTAGCTAAGAAAAAATCGGATGATTATATTGCAAACAGTTGGAAGAGCGAGTTTGAAAATGTCTATGGACCCAAGTCTGTGACCTTTGATAATATTGCTGATGCCATTGGCGAATATGAGCGTTCCCAACTTTTTGTCAACACTTCTTGGAAATCATACGTACAAGGGAATGTAAGTGCTATCTCTACTGCAGAAAAAAGAGGGGCTGAGCTTTTCTTCCGCTCATATGAAGAAGGGGGGATGAACTGTGTCGCTTGTCACAGCGGAGACTTTTTCACGGATGAAAGTTTTCATGTTATGGCCATCCCCCAGGTAGGGCGGGGCAAAGGCAACGGGGATCATGTAGACGATGATTTTGGACGTGAAAATGTTAGCGGCAGTGAGAAGTATGCCTTTAGAACACCAACCTTATTAAACATCGAAGTGACGGGACCATGGGGGCATGATGGCGCTTATACAAGTCTGGAAGCTATTGTACGGCATATGGTTGATGTTGACAGCGCGGTAGCGGGTTATGACTTTTCTCAACTGGACTCTATGGTAAAGACTACCAATACGAGGAGCAATACAGAAAAAGCCTTGGCCCAGCTTCACTCCAACCGAGTAGAAGGAGTTTCGCCGCACCGAAATGTCACAGCAAGTAATGGACAGATAGATGACCTTGTCGCTTTCTTGAAAGCACTTACCGATCCTTGTGTAAAAGATCGTAATTGTCTGGCGCCATGGATCCCTGCCAACGTAGGAGGACCAGATGGTTTACAACTGAATGCAGAGGATGCTTCTGCCAATCTTTTATAAGGCATAGATACACTTTGTATCTGTGATATCTCCGTCTCTTTCAATTTCGCTATACTTCTAAAAAACTTCTGGAACTTTTATGAATTATTGGAACTACATCTACGAAAACTTTGATCCTGTCGCCTTTAACCTTTTTGGTCTTAATGTTCATTGGTACGGGATAATGTATGTCTTGGCCCTTGTATCTGCCCTTATGATGGCAAAATGGATAGTGACAAAAGATAAGCTTGATATGGATAAAAAGATCTTAGATGACTACTTTATCTGGATAGAAGTAGGTGTGATTCTAGGGGCGCGTTTGGGCTATATACTCTTTTATGATCCCAATACCTCGTATTACATGACCCATCCTTGGCAGATCTTTAATCCATTTTCAAATGGTGAGTTTGTCGGGATACGCGGTATGAGTTATCATGGTGCCTTGATCGGTTTCTTATTGGGGTCTTATCTTTTTGCCCGTAAAAACGGGTATTCGTTTTGGTTTTTGATGGATATTGTAGCTATAGCCGTTCCCGTCGGATATATCTTTGGACGCATAGGCAACTTCTTAAATCAAGAGCTTATCGGACGGGCTACAGAGCTTCCTTGGGGTATTTATGTAAATGATGTCTTACGTCACCCTTCACAGCTGTATGAAGCGTTCTTAGAGGGTGTAGTCGTCGCTCTTATCGTTTATCTTATTCGCCACCGTGTCTCTTTTGCCGGTGGACTGACGCTGATATATGGAGCCCTGTACGGCTTGGCACGTTTCAGTGCTGAGTTCTGGCGTGCACCTGATGCTCAGATAGGTTATATTATGGGTTGGATGACTCAGGGACAGCTTCTGTCTTTACCGATGATTCTTATCTCAGTAGTAGGTATTTATTATCTTTCTAAGGTGAAGTACCCAAGAGAGTTGATGAAGAAGTAGCTTACATGTTTTGAGAAAAATACTCCGCATCTCTTGTCTCATATAGTTTTAACAAGGCCATAAAAAAGGCTGTAATAGCCGGCCCCAAAACCATCCCCCAAAAACCAAATGCCGTTAAGCCTGCCAAGATAGAGAAGAAGATAAGAAGTTCATTGATCTTTGTACTCGACTTGATAAAATTAAGATCAATATATCTGATGATCATCGGCTTCACAAAGGTATCTGCAATGATCGCGATGATAATGATGGAATACAGGGTGATGAAAAGGGCATTCCCCGTATTTCCAAGGGAAAGCTCATAGATCATAAAAGGTGCCCACATCAGTGCCCCTCCCACAATAGGGATCAGCGAAGCGATACCATACATAATCCCAAAAAGAAGACCGTTATAACCGATAACACTGATCATAAATCCAAAAAGGGCACCTTCTAAGGTCGCTGTTGCGAGGATAGAATAAAAGACTACACTCATAACATTTGAGACCTCAAGACTAAGAAGGGTTGTATCTTGCTGTGGCAAACGAATGATTTTAACAAGGTAACGCATGATGGTCTTTCCGTAATATTGGGCAAAAAAGTAAAAGATAATAATCAAAAATGCATCTTTTAAAAATGTAGCGCTGTATTTTCCTACATTAGCCGCAAGTCCAAGAGAATTACCGGCAAAGGTACTGAGGTTCTTGTAATCAATAATATCTACAAGCTGGGTCTTGATAAAGGCAAGAGAGTCCGGAAGTCTGGCAATCCACATCTCAATTTTTTCATAAACATGGCTAAAGCTATCTATACTTATTCCATGCATCTCAATAGTCAATGTTGTTAAAAAATATCCTAGTGGCGCAAAAAGCAAGATAGCAAGCAAGAGACTTGAAAGAAAGGCAGCTAGAAAATCTTTTTTAAATATCTCAAGGAGTTTCTTATGTATGTTTGCTGTCGATATAGCCAAAAGTGAACCGATAAGGATAGGCATCCAGTAGGCGTTATAAAGTTGGTACATCCAGTATAAGGCAAAGGCAAAAAGCATAAAGATAAAGTGTTGTGGGCGCATTATGTAAATCTCCTAGATTTTATTCAAACAGGGTTTTATTTTCTGAAGAAACTTCGTTTTGTGGAGCTTTGCATTTTAAGACCTCATAAGTCTTTTGTGTAGCTATCCTGCCTCTGGCAGTTCTTTCAAGATAACCATTGGCTAAAAGATAAGGCTCAAAAACATCTTCTATCGTTCCTTCATCTTCACTCAAGGCCGCCGCAAGAGTGCTTAGTCCCATAGCCTTTCCCTTAGCCGCGACTAAAAGCTCAAGAAGGCGTATATCCATCTCATCAAAACCGTTATCATTTATACCCAGTTCCTTAAGTGCATATTGTGTTCTTTCCAAGAAGATAGAAAGTTCATCTGCCACCTCGGCAAAGTCTCGTACACGGCGTAAGAGACGCAGTGCAATACGGGGTGTCCCTCGGCTTCGGCGAGAGATCTCCAAAGCAGCTTCTCTGCCTATAGGCTTTTCAAGTTT
>CBFDAB010000043.1:0-15618 GCA_965602745.1 uncultured Campylobacterales bacterium
CAAGATAGGCACTGAAACAGCTTTTCCATAAGCTTTAAGTTCAGAAACTGCTTTCCCTTTCTAAACTTATACACAGAAGAGAGAATTTTTTCCTCATGTTTCCTATGCGCCTCTCCATAGATGTAATCATACTGTATCTCAAAGGCATCTACAAGCTCTTCATTCACCACGATCTCTTCTGTCTCACTCACACGGCCTAATTCACAATCCGAGTTCGCCGGAGCATAAATCGCTTCAGAAAAAAGGATATCAACACTAACACCCGCTTTCTTGGCTATCAAAGATGCAATCTTAAGGCCGCCGGATGAGACAGCTATCAACTTCCACTTTTCTGTGCGTATTCGATCAATGGGAAGGGTGTCTATTAACTGTACTGCCGCGTCATCTCTGTTTTTATAATATTGGTTCATAATGCCGAACCTGCTGCCGAACCTAGTAAGTATTTCATACTTTCCTCCGTAAATGAGGCTCCAAAGCCTAGGTAAACATTATCTGCCTTAGTATTAATGAAGTTATCCCAGCCCACATACATCTCTAAATGTTTCAAGAAGCGATAACGCACACCGAGTTTCAAGTGAGCATTCTCATTACGAAAATCATTTTCAGCATTAAAGTCATAAGCATCCAAGGTGAACTTTAGGTTATCCTTCATTGCAAAATAATCAACTCCAAATCCACCTGTTGATTCAATCAGACCGGCTCTAAACAGTAAGTCGTCATAACGTTTTCCATACTGTGCCGAGAAATAAAACTTACCATTATCATGTAACTCGGGTGCTTTATAGACTCCGTTAGCATCAGTTTGAGCATAATCCTCCATTGAGATCACACTTAACATATAATAAGTAGAGGGATCAGGAAGATAATTGATATCCACATAAGTCTTTACATAAGAATCACTTAACATATAGTTTGCATTCATCCCAAACTGAAGTTCACTTTTTGTAAAGTTAGAAAGAAGTTTATCTACCTTCTTAAAGGCTTCTTGTCCGCTGCTAAAAAATTCATCTGCCGAGACAAGCGCGCTGTTTAACGGCGTCTTACTCTCTTGCAAAATACCAGAGAGGTTATCTTCTAAAGAGATAAACTTATCCATAGCAATAGGCAGTTTATCATCTAAGGTTCCTCCCACACTATCAAAACGCTTGGTTAAAGAATCCAGTTGAGACATAATATCGGGTAGTCGTGTGTTGATAGTCTCACCCGTTTGTTTGAAATTATCTATAGTCTCATACAAGTTGCTTCTGTTTTCAGAAATGACTTCACGTAAAGACTTCCCTACTTCAGCAAACTCAGCCAAGGCTTTTTGAATATCTTCGCGTGCTTTTGGATCAAAAGTCTGACGCAGTTCAGACATAAACAGGCGAAGTTCTTCCGCAGCCTTATCAACACTATCACTTGTCTCTTCAAATGAGGAGAGACGATCAACCTTACTCAAAGAACCGTTATTAGATAGAGATGTGTTTGATTCACCAAGTGCAATATTTATCAGTTTTCCGCCCAGTACCGTATCTTGTGTCACCATTACGGAAGAGTCGATAGGAATATCAATTCCCTTTTGAATAAAAAAACGCAGTTTGACCTTATGATCTACAAGTGAAATATCATCAATATATCCTACTTCAACTCCATTTAGCTTCACCTTACTTTTGAGTTCAAGACCTGAAGCATCCTTGATATAGGCATTGATGTTTTTTCCCTCTTCCCTAAAACTCCCTATATCATTGACCTGAGTAGAAAGCATAAAAAGTAAGACTAATCCAGAGACAACAAAGGCACCAACTTTAGCTTCAACGTTCATTTTCTACCTTTATAATCTACATTCATGAGAATTATTGATTTTCTGATTTTTTATAATCTACTTCAAATCCGCCTAGGGGTCTGAGGTTAAGTGTCAAGTAGAGTATTTTGTCTTGAATACCCGATGCCGTTCCAGTAGTGCTCAGGCTCGGACGAATATTTTCGACATACTTTAATTCTGCACTCCAGCAACGCTTAGCATACACAAAACCCAAATGCCTATTTTTTGTTTGGCTCTCTTGTATGTCATAGGCATAACCCGCAAAGTATTGCCATCTCTCAGAATAGTTATAACGGGCATCTGAGGTCACATAGCTTGTATGCGTACGTGTATCATTGACCAACTTATCCTCATACAGATGTGATACGTTAAAGATAAAAGTCCCATCATTATACCCTATTGTATTTTGTGTTTTAGAAATCACGTTTCGGTCATAATTATAAAAGCTGTTATTGTAATAATTCAGCTCTTTTGTAAAATAATATCGAAGCTCATTTTCCAAATCCCCATACTTATCATATCCTGGTTCATAGATCAAAGGCTGCTTAATTCGGTGGTAGAGTTTTTCTCCATCTTCATCTGTAAAAATATACTGAGAGAATTCCAAAGAAGCCTGTTCTATATTTTCATTGATTGTGTTATATTCACAGGGCCCAATACTGTTTGTTAGACATTCATCTTTAAATATCTGCTCATAATCAGCATAAAAACCTGTTCGATTTTCTGTACCGGGGTGGGTGTATGATACTGTTAGTCCTACACTGTGTGTAAAATCATCAAAAGATTTTACAAGATTGGAGTTTAGCTCAACACGCTGAGTATCACGTCCAAAAGTACCTGGGGAATAGCCGTATATCGGGTCCAGAGTATTTATAGTACTGTTAGGATTATTTGGATTATCAGAACCGTAAAAACCGAGGTGCGAAGCATACAGATTTTCACTCAGTGTTAATGTCAGATATTCATCTAGAAGTGAGAATTGAAGGTCTAGAGGAAGAGTTAGCTCATTTTGAATAGCATTTTTTCGAGTCTCTCTGTAGAAGTTATTACCCCTATAGTCAACTGAATATAAGAAATGGTCATCTAAAAATGTATTAAGTGCATGATGATATTGTATCGTCGGAAGATTCTGAATCGTATCAGAATTACTGTTTTTAGTCAGATCAATAAAATATTTAGCATACATTCCGTAATAGTTCTCACTCTGATTTAAGAACATATTGACCTTAGAAGTCACCTGAGATGTTGTAGCATAATCTAAAGAATCCCTCATTTGTAAATTTAAATACTCAACATCATTCAAATAGGTGATATCTGAATAGACTCCGGAAGAACCTTGAAGATCAAGGTCAAACCAATTCTTCAAAAAGCCCCTGTGCTGATACTTAAACTCGGCTCCATAATGTTCATTGTTTTTAAGTTTAAACTCTTCTTGATAATCCAGTTCTTCTCTAAATCCTCCCACAACCAAAGAACCGCTTGAACGAGGGGAATCGACAAAACGCAGTGTTGAGTAAAGACCTTTACCCCGTTTTATACGAATCTGAGGAAGTAACTCAAGGTCCCATTGTGGAGATTCTGCAATATAGATAGGTTGTTGATACATAAACCCTTCATCACTAGACAGACCAAAGGTTGGTCGTAACAGCCCTGTTCTGCGCGTCGTATCGGTAGGATAAGCTACATAGGGGAAGTAAAATACAGGCACGCTTCCTGCATACAGTCTGGCATTATATAACTGCATCCACTGATCTTCACCATCATAATAACCGCTACTAAAACGAAGCGTCCAATCAGGGTCTTGAGGATTACATGAGGAGACAAGACCTGTGTGTAATTCATACTCCTTAGCTTTCGTCTTTGCCGAACGGGCACTTATCCACAGCTGATCTCTGTTTTCTTGAAAAAAGAAGGGACGAAATTGTTTAATATCATCTTGGGTATTTACCATCAGGTAATCACCCATTGTATAATATTCAGCACCCTTAAGTGCATTAACATTCCCGTATAATTCAATAATACCTGCGTCACGGTTAAAGCTTGCAGACTCTGCGCTTATATACATACCATCATACAGAACAACAACATCATTATTTGCCTTAACAAAAGAGCCGTTTGTATCTACTGAGGAAGAGAATACTTCTACTTTTTTTTCTGCATAAGCCAAAATAGAGGTAAGAAAGAGAAAGAAAAAGAGTCTAAGCATCAACAATCACTGTCCTTGCTGTTTTATCATGCCATGTTTGAGAAGCAGAATCCAGTAATCCCCAAATAAAACCTGCATAAAAGAACATTTCGCTTAATACGCGCACAAAGGCACGATTAACAGAACAGAAGAATGAAGGAGTAGAGCTTGTGCCAAGTTCTAAAATCCTGATCTTCATGATAATCTTACCCGGACTTGCTGCATACTGCATGACAAAAAAGGTATGATAGATCACCTTTAATGCCATAAATTCCAAGATATAAGTATTAATCAAGATAATTTTATCTTCAATACTGACTAATCCCGTAAAACTGTCCCAAATAATACTTAGCCATATAATAGATAAGATAAGTTCATCAATTATATATGCCCCAAATCGCTTTGCCTTAGAAGCTAATGATAACTGTTCTCTATCAAGAAGTTTAAAGATCTCTTCATTCATAAATTAAGAACGCAGTGCCTGATAAGCAATATCCGTACGTAATTTTTTACCTGCAAAATGAACTTGTCCACATAATAAATAAGCACGGTCACGGGCTTCTTGAATACTATCACCTAATCCAACACAAACAAGAACACGACCGCCTGTTGCACATAATGTTCCATCTATCTTAGAAACACCCGCATAAGAGATATGTGTATTATTCTTAATCTCATCATGATGTATTTCATCTACAACGATCTCAGCCGGAGTTGAAGAAGAGTATGGGTAATCCTTAGATGCCATAACAACACCGACTGCATACTTATCATGGAACTCGACTTTTAAGGTATCAAGTTGAGAGGTAGCTGCCTTATAAAAAAGATCAAAAACAGAAGACTTCATAAGCGGCATCAAGATCTCACACTCAGGATCTCCAAATCGTACATTAAATTCTAATGTTATCGGTTCACCCTTCACGACCATGATCCCGATAAAAAGAACACCCTCAAAAGGAGCGCCCTCTTTTTTCATTCCATTAAGAGTAGGACGGATAACGCGATCTTTTACTTTTTCATAAAGTTCATCATCTACAAGAGGTGTTGGGGCATAGGCACCCATTCCACCTGTATTGGGTCCTTGGTCACCATCAAGAAGACGCTTATGATCTTGAGCTGCTTGAAGAAGTACAAAATCATCTCCGTCACATATAGCAAACATTGAAAGCTCGTACCCGTCAAGAAACTCTTCAACAATCACTTTTAAGCCTGCATCTCCGAAAGAGGTACCGCTTAACATCTCAGATGTTGCTTTTTTAGCCTCATCATGGCTCATTGCAATGATAACACCCTTACCGCCGCATAGACCATCTGCCTTAACAACAATAGGAGCAGTTAATGTGTCAATAAACTTAAATGCTGTCTCAATATGATCTGTTTCAATATAAGCTGCTGTAGGGATATTATATTTTGCTAAAAAGTTCTTCATATAAACTTTTGAGCCTTCTAATTGTGCCGCTTTTGCAGAGGGGCCGAAAATTGTCAGACCTGCTGCCTTAAAGATATCAACGACACCTTCAACAAGAGGTGCTTCCGGTCCGACAATAGTAAATTCAATATTATTGTCTTTAGCAAACTGTGCGAGTTCATTGTAGTCTTTGATACTTACGTTCTCACCAAGGTTTTCAGTCGCACCATTTCCCGGAGCAAAATAAAGTTTATCTACATTCTCATCATTTTGCATAGCGCGGCCAATAGAATATTCTCTACCGCCATTTCCTATTATCATTACGTTCATTCATTATCTCCGATTAATTATTCGTTGTGAAGGTTATTGCAGATTATTTATCAAAACTTCTTGTCAAACTTTAATCAATAATCTTACTTCTAGTGTCCAGGTGGGCGTTCCGCGTGTGGCGATGGTTCTCAAAGCCGAATTGTAGCAAATCGAGAGAGCTCTAACGGTAGCAGATTCTCAGGCAAGGCCCTCAAACAAAAATGCTTCACACGAACTCTCTACGGCATCCACTGGATGAATATGTAGAACCCCCTGATATGCGAGTAGTCGCACCACCCAGGCTTAGAAGATTATAACGCATAAAACTTTAAAAAACAGTTATTTAACTAAGCTTTTTGCTCGTTCAATGGCACTAGCGACTGAGCTTGTTTCACAGATGACAAATTCTATGCCTTTTGGCAGGGATGATGCTGTTGTCTCACCAATACAGACTATCTTATATGTAGGTAAAAATTTATATGATTTTTCAAAACATTTTATTGAAGAAGGAGATGTAAAAACACATATTGCATCAAGGGGAAGCTCGATCTTTTTATGATCTGAGCATGAGGATACAGAGCTCTTAAATTTGAGTACTGACCCTTAATAAGATCAACAATATCTTTACCATATCCCTTAGAAATATCTAAGGTCTCCGCCCCATGTTGCTTTCCTGCAAGAGCTGTAGAATCAGATATAGCCAAGACAGGAAGGTCTTTCCAAGAACCAATCTTGTCCAAGGCAGAAAAGACTTCCTTAGAAGTCGCAATAATATAATCATAAGAAGAAAAATCTATAAAAGGTTTTAAATAAGAGGTTTGAAGAATAGGAATATGGTTTACCCCGGGATAAGGGGTCTTGGAGAAAAGAAAAATGTTATTTAAAGTATTCATAAATGCATTTTAGCACAGGAATAAAGAGTTTACAACTTTTTAAAGCATTCATAAATGCATTTGAGTACAGGAATAAAGAGTTTGGTGCAGATTGGAGTTTTCTTAAGACTGAGAGCGTAGTATCCTACGCCGACGCCTTAAAAAACTTCAAGATGCGCTGAAATCTTTATTTCAATTATTCCCATTCGATTGTTGCCGGCGGCTTCGAGCTGATGTCATACACCACACGGTTAATACCGTCAACCTCATTAATAATTCTTCTGGAAATTCTCTCTAAAAGCTCATGAGGAAGGTAGGCAAAGGTTGCTGTCATGCCATCTACGGCTTCAACGACACGTACACAAGCCGTATTATCATAAGTACGGTTATCGCCCATAACACCAACAGATTTAACATTTAAAAGTACCACAAATGCCTGCCATGTTTTTGCGTAATATCCACTCGCTTTTAACTCATCCAGCAAGATAACATCTGCTTCACGTAAAATAGTCAGATCAGGTACATTGACATCACCCATAATACGAATTGCAAGGCCCGGTCCAGGGAATGGATGACGGTTAATCATACCCTCTGGAAGACCTAATTCAAGACCGATCTTACGTACCTCATCTTTGAAAAGCTCACGCAAAGGTTCGATAAGTTTAAAATCCATCCAGTCCGGAAGACCGCCAACATTATGGTGAGACTTGATAACCTCAGAAGGACCGTTTACAGAGATAGACTCGATAACATCCGGATAAAGGGTTCCTTGTGCTAGAAACTTGATCCCGTCGTGTTTTTTCGCTTCTTTTTCAAACTCTTCTATGAAGGTATGACCAATTATCTTACGCTTTTGTTCAGGATCAGATACACCGGCAAGCTTACCTAAGAAGTTATCTACCGCGTCAACCGTAATCAGAGGTGTCTTTAGATTGATTCTAAATACTTCTTCAACCTGCTCCCGTTCACCCTTGCGAAGAAGACCGTTGTCTACAAAAACCGGGATCAACTGGTCGCCGATTGCTTCATATAACATAGCTGCAACAACAGAAGAGTCAACCCCGCCGCTTAGGCCACAAAGAACTTTTCCCTCGCCTACTGTTTCACGGATCTTTTCTATCTGTTCTTTTAAGAAATGTTCCATCTTCCATTTTTCAGTTATTCCACAGATCTTGCGTGCAAAGTTACGCAACATCAAATAACCTTCTTCAGAGTGCTGAACTTCAGGATGGAACTGCATTGCATAGACACGTTTTTCTTCATTAGCTATTGCAGCATAAGGAGAATTTTCAGAAGTGGCAATAGGAGAAAAACCTTCAGGAAGAGCATCTACTCTGTCAGAGTGTGACATCCATACCGTTCCCATGTCATCTACATCATCAAAAAGTGCAGATTTAACTTCAAGCTTAAGCTCTGCCTTTCCATATTCGTGATGATCAGAACGGATAACTGAACCGCCGAAGTCAACGGCAATTCTTTGCATACCGTAACAGATACCCATAACTGGAATACCCATAGTATATACGCCCTGATCTACTTCATAAGCGTCTTTATTATAAACAGATGAAGGACCGCCAGAAAGAATAATACCTTGTGGGTTTTTTGCTTTAATATCGGCTAAAGAAGTGTGATAAGGAACGATTTCACAATAAACTTTATCTTCGCGCATACGACGTGCGATTAGCTGAGTGTATTGTGATCCAAAATCTAAAACTAGAATGCTTACATTTTTCAAGGTGAGGCCTTTTATAAGAGGTGATAAATAATTAAAGGAATTTTACTATAAAGTAGATTAAGAGTTGTTAAGTCGAAAGAGGCAAGGCTCTAAATTATAATAATTTAGAGTCTAGGGTATTTAGTGACCTATACCCAATGTTTGATACTGAAGATACCATACTGAACATGATACGATATACCCGACAAGGATCATCCATGAATATCTCATATGTGCTCCAAAGGTATAAATACCCGGCAGCTTACCCATAACACCTACACCCGCAGCTGATCCGAAAGAGATCAAAGATCCCCCTACTCCCGCAGTCAAGGTTACCAACATCCATTGGTCTAGGCCCATCTCAGGAGAGGCTTTTAGTACAGCTGACATAACCGGTACATTATCTACAATTGCAGAAAGGAAACCGACTCCGATATTTGACCATGTCGGTCCTAAAACAGACGGGTCATATACTACAGCAGCTAAAGCCAACCAACCAACGAAGTATAAGGCACCGACAGCTGCTAAAATACCAAAAAAGAAAAGTAAGGTATTGTTCTCAATCTTAGACATAGACTCAAAAATATTCAGATGTGTCTTACGAAACTTTGTCAAACGGTATGCATAGAGTTTTAATAAAGCCAGGCCAAACATCATACCCCACATAGCAGGCAGGTGAAGTACCTGATGTGAAATTACTGCACAGGCAATAGTGATTACACCCAAGGCAATAACAACATTAGAGCCCTTCATCAGAACAGGGGCTTTTTCTGAAGTTGCATCAAACACAGGCTTTGTCTTAGGAACAACACGTGAAAGTAAGAAGGCTGTAATAATATATCCAATGAATGCTGCCGGAAACAAGAACAAGAAATCAGAAAAACTTCCTTTTCCTGATGTCCATGCCATAAGTGTTGTGATATCGCCAAAAGGAGACCATGCTCCGCCGGCATTAGCTGCTACTACAACATTGATCGCACCCGGGACCAGGAACTCTTTTTTCTTTTGCTCAATCGTTATAAGAACAGTCGATAGGATCAGAGCCGTTGTCAAGTTGTCTGCAATTGGTGAGATAAAGAAGGCCAAGAAACCTGTGATCCAGAAAAGTTTTCTGTATGTATAACCTTTTGATACAAGATTATATTTAAGCTTGTCAAAAATGCCCATATGCAACATTGTCTCTATGTATGTCATTGCGACAAAGAGGAAAAAGAATATCTCAGCTATTTCCAAGATCAGATGTTCTGCCTGAGCATGCACGGCATTCATATCCATATCGTGAAGCGCGTAATAAAAGGCAATTAGGATAAAGATAAAAGTACCCATAAAAAGTGCCGGCTTAGCCTTATCTATGTGATAGGCCTCTTCCATCGCTACAAAATAGTAGCCTATTACAAAAATTGCCAACGAAGCAACCCCAACCCATGTCATTGTTAAGTCTACTTCTCCCCCGCTTCCGCCCGCTGAGGCACTCGCAAATGCCGATGCTGCTAATAATAACAATATAGCTATCTTATTCATTACTTTCCTTTTTAATATAATGTACCCCTACTGAGGTCTCTCTTTTTAATGCTGAAGTCACTATCTCTTTCGCTGTTAACAGACGAAGTTTTAAGAATCGTCCAATAGGCTTGTGCAAGGTGTCTTCAATAAAGTCCAAAGCCTCTTGAAGCCCTTTTTTTGTCCGCACTATACCTACATCTTCCCACATTATACGACGAAGTTCGCCTTTATAGAGTTTATCACCATCACAACGCAGAGAATCCGTGCTGATGGGAAATTGTTTTGGAACATAAGTAACACTTCTATTATTGATCTTCTTTACGGCGCGCGCTGCAAAGACAAGACCTTCTAATAAGGAGTTACTTGCCAATCTGTTCGCCCCGTGTACTCTTGTTGATGCGACTTCTCCTATCGCATACAGATTTTCAACGCCTTCGATCTCTCCATCAAGGTTGGTCTTAATACCCCCGATAGCATAATGAAAGGCGGGTGAAACAGGTACACGTTCTTTTGGAGGATTAAACCCTATTCCTCTTAGCTTTGAGGCGATATTTGGATAACGTTCATTAAAATATTCTACCTCAAAATTTTCAAATGAGAGATAGACCTCTTCTTCTGTTTTTTGCTTATAATCAAAAATAGCTCGAGAGACTATATCTCTAGGTGCTAATTCCACGCGTTCATCATAGTCTTTCATGAAGGCGTAACCATTCTCACCGACTAGCTTGGCACCTTCACCGCGTAAGGCTTCTGTCAAGAGCAGCTTTTGTGCATCGCTAGAGCTTACATAAACTGTAGGGTGAAACTGTAACATCTCCATGCGCTCAAGCTCTATATTTTTTTCTAAACAGATACCCTGTAAGTCACCGCTTATCGTATGTGCATTTGTATGGTAAGCGAAAAGAGAGCCTAGACCGCCTGAAGCGATAATAATATTTTTAGAAAAGATATGTTTAACTTCATCATTATGATGGACACATACTCCGTAACATTTACCTTCATCAATCAAAAGGTCCGTAACCTGGGCACCTTCAAGCATAGGATGGGGTGTTTGCTCTAATAAAAAGTGATGCAGGTATCGTCCCGTCGCATCTCCGCCCGCATGCAAGATACGAGAGGCTGAATGTGCAGCTTCTTTTGTGTACAGAAGCTCCCCATTTGCATTTTTATCAAAGTTAAAACCTCTATTAATGAGATCTCCCACTACTTCTCTACTGTGTTCGCTTAACACTCTTACGGCAGCTTCATCACAAAGACCCGCGCCTGCATCCATCGTATCTTTAATATGCGAGATCTCATCTTCATCATCTACAGCTGTCACAACCCCGCCTTGAGCATAAAAAGTATTACACTCCCAAGGATGATTTTTATTAATAATAAGAACTTTTTTATCTTCTGGAAGGTTCATAGCAGCATATAATCCTGCTACACCTGCTCCAATAATAACTACATCATATATCATATGCTTATTTACTCATCTTTTCATCTGGATAATATGGAGGACCCTTATAGCCACAACCATTTAGACTTAACATCAAAACTGTTATAATAGTCATATGAAAAATTCTAAACAACTTGTTTCCCATCTTCGCTCTCAATCGGCTTTTGCGCCACTTAGCAATCTCTCTTGTATAGAAGCGATAAAAGAACTTTTACCGCCGCGACTGCATAGATTTATTTTATTCGGATATATTCGACATAATATCGTATTTTTTGCCCTAAATCACCCTGGAGCAAAACAAGAGTTTGATAATATTATAAATTCTATAAAAACACCTTTAAAGAGAATGCCTCCTGTTTCATGTAAGAAATTTGAAATATATGATGTACGAGCCTTCGTCTCTCATAAAAAAACCTTGAAATTTACCCTAAGCAAACCTGAAGAACAACATTACCATGAACGTTCCAAGGCTGAGTTTGAAAATAGCATTAAAGACAATAATCTTCATCAGGTCATGGAAGATATACGCAATATCATTAAGCATTCATGAAAAAATATAATGATACATTTTTAAAACAGGTACAAAACCTCCCGTCTTCAGCCGGCGTTTATCACTATTTTGACGAAAAAGGAAAGCTCCTATATATAGGTAAGGCAAAAAGCCTTATCTCGCGCGTTAAAAGCTATTTTAGGTTTTCTCCTCATTTTACGCCTAATCCTCATCTTAGCGGACGTATTTTAAAGATGCTGCATGAGGTAGAAAGCATGCACTATATAGTCGTTGAAAATGAGCATGATGCCCTTATCTTAGAAAACTCCCTCATAAAACAACTTCGTCCAAAATACAATATCTTGCTTCGTGATGATAAGACTTATCCCTATATCTATGTAAACAAAGGCGAAAACTTTCCGCGCTTTGAGATGACAAGAAAGATATTAAACGACAAAAATATCCAATATTTCGGACCTTTTTCAAGTGCTGCGCGTGATATTTTAGATGCCTTATATGAGCTTTTACCCCTCGTTCAAAGTAAGTCTTGTCTAAAAGGAAAAAAGACCTGTTTATATTATCAAATAAAAAAATGCCTGGGGCCGTGTGAAGCAAAGGTCACTCCCCAAGAGTACTCAAAATACGTCAAAGACGGTATATCTTATATTAACGACAAAAGCAGACTAAGCAAAGACCTTGAGTCTAAAATGCACGTCCTCTCTGAAAATATGCGTTTTGAAGAGGCAGCCTTGCTTCGAGATAGTATTGAAAAAATTTCTAAGAGTAACCTAATCTCTCAAATCGATACAGCTACAAATGAGAACCTTGATCTTTTTGCTGTTGACTCTAATGATTCAAGAGCTGTTATTTTACGTCTGTTTATGAGAGAAGGAAAGATCATCTCCTCTTCTCACAACTTCATCTATCTAAACCATGGATTTGATAGAGATGAGATCTACAAACGAGCTATCTTGGAGTTTTATGATCTTTCCCCTCTCACAAGCCGAGAGATCATTGTCGCACATGAGTTTGAAGAGATGCAAGATATACAAGAGTATTTAAAACAGAACTTTTCAAAATCAGTTAAGATACTCTGCCCTCAACGCGGTTTCAAGAACAAACTTTGTGATCTAGCCTCAAAAAATACTCAAGAACTTCTGAAAAACTATGCACATGAAACTAATTCTACTTATAATGATCTCGAACAGAAACTTCAAGAGCTATGTGAGCTCGATACTCTGCCTAAGCGCATTGAGGTATTTGACAATTCACATATGCAAGGTTCTGCTCCCGTGGGAGGTATGGTCTGCTTTGAAGACGGTATCTTTAATAAAAGCGGATACAGACAATACCATCTTGAAAGTCCGGATGAATATGGCCAGATGAGAGAGACACTAAGCCGTCGGATTCAAGGTTTTGACAAGAATCCTGCTCCTGATTTATGGGTCTTAGACGGAGGTTCGACTCTACTTTCCCTTGCTACAGACCTACTTCAGTCTAATGGTACTAACTTAAGTGTTATAGCAATATCAAAAGAAAAAATCGATGCAAAGTCCCACAGAGCAAAAGGAAAAGCAAAAGATATCCTCCATACAAAAGATCAAAGTTTTTCCTTAAGCACAAGCGATAAACGCCTCCAGTGGGTACAGCGTCTAAGAGATGAAGCCCACAGATATGCCATCAGTTTTCATAAAAAGACAAAACTTAAACAAGATCAGGCTTCAAAGCTTTTACAAGCCAAAGGAATTGGTCCGGCCAAGCTTAAAAAGCTGCTCAATCACTTCACAACTTTTGAATCCCTGCGCGAAGCTACAGAAGAAGAGATAAGCGAGCTTGTGGGAAAAAATGACGCAGTAGAAATAAAGAAAGTATATAAATAAGTTATATTTGTCAAAGAATATGATATATTATTCAATCCACTACGCTTAAGTGTAGAAGTTAACTACATTACATAGTAGAATTTTAAAGGTTTTTTATGGAGCAGATAGAAGCATTAGATGAAGAATTCCTTTTTCAAGGACGCGTAATCATAAGCGAGACGGACCTAAAAGGTGTTATCACCTATGTAAATAGAAAATTTTGTGATATCTCAGGTTATGCAAAAGATGAACTGATGGGCAAGCCTCACAATATCATACGACACCCTGATATGCCAAAAGAGGTTTTTTCAAAGGTATGGAGTACTATACAAAGTGGGCAGATCTGGCATGGTTTAGTTAAAAACTTGCGCAAAGATGGAAAATTCTATTGGGTTGAAACTGAGATTCTACCTTCTAAGGATGAAGATGGAAATATCACAGGATATCTTGCAGCTCGTAAGGCGGCATCACGTAAAGATGTAGAAGAAACGTCTGAAATGTATAGAAAGATGAAAGAAAAAGAACTCTAAAAGGAGAAACATTGTTATTATACAACCAAAGAAAAGAATTTATTGGTATTGATGAAGATGACCTAAGTGCCTTAGATTTTCAAAGTATTAGTGAATTACAGAGTGAATCACATGATTTTGCCGATCTTTTTGTAAAAAAACCAGGATATATTCATAATTTCAAAAACTTTTCCTGGATTGATTTCATTTTACATAGTGAATCAGATGAATCAAAGGCAATTGTTCATGCTAAGGGAAAGAACTATTCTTGTTCCTTACATATAACACCTTTTCATTTTACAGCTGATGAGAGTGGCTATGCAGTAATCATTAAAAACCTCAATCTCTTAAAAGGTGCACAAGATGCACAAGCGAGTAAAGACTTAGAAGCCGCAGGTGGAATCAAATCAAGCCCTGCTCCAGCTTCAACTGCCAGACAAGAGCATTTGGAAAATATGCCTGATCTAGATATTTCTCTTGAAAATATAAAAATGTCAAATCAGCCGGAGCCAAGCTTAAGTGAAGGATCTTTATCTATAGATGAGAACCTTGAAATATCTGAATCTGAATTACCTAATTTTGAGCAGAGTCACACCCAAGAGCTTAATGAACCGGAACCACTTGATATTCCTGAGCAACTCGAGGCGGATTTCTCTTCTACATTATCAAGGGAAAATGAATTCGGAACTCCTATAGATATTGATTACAATGCACCACTTGACATCAATGAAGACCTTATGCAAGACACTTATGAAGAGCCTATGCATGAGGAAGAATTTACTTCAGAAGTATTAGATGAGAGCATTAAGCAAGAAGAACCTATGCTTGGCGACTATGTGAGTTCAGACGATAGTGATGAACATCTTAGTGATTTAGTTAAGTCAGGAAATTATCAATATGATCCAAATATAGCTGCCAATGAATTAGGCCTACCTGTTGATCTTATAGAAGAGTTTATTGGTGACTTTATTGAGCAGGCACATGAGTTTCATGATGATCTATATGCCTCTGTAAATGCGGATGATTTTGATAATGTTCAGATACTCTCTCATAAACTAAAGGGCGTTGCAGCAAACTTACGTGTTGAAGATGCTTTTGACGTACTTAGCGTTGTAAATATTTCTAAAGATACACAAGAGATACTTCCAAACCTTAATCAATTTTATAAGATCATAGCCAAACTCGAAGGTAAAGAGATCCCAGTAGCTTCTCCTGTTCCTCTGGAAGTCCCTGTAGCTATTGCAGAGCCTGAACCAATTGAAGAAGCTCTTCCTCCGGCGGAAGAAAAGATTGATTATAATATTGGAATTAAGCAAGATGATGAAGGCCCCTTACTTATTGATGAAGAGGTCTTAGTAGAAGATGATATCTATGATGACCTCCTTGGAAGCTCTGATCATCTGATGCAAGAAGAGCCTTCGATAACAGCTTCAGATGAAGTAGAAGATGATATCTATGATGACCTCCTTGGAAGCTCTGATCATCTGATACAAGAAGAGCCTTCGATGACAGCTTCAAATGAAGTCG
>CBFDAB010000044.1:0-15536 GCA_965602745.1 uncultured Campylobacterales bacterium
TAGTAATTGCACTGTTAATAAATAATATATCTTCAGATCCAAAAAGACATTATCCGCGTTATTGGCTGTAAAAAGATGTATTTTAGAAAAGCTCAAAATCATCTTCATCCTCTTGAGACACCTCTTTGTCTTCAAATATAGACTGTATTTGAAGACATGAACTTAATAAAGAAGAATCCAGATAATGTATATCATTAGCTTCTTGACGAATAAAGATCATCTTTCGCCACGCAGCTATATCATCAAGCAGATGCATAAAAAGGATTGAAAACTTTTTATGTTCTTTCTCTTCAAGGCTCTCTACGTCCAGAGTTTTAAAAAATTCATTTAACGTGTTAAGAGCATAAGCGAAGTGTTCAAACTCCATCAGTTTATCGATGACACCTATATAAGTCTCAAGCAGTTCCGTTATCGCCAACAGACCATCTTTGGTCGCTTCTTTTTCAAAGGCAACCGTTGTTGCTTCCATACTGTATTCAATACTTTCAAGATTTTCTATTTTATCCATAAGCGATATCGCCGTATTTTCAACATACTCAGAGGCTGGCGTTTTATTGAAATGTGTTTTTGAAAGGATACCCTGCTGATAATCTGTCGCATCTGTTTTTTTCACATCCTCTTTGCTGATCGCTTTTGCTTTTGGCAAACGGAAAGCAAGTCGATGCTCATCAAGAATAAAAATAGAATTACTATAATACTTCAAAAGAGTATGTTGTATTACAAGCTCGCTAATAACTTCCAAGGGAGAGAGTGTCAAATAAAGATTTTCATCATTCTCTTCTGCTGTAATCGTAAATGTGTTATCACTTTTTAGACACAATTGACCATAAGCATAGACCATCCGAATACAATCTTCTAAGCCTTCGATCTCGTATGTTGAATCATTTAGATAATAATCCCAAAACTCTGCTAAGGATTGAAGTGAGGTAATATTAAACTTCAATGACCGTGAAAAGACCTCTTGACTAAATGGATTTAATGCACTGGTATTTGAAAGTTTACTTTTACGCAGTTCCACGATCTGAAGATAGTTTTTGACTCTTTGGTTAAAAAGTTCATCCTCTATCGGTTTGGTCATATAATCTTCTGCGCCGTTTTCCAGCATCTTATTCTTCGAGACTTCATCATCTAAGGCACTTAAGGCTAGAATCATCACCTTCTTATCAAAAGACTTAATGACCTTTGTCGCTGTGATACCATCAACATTTGGCATCATTATATCCATGAAGATAATATCAAAATGTTCGTTTTGACATATATCAATGGCTTCTTGACCATCAACTACTTGGGAGACATCTAAATCATCAAACTCCTCTAAAAGAAGTTCGATTGTCATTCTATTATCTTGATTGTCATCTACTATTAATATTTTCATCAGATCCTGTCCCTATGTGAGTTTTTTATTACTAAAGCTAAAAACAAACCGTGTTCCTGTACTTTCTTCCCTATCTTCAACCTTATAAGCAATATTAAGATCCTCGCAAAGAAGCCTCAAGAAGTAGAGCCCTATTCCCGTGCCTTGTCCTCTTCTATCTAAGAGTTGTTCATCTTCTTGATTATATAGGTTAAATACGCCTTCTTTATCTTTAATCCCAGGACCATTATCTTCTATGCTAATAACTGTTTCTTCTTTATCCGCAGAAAGAGTAATCAAAATCTCATCCTTTCCGTATTTCACTGCATTTGAAAGTACATTTGATATAATCTGTGATACACGTTGCTCATCACTGTATATAAATGCTTCTTCAGGCATCTCACACCTAAGGTTAATCTTTTTTTCACTGATCAAAGAATCAAACTTTTGCACCGTCATATTGATAAGTTCATTCGCATTAAAAAACACATAATTATAATTTAGTTTACCCGCATTCAGTTTAGATACATCCAAAATATTAGTGATATTTTCTAGCATATCAGATGAATTTCTAAGTACTGATTCAAGAAGCTTCAGAAGTTTTGCTCTATCAAACTCTTTAGGTTGTTCAATCTGCTTTCTAATATATTTTGTAAAATTAATAATAGCGTTTAGCGGTGTTTTGAGTTCATGCGTAAAGACCACAAGAAATGACTTTTGGGCTTCTTTGATCTTCTCTTCTTTAATCTTATCCTGTTCTTTAGCAAAGATCTCACGCTTAAGTTTGAGCATATCGGTGATATCATTACGAATGGCCATATACTCTTTGATATTTCCCACCTCATCTGTGAGGGGGATAATCGTTGACTCGGCCATAAAGGTCGAACCATCTTTATTTAGATTCAGCATGCGTTCTCGCCATACTTTCCCAGCACTTATGGTCTCCCAAAGTTCTTTGTAAAGAGAATCAGAGCTGTCGGGATGTCTGAACATATTATGCGAATTCCCGATCATCTCTTCTCGCCTATACCCGGTAGTCTTACAAAAGTTATCGTTCACATAAGTGATTCTACCATCAGGATCTGACTTAGAGACAATAGAAGCTTCTATTAAGGCCTTAAAATACTGTTGGTTATCCAAAGATTCCTGGTCCACCTATTTACCTCTACTATATCTCTACATTAACACCAACAAACTTGCCAACTTCTGTAACATTATCCATCAATGAAACAGCCTGTGCATTCAGTTCTTGGGATGATGCCGCTGTCTCTTCAGAGGTTGCTGCATTTTCTTGTGTAATTGTATCAATCGTATGTATATCAGCTGAGATACCTTTCATGTTTTCTACTTCTGTTTGCAATGATTGAGCGATCTCAGCAACGATCACTGAAGTGTTTTTAGAGTTCTCTAAGATCGTCTCAAAAACTTCATGAGACTTATTTGCCATCTCATTTCCTGAACTAATTTCGTCCATACTTTCTTGAATGATCACGGCTGTCTCTTTTGCGGCTGCTGCCGAACGACGGGCCAAGCTTTTAACCTCATTCGCGACCACGGTAAAACCTAGACCATGTTCACCTGCACGCGCTGCTTCAACCGCAGCATTAAGGGCAAGTAGATTCGTTTGAAAGGCAATTTCATCAATATTTTTTAAGATCTTAGAGATCTTTTCTGAAGACTTCGTAATATTTGTCATAGAGTGCATTAACTCGTTAATACTCTCATTCCCTAAAACTGCTGATTCATTCGCATCTTGTGCTAGCTTATTGGCATTCATCGCACTTTGAGAATTTTCTTGATTACTCTCAACTGCCTTATTGATCATAGCATTGATCTTTTCAACACTTTGGGCCTGATGCGTAGCCCCTTCAGCCAGATTTGTAGCTGATGATGCGATCTGATCAGATGCAGAGACCACTTGGGCATTGGCTTCTGTAATCGTCAAGATAGACTCACTGAAAAAATCATTGATCGTTCGTGCGACCACAAATATAATAACTATTACGACCAAGACAATAGTTAGACTCAAAATTGCGTAAAAAGTCAGGTTTGATTTGGCTTGATCAATCAGACTCGTCGTTTGGGCTTTTAGTGTATCCATCTGTTGTTCACTGATCTTTCTCATCAGGTCAATACGGGAAGTCGAGTCACCAAACCAGAGTACTGGTGCAACACCAAACTTACCCGTTCCGACTTTTTTACGCACCACTTCTCGAATACGTTCAACACTATCTACGGCACTTCCCTTGACAGTTTGTTTATACAATTCCAATGTCTCTTTTTTAGCCAGAGCCATAAAACTTTGCATTAAAGTATCTTGTCCGAAATATAGAGAGTTCCACTTCATAAACCACTGCTGAGAAATAGGAATATTTCTAGTAAGGATACCATTGACAACGGCGCGTTCCTGACCTGCGAGCTCTTTGGCATTTAAAAAGTAGCTAAAGGCCCCCGCTACGGATGAGAGCGTCGCATCTGAGCTCTCTCCGCCAACTGCACTGACCCCTTTAAGATATTTACCGATCTGTGTCGTATAAAACTTAAGTGCATCACCCGTAGGAATAGAGTGAGAACTTATCTGACTTCGTGTGTTATCCAAGCCTTCAAGCTGTTGCATGCCTTTGTTTATCGGTTCAATAAACTCATCCGTAAAAACAGAAAGGTCACTCTTTGAGTAGACCTCTTTTAGGACACTTCTCTTCTCACTCGTGACTTGACGCTGCACCTTAAGTTCATTCTGAAACTTCTTCCCTTTTGAAGCGAGAAAACCTGCGGTAAGACCACGCTCTTTTTGCAGTTCGTGAACAAGGTTAGTCGCAGCAAAAGATATCTCCAAGGCAGACTGGAGTTTATCCGTAGACGTGTAAGCATCATACTCTCTATCTATAATAGAGTATGCAAAGAAAAGTATTGTAAGTATGGGTATAACACTAATAATCATTATCTGTTGAATGAGGGTGAACCTTCTGACAAATGACATAACAAAGCCTTTTAATTTAAAATCATCGTTAAAATCATGGTATCTAATTTAATATTATATAATAATTTTTAATAATTATTTGATATTTTTTTTAATAATAGTAAAAGTCGTAATCCATTAGAATAGTTTCATGTACACCAAATAAGAGGATATAAAAATGGGCAAACGTGTCGTATTAGTAGATGATTCAAAAACAATTTTAGCTACGGCCGAAATGGCGCTGGAAGAGATGGCTGCTAGTGGAACTATTGAGATAAAGACCTATGTCAATCCCGCAGAACTTTTAGAGCTTCTACAAGGTGGTCAAGAAAATTTCGACCTACTTATCAGTGATATTAACATGCCTCAGTTAAACGGTTTAGATCTGGCTCGAACGCTTAAAGCAGATGCGAATTTTAAGAATAAACCTATTTTGATTCTGACAACAGAGAGTTCAGCTGAGATGAAAGCGACAGGAAAAGAGATCGGTGTAACTGGCTGGCTGGTTAAACCATTTAGTGATGAGAAATTGATTAAAGCCATTAGTATGGTGTTAGGACTATAAGATGAGTAATATAAAAACAGGTCAGACGTCCAAAGAAATAAGCCGTTTTTTAACCTTCTTTATTGACGATGAGCAGTATGGACTTGACATCTCTCGTATTAAAGAAATTATTGCCTTAATGAGTATCACTCGTATTCCAAAGACGCCTGACTTTGTTAAAGGAGTGATCAATCTGCGCGGTTCTATTATCCCTGTAATAGATATACGCTTGAAGTTTGGGATGCCTGCTAAAGAAGAGACTGTAGAGACGGCTATTGTTATTTATGAAATAGATAGTGTCTCCATCGGATTTATAGTGGATCGAGTAGATGATGTGTTTAGTATTGATACTGATACTATCAGTGCTGCGCCGGATTTTGGAACCAGCATAGACACAACGTTTATCAGCGGCATTGCCGAGATAGAAGAAGGCATTATTATGATATTGGATCTAAAAAACATCTTTGACCATAATGAGTTGACACTTGTCGGCCAGATGGAGAAAAAAGAGTGTGAACCTGAGGAGGAAGTATCATGAACTGGAAAGAATTTACCATTAAAAAGCAGTTAGTCATTGCTCTCCTGCTCGTAGGAATCATTCCTTTTATTATTATGGGGACAAGCTCATATTTTAAAGCAGAAGAAGCTGTTATGAGCGAGGCCTACAATAAGCTTGAAGCGGTACGAGACATTAAGTTAAAACAGATAGAACAGCTCTTTCATTTTCGCAAGGCTGACCTTGAGGTCTTGGCATCGACCACCGATGTCGTAGAGTTCCTTGGTGATTTGGCTAGAATAGATTCACAGATTGGGATGAGTCCTTTAAAGCCCTATCCAGTTCAGCACCCCTTAGTTCAAAAAATAACAAAAACATATGATCCTTATTTTCAAAAATTCATGAAAGCTTATAAGTATTATGATGTTTTTGTCATCGATGCTGATGATGGACATGTCGTCTATTCAGCATCAAGAGAGAGTGATTATGGTGCAAACCTCATAAATGGTCCTTTGCGTGACAGCGGTTTAGGCAAAGTCTTTAAAGCCGCGAAGAGTTCAAAAAGAGCAAGTCTTGTAGATATGGCTCCTTATACTCCGTCAAACGGTGAGCCGGCTATCTTTATGGGTATGCCTGTTTTTAAAGATGGCAAGGTAATTAGTGTTATCGTCATACAGATCAGCGACAAAGCGATTACGGGTATCACTTCAGGTCGTGCAGGTATGGGAGAGACGGGAGAGGTCTATATTGTCGGGCAAGACAAACTCATGCGAAGCGACAGTTTTCTTGACCCCGTAAACCACTCTTTAAAAGCATCATTTGCAAACCCGGCTAAGGGTTCAGTCGACTCTGATGCAGTGAAAGATGCTTTATCCGGTAATACAAACACTCAAGTCGTCATGGATTATAATGGTAACCCTGTACTGTCTGCTTATACAATTTTTGACCCTTCAAAAGAGTTTAATGCCGATTTCAAATGGCTACTTTTAGCCGAAATCGATGATGCAGAAGTGGACATTCCTGCAGAGCAGCTACGTACAAGTACTGTCATCATGGGTGCTATCTTTTTGGCTTTGATCATTGCTATCGCACTCTTCATAGGAAGAATGATCAGCAAACCTATCTTTGATGCCGTACGCTCTATTACTGAAGCAAACGCTCAAGTCGTAAGTGCATCTTCAGAGATCTCTGACTCTGCTACTTCTTTAGCTGAAGGTGCCAGCAATCAGGCAAGCAGCGTTGAAGAGGTCAGTGCGACTATTGATGAGTCGACCGCTATTAATACGCAAAATTCCGAGAACTCAAGAGAAGCTGACATCCTTGCAAAAAGCACAAAAGAGTCAGCAGAAGAAGGTTTTGCCAGAGGAAATAAGCTTGTGGAAGCTATGAAGGAGATCAACTCTTCAAGCGAACGTATCTCTAAAATCATCAAGACTATTGATGAGATCGCTTCTCAGACAAAACTTCTTGCCTTAAATGCAGCTGTTGAAGCAGCCCGCGCCGGTGAACATGGTCTTGGCTTTGCCGTCGTGGCTGATGAAGTAAAAAGTCTCGCACAGCGTTCAGCGGATGCGGCCACTGAGACAGCCAATATCATCGAAGAGTCTATTGAACAGGTCAAAAACGGTTCAGACATCGCCTCCAAGACAAGTGAGGCTTTCAGTGATATATTAGATCGTATCAAAAAGACTTCGGACCTTATCGGTGAGATCTCTATATCAGCGAAAGAGCAGAGTGAAGGGATGAATCAGATCGCTTCGGCAATGGGAGAGATCGATCAGGTGACCCAGCAAAATGCAGCAACAAGTGAAGAGGCGGCAGCTGCCGCAGAAGAGCTGAACGCGCAGGCTGTTTCCATGAAAGAGACAGTAAGTATCGTAGGTAGCATGGTCGGTTATGTCGATGAAATCTCTTCAATGAAGAGTACAAAAGCACAAAAGAAAAAAAAGAAAAAAAGCCCTCTGCTTAAGATGGTGCCAAAAATTAGAAAAGAGTCTAAAGTTGAGCCCAAACAGCATGCTAGCAGTACTGAAGAAGTTTTTCCTTTAGGGGAAGATGATCTCAAGGAGTTTTAGATGACTATAGATGGTGATGTGCTAGAGATAGAACTAGATGATGACCTATTGGCCGTCGTTGAGTTAAAAAACTTTGTCAAAGACCGCCTAGCCTATATTGAAGAGATTGTAATTGTTGGCGAAACAGATACCTTTGCCTCATCTTCTCTCTTTCAACTCTTGATGAGTATTAAAAAAAGCAAACCTGAAATAAAAATACCTCTTATTGATGAAGGGACTCTGATATTGACAGAGTATGGAAAACTCCATTGGAATAAATAATGAAAAAAGAAGAGTTAAGAAACATCTTTATTGAAGAAGCCACTGAGATTATTGAAAAACTTGATGTTGATATTATCAATTTTGAGGAAGACCCTGAAGACAGGGAACTTCTAAACGAACTTTTCAGAGGAGTACATACACTTAAAGGAAGTGCCAATTCATTTGGTTTTTCTAATCTTGGAGAGTTTGTACACCATTTTGAAGATGTGCTTGATCATTATCGAAATACAGATGATACCGTTACCTCAGAAACGATTGACCTATTCTTGCAAGCTGTTGATATCATTAAAGAGGTGATGTGGAAAGAGGTTGATGGTATAGACGAAAAACCTCAAAACTATAATGAATGTCTAAATGGTATCAAAAATATTTTGGGAAATGAAGAAAGCAGTTCTTCAACACAAGAGGGTCCAAGTGAAGCTATGCAAGATCTTGCGAGTGAATTTGGGGATCTATCCGTGGAAGTACAAGCCAACGAAGAAAACAAAACACTTCTTCAGCAACTTGATGAAAACGAGGTACTTTTTGAGATTATCCTAAGCTTGGATGCCGACATCTATTTCAGAGGTTTTGATCATGCTAAACTGATGAAGCTTTTAGCCAGTGAAGGTCGAATTTTAGAATCCTACTGGGACATGTCAGAAGTTCCAGATTTAGAGACACTTGATTGTGAACGCTCTTATTTTAAAGAAATAAAGATCTTTTTAGCAAGTGCTCAAAACTATGCCGAGATAGAAGAGGTGTTTGAGTATCTTGAAGAACATGAATACACGGTCAAAAAAATCTCAACCAACCCGCCTCCAAAAGAGCCCGTATCCATAGAAAAAGTCGAGATAAAGTATGGTAACCGTGCAGGTGATGATGTTCATGAAAAAAAAGAAACAGAAGCTAAACGTCCACAACGTAGAAAAAGTGATGCCGCTTCATCTGTTAAAGTCGATACACATAAACTAGATGAACTCTTTGACTCAGTAGGAGAACTGGTAATCGCTCAAAATTTCTTAGCTGAGAATGAAGATATCAAACACCTACAGAGTGAACATGTCACCAAGACAATGAGTATACTGACAAAGATAACACGTCTTATACAAAACCGTGTTATGTCACTGAGAATGGTCCCTGTTCATGACACCTTTGAAAAGATGAAGCGTGTTGCTAGAGATGCTTCTAAAAAAGTCGATAAAGAGATCAGCCTTGAGATAGAAGGTGCTGATACAGAGATCGATAAACTTATGATTGATGCCCTCTCTGATCCACTGATTCATGTCATTCGAAATGCAATCGACCATGGTCTTGAAGATAGTGCTGAAGAACGAATCAATCAAGGTAAAACAGCCATTGGTAAAGTCAGATTAAGGGCCTTTCATAAGGGTGGGAACATCGCGATTGAAGTTAGCGATGATGGGCGCGGGATTAACCGAGACAAAGTCATGGAAAAAGCGATCAATCAAGGATTAGTCAAAAGTGGCGACGAGTTAAGTGACGCCCAAGTCTTTGCCTTGATCATGCAAGCAGGCTTTTCAACAGCAGAGGTCATCAGTGATATCTCTGGTCGAGGTGTAGGGCTGGATGTTGTAAGAAGCTCAATAGAGAGACTTCAGGGTAAGGTCGAGATCTCTTCTGTTCTAGGAGAAGGATCTACCTTTACAATCCTCTTACCATTAACACTGGCTATCATTGATGGAATGATCGTCGAGAGTGCCAATGATATCTTTATCATTCCAACACTCAGTGTTATTGAATCATTTAACCCATCTAAAGAGATCATACATACCTATAGTAATAGTGCCGAATTTGTTGATCTAAGAGGTGAGATGATCCCGATTACAAGGCTTAATCACATTTTAGATTTAAATGATGAAACACCGAATTCTTGGGAATCTACACTCATCTGTATCGAGAGTGAAAAAGGAAAATATGCCCTTTTAGTAGATGATCTCGTCGGACGTCAACAAGTCGTTATCAAAACACTTGGACCTGCTCTGTCTAAGATCACTGAATTATCAGGAAGTGCTATTATGGGGACAGGTGATATTGCACTTATCTTAAATATGGAAGAACTCGTACCTCATAAAAGTGAACAACATTGAGTCAAGAGATCACCCTCAGCGAAGTAGAATTCGAGAAGTATAGAACACTGATCTATAAAGAGTTCGGTATCTCTTTGGGCGACAAGAAACGCACACTTGTACAGGCCCGGCTGCGAAAATGGCTTCATGAATTTGAGTTAGACTCCTATTCTGCTCTGTATGATCGGCTCACACATAAAGACAATCCTGAAGAGTTGATACTTCTGGCCAACGCTATCACAACTAATGTCACCTCTTTTTTCAGAGAAGAGGGTCAATGGATCTATTTAAAAGAGCATCTAAACACACTCTTTGATATGAAAAATAAAAAAGTTCGTATCTGGTCTGCTGGTTGTTCAAGTGGGCAAGAACCCTATACGATCATCATCTTTTTAATGGAACATCTGGAAAACTTCTCATCATGGGATGTAAAGATCTTAGCAACAGATCTCTCAGAAGAGATTTTAATAAAAGCGATGGCTGGTATGTATACAACTAAGGAGCTTGAAAATATGCCCAAAGAGATGCTGGAAAAGTATTTTAATTTCATAGATAACAAGGGCATAAAGATGTACCAAGTCAAAGAAAATTTGAAAAAGTATATCCTCTTTCGTTCTTTTAATCTAGTTACAGGTGAGTATAAGATCTTTTCCAATAAATTTGATCTTATCTTTTGTAGGAACGTCATGATCTATTTTGATCGTCAAACCCAAGACGAGTTAACACGCCACTTCTTTCACCTACTAAGAGGAAAAGGTCTTCTCTTAATAGGGCATTCGGAGTCAATTCAGGACTCACAGAAAACAAATATGGCTAAGCTCGTTGCACCTTCAATTTATCAAGTAAAGGCAAAATAATGGATGTCAATAATATCAGTGATACAGAACTATTAAAAGAGATTGGACGCCGTTTTGAGGAGAAAGCCTCTTCTATTAATGAAATGGAGTTTATGACAAAAAAGCTTCTTGAATTAAATGAGAAGAGTAAACAGACCCAAGAGGTAAAAAGTAAATTCATCTCATTGATAAAAAACGAGTTTAATAATCCTCTCTCTTCTTTACTGAACTTTTCGCATCGTCTTTTGAAGACTGAAGATATAGACAAAGTCCATACTATTGCCAATTTAATGCAGATGGATCTGATAAAACTCGACTTTAGTCTAAAAAATATTTTCGCCGCTTCTGAGATAGAAGCTGGAGAGATTGCTAATGATTATACGGTTGTAAATATCAAAGAGATATTTGATGAGATCGTAATCTACCTTGCTTATCTGATCGAAGAAAAGTCATTGGTTCTTGAATTTAGTGACACTAGCGATATCGACTTTATCAGTGATTCTCAAAAGATACATTTGGTCTTGTTAAACCTTATCTCTAATGCTTGTGAGTACTCTTATCCTCATGCCCCGGTCAAACTATCTATAAGTTCTGATAAAGAGGGGATATGTATAGAAGTCGAAGACCTTGGTGAAGGTGTTGGTAAAGACCATAGTAAAGAGATTTACAACCGTTTTGTCTTTTTTAATACGGGTAAGACCCGTGCCACTACCGGTCTTGGCCTAGGACTCAGTGTTGCACGAGGTATGGTGGAGGCACTCAACGGTACGATTGATAATATCAACAGAGATGAGAAGACTATTTTTATTGTCAAAATCCCTTTTGTTGATGAATCTGAAGTTTCACATTCTCACAGTCTTGGCTCCAATGAGTTTATCTTTGATGATGGTAAAGATAATGGAATGGTCGAGTTTTAATGTACCTGAACAAATTTATCCATGTCGGTGAAATTCATGTCGGTGTTAAGCCAACAGAGATCAGCACTATATTAGGCTCATGCATTGCTGTATGTCTGTATGACAAGGTCGAACAGATCAGCGGAATGAACCATTATCTAGTCCCACTATGGAATGAGAATGGTCTGCAAAGCCCAAAATATGGAAATATTTCTATCCCAAAGCTTATTGAAAATATGCTCAATATCGGATGTAAAATTAACAATATCGAAGCCAAAATATTTGGTGGAGGAAATGTTATTGAAGTCAAACAAGAAGAGATGATGATCGGACGTAAGAATATTCTTATCGCCAAAGAGATCTTGCAAGAGTATGGTATCCCCATTACTGCACAAGATGTTGGCGGCACACGAGGACGGCGTATTTTAATGCGTAGTGATACAGGAAAAGTCTTTTTAAAATACACTAGAGGAGAGGAGTAATGGGACTTCATGTACTGATTGTCGATGACAGTGCTACAGCACGTTCTATCCTCAGTTCTATCCTTGAATCTGACCCTGACATTGAGACCATCGAGACTGCTCCTGATGCTTATGTCGCCAGAGATAAGATGGTTGCTAAACGTCCTGATGTGGTCTGTCTTGATGTAGAGATGCCTCGTATGGATGGTATAACTTTCTTACGAAAACTCATGCAACATATGCCCACTCCCGTTGTTATGGTCTCTTCTCTAACACAAAAAGGGGCACAAACAACTCTGGACGCTCTGGATGCCGGTGCTGTCGATTTTGTAGGAAAGCCACACACTAATATCTATGATGGAAGCAGTGAACTCGAAACTGAACTCTTAGAAAAAGTAAAAGCTGCAGCCAAGGCACATATTCAAGCCTACAAGCCGCTACATTCATTAAGGCCCTTAGAGTATCACTCTGCTCTTTCAGAGACAACCCAGAAGATAATTGCGATAGGAGCATCTACCGGAGGTACAGTGGCGCTTAGAGAGCTATTAGCTCAATTTCCTGCTAATGCCCCTGGAATGATCATTGTTCAGCATATGCCCGAAAATTTCACGGCCCAATTTGCAGAGCATCTCAATAAAGTCTGTAAAATCGAGATAAAACAAGCAAAACATGGAGACCGTGTTGG
This sequence comes from uncultured Campylobacterales bacterium, assembly GCA_965602745.1. Classification (GTDB taxonomy): domain Bacteria; phylum Campylobacterota; class Campylobacteria; order Campylobacterales; family Sulfurimonadaceae. The sequence goes on from CBFDAB010000044.1 coordinate 12,637, forward strand.
TATTGGACAAGCGCTATTAGCTCCGGGAAACTTCCATATGGTACTCAGACGTTCTGGTGCCAGATATCACGTTGAAATTGGTACCGGAGAGAAAATATCTGGGCATAGACCATCTGTGGATGTCCTCTTTAACTCCGTCGCAAAAACAGCCGGAGCCAATGCTCTAGGTATTATTCTCACGGGTATGGGTTCAGATGGAGCGAAAGGCATGAAAAACATGTCAGATGCCAAAGGTGTTACGATTGCACAAGATGAAAAGAGCTGTGTCGTCTTTGGTATGCCAAAAGCGGCTATTAGAACGGGTGGAGTTGATTATGTTGAGCCTTTAGACAATATCGCCAGTAAAACATTAAAACTCCTTGATAAGATGACGAAGTAATGAAAAATATTTTAATCGTTGATGACAGTAAATTTATTTTGGCTTATGTAGAAGATGCACTAGTAGATCTACAAGATACTTCCATTACAAAGCTGCTCTCCTATAAAGAGACTGAGACCGTCTTAGAAAACAGAAGCTTTCATGTCGCTATTTTAGACCTCAATCTTCCTGATGCACAAAACGGAGAGATCGTCGATCTTGTGCATAGATATAATATTCCTATTATCGTACTAACAGCTACAATGAATGAAGATACAAGAAAAATAATATTACAAAAAGACATAATAGAATATGTACTAAAGAAAAATCCTAAAAACATCTCTTATGTAGCTTCAATTGTTAAAAGAGTTTTGGCTAATTATGATGAGCATATTTTAGTTGTAGATGATTCCCAGACCACACGATTGATATTAAGAATACAACTTGAAAAGTTACATCTTAACGTTGTTGAAGCTGCATCGGCACAAGAGGCTATTGAAATTATTGAAAGTGCTTCAGTACATATATCTATGGTTATCACTGACTACGAGATGCCAGGTATGAACGGCGTGGACCTCACAATAGAGCTACGAGAAAGATACAATAAAAATCAGCTCAGTATTATCGCCCTAAGCGGATCAGAATCTACAGATATTGCAACTGATTTTCTAAAACATGGGGCTAATGACTTTATTAAAAAGCCATTTACTGCTGAAGAGTTGGCTACCCGTGTCAATATAAACCTTGATGTGATTGATCTTTTTCATGAGCTTCAAGAGAGTGCTAATAAAGACTTTTTGACCGGCCTTTTTAACCGGCGCTATTTTTTTGAACAAGCAGAGCTCCTCTACAATACAATTCAACGTGAACATGATCCTCTGGTTATAGCTATGATAGATATAGATCACTTTAAATCAATTAATGACACCTATGGACATCATATCGGAGATGAAGCCTTAAAAGGACTGGCTCAACTGTTTGAAGACCCTTCTCTAAAACATTCAATCGTCGCACGCTTTGGAGGAGAAGAGTTTTGTATTTTGTCAAAATGCAGTCATATATCTGGTTCTGATGATTTCTTTGAAAATATTCGTAAAAAAGTTGAAAACAATATAATCAATGTAGGTCCTATCTCTTTTAAATATACCATATCCATTGGTGTATATTGCGGTATCAACAATACCCTCGAGGAGATGATAAAGTTTGCTGACGACAAACTTTACAAAGCAAAAGAGCAAGGAAGAAACAGAGTTGTTTTTGATAGTAACTGTAAAGTGACAAGGTAAGGCTTTTACCTAATTACCACTTTATTTATGCCCACTTCCACCTACACGTGGCACGAGGTCTTCCATATATTTTCCGCCGATATTATAAGCTTCGCCAAAACCATAGGTTGCTTCTCCATAATCTGTTGAAAGTTCATACAGGTTAAAATCCTGCATCCCCATCAGCATCGTGACCATCTCTTCTGAGAACTTTTTCTTAAAAATATTCATAAGGTCTTGAAACTTTGTATCTTCTCTATTTATCATTTGAGATGAGCATTGCAAAGAGATACGCTTACGTGCGAAGATCTGTTCTGTCTTAGACTCATCTTCAATAAACAGTAATGAGGATTTTGGTGTAGCTTGTAAATTTCTTGCATGTTTGGCTACATTGCTGATGAAGATATAGAACTTATGCTCAAAATGGACAAAAGGTGCATAAGAGCCAAAAGGCAATCCCTTTTCATCAAGGGTTCCAAGAACGGTACTTTGAAAGTCTTTTATAAAATCTAACATCTATGATTTCCTTAATTTAGCTTGTTCTAGTTCCCAATACTCCATATCGAATATATCTTTTGGACTTAGACTTTTCCATCCACCAAGCTTTTGAGCTAAGGTCATCGCATGTATGGTGTGCGAGACGATATCAAAGATTATACCCGCCTCTTTCTCATCTTTTCCAAGAGCTACAAAACCCACACCCTTTATAATTGCATAACGCGGTGCAAGGTCTAGCATGATCTCGTCTTTGGCATGTGCCTTGAAATACTTCTTATATCTCGATGTAAAGGCATCAAGTCCTTCTTTGATATTATCATTTATAAGGGCAGGAAAAGGCTTGGTACGGATAACATGTTCCGGAGTCAAAGGGCCGTTTTTAAAGATATCATCCAGATTGTCAAGTTTTGAAAAATTTGAAGCCTCTACACTGGAACCGAAACGCATTACGATCTCACAGCCGCGAAGTTTTTCCACTGCTTTTTTTAACTCGTCTTTAAATGACTCATCCAGCAGACAAAAGCTTTTTGAAAAGTTCAACTCCTGCCTTGCTTCTTCTCTTAGATAATCTTCTGCCTTTGAGACGATACCTATCATCTTCTCATAAGCACACTTGGCATCATCATCAAATGAGAAGACTCCGTGGTTAAGAAGGATTATCCCGTCTAAAGATGACCAGTCTATATCCTTAGTCTTCTCGTAAATCTCTTTGGCAAGCATAAAGCCCGGCATAACATAGTCTATAAAGAGTATATTAGGTCCATATAGCTCTTTTAAAC
>CBFDAB010000045.1:0-15505 GCA_965602745.1 uncultured Campylobacterales bacterium
CTATCAAGGTTCCAATGTTCCCATTCCATACATGGTTACCATATGCTCACGGTCAGGCTCCGACTATCGGTTCTGTTATCCTTGCAGCTGTACTTCTTAAGATGGGTACTTACGGTTTTGTACGTCTTTCGCTTCCACTTTTCCCGGATGCGTCAGTATTTTTCATTCCATTAGTGGTTGTTTTATCACTGATCATGATCATCTACACGGCTATGGTTGCGTATGCTCAAGAAGATATTAAACAAGTTGTTGCCTACTCTTCAGTATCACACATGGGTGTTATCGTTCTTGGTACATTCGCACTTAATATCGAAGGTATCTCTGGTTCGATCTTCTTAATGATCGGTCACGGTATTGTTTCAGGTGCCCTGTTCTTGCTTGTTGGTGTTATTTATGACAGACGTCATACGAAGATAATGAGCGAGTTTGGCGGTTTAGCTTCTGTTATGCCTAAATACGCGACTATCTTTGGAATCATGATGATGGCTTCGGTAGGTCTTCCTTTAACGATTAACTTCGTTGGTGAGTTCCTTTCACTCCTTGGTCTGTTCAAAGTATCTGCTACTTATGCACTGATTGCCGGTTCTGCGATTATTGTTGGTGCGATCTATATGCTTTCTGCTTACAAGAAAGTGTTCTTTGGAAATGTGACTAAGAGGGAGAATGAAAATCTTCCTGATGTTACGAAGACTGAATTAATGGGTCTTATTCCATTAGTTATCATCGCGATCTGGTTAGGTGTATATCCTAAGCCGATCTTAGAGCCGATTGACAAGTCAGTACGTGAAAACGTTCTAAACATTATGTATCAAAAAGTAAATACAGATATGGGAACAGAAGAAGCGAGAGCTCTTATCTCTAATCCATATGCTGTAAAAGAAAAAGTTGTTGTAGCTGCTGTTCCTGTTAAGAAGCATGCTGCGCAAGCACATCACTCAGAAGGAGGTCACTAATGTTAGAAGCTGTAAACGTGAGCTTTGCCTCTTTAAACATGCCAACACTTTACCCGATGCTTATCGCTATCGTGGGGGCACTTTTAATCCTTGTGATCGATCTTTTTAAATCGGGTCTTCACAAGTCTTTATATGTAATGATTACATTACTATTTTTAGCACTTGACCTTGGTTCTGTTTTAGACTTTGTCGGTGTTTTTGAGTCAACAGGCGCGGTTCGTGGTTTCTTTGATGTTATGCTAATGGACGGCTTGGCTATCCTTGCACAGATCATTATGCTTATAGCGTCTATGTTCTTTATCCTTTTAGCATTGACGAAACAGCGTTTTCAAGAGTATAGATACCCTGAGTATTTTGCACTTTTCTTGTTTATGATCTCTGGTCTTCAGTTCATGGTTGCTACAGATAACCTTATCTTGGTTTTCGTAGGTCTTGAGACTTCATCTCTTGCGCTGTATCCATTGATCGCTATGCACGGCAAGCGTAACTCTTTTGAAGCAGCAGCTAAGTACTTTACTATGGGTGCATTAGCAGCGGGTCTTTATGCTTTCGGGGCAATGATCCTTTATGCACTTTCTGGTTCAGTAGAGATCGGTGAGATCTCTCGTACTATTGCTACAAACGGTATTGATACAAGCTCAATGGTGTTTATCATCATTGCGACTGTATTTTTATTATCTGCATTTGCTTTTAAACTTGGTCTGGTTCCCTTTCATACATGGACGCCTGATGTTTATCAAGGTTCAACTGCGGCATTAGCAGGTTTTATGTCTATCGTTCCGAAATTGGCAGCCTTTGTTGTTGCTATGCGTCTTTTTGAGTTCTTGATGAGCACAGAGGTTCTTTGGATTGAGATCATGCTGTATGCTATCGTTGTTCTTACTATGACAATGTCAAATATCTGGGCTCTAGTTCAAACAGATGCTAAGCGCATGCTTGGTTACTCTTCTATATCTCATGCAGGTTTTGTAATGGCAGCTGTACTTATCGGTACAACACATGCAAACACAGCATTGTTCCTTTACTGGGCACTTTTTGCTTTTGCTAACTTAGGTGCATTTGCAATGTTATGGATGGCGCATGAGAAACAACATGATCACGCTTCAGATGATGCTTTTGAAAAATACTCAGGTATGATCAAGACTTCACCTTTCACAGCAGTGATGATGGCTCTGTTTATGTTAAGCCTTGCAGGTATCCCTCCATTTGCTCTTTTCTGGGGTAAACTATACATGCTAAGTGCTGCTGTTACTGGCGGGTACATCGTACTTGCTCTTATCATGGCACTTAACTCTGCAATCGCAGCTTACTATTATGTTAAACTGATTGTTTATATGTTTATGAAAGAACCAGTAGCAGGTAACTATACTGTTAACTCATCTAACGTACTTAAGACAGTTATCGGTACAGCGGCAGTATTTACTATCGCATCTGTATTAGCAGTAAGTCCATTAATGGAATTTATCGCTAAAATGGTTTACAACAGCGGTTACTAATCTCTCCAACTGAAAGAAGAATATTTCTTCTTCTTTCATCTCTCAAGTTTATCCCCAAATCAATTTTCTTTCTTAAACGACACAATGTTCTTATAGTCCAAATATTAACTATTAGAAGACAATATGTCCTGCTCTTAAGTCATAAACAATGCAAACGGAAATCATATAGCAAGAATCCTTATGATGATTTCGATACTAATATTTTTTATGATTACATCATTAGATGATGCAGAAGCATATAAAACTGTAATCTTTGCAGTACTTATGATGCCCTTAGCCTCTAAGAAAGTCAATGCTTATTTCACACAATTTGAAAACAAAAAGTATTAGTTTAAAATGACAAATTTGCCACAAACTTTTAAAATTATACAAACCCTTAATAAAGAAGGAAAAAAATTATATGATAAATGATGATAAAGACCTAAGAGAAAAAAATAAAGAAGAAGTAAAAATTAGGGTTAGGCATCAATCTTCACAATTAAAAAATCATGATAAGATAATCTATAATAAAATTTTGGATTTGACATAAGGAGAAGACCAGGGATAGGTTTAGCCGAGTATGACCATCTGAATTTGATTCAGGTGTGTATGGCTAATTTTTATACCATGCTCAAAAGAGCATAGTAAAGAAGAATTATTTTAAGTTTTTAGCAATATTTTTTACTGCATCACTTGCGTGGTTGAATGCAAGTGCGATACTACCTTGATCCGTTACAACGTCACCGATAGTATAAAGACCTTCTACATTTGTTTCAAATGTATTTTCGTCGAATACAGGAACATCCCATTCGCCAGTTTTAACACCAGAGTTTACAAGGATATCTTTTGGTGTTGTACCACCAAGTGCAAATACAGCTCTATCGTACTCTGCAGTTGAACCGTCAGTAAAGTTAACTTTGATTTTTCCAGTGTCTGATTCTTCAACACTTTCTACGTCAACGCCCATTTTGTTAAGGAGTTTACCGTTATCAAGGTACTTAGTACACATCTCAGTGTTAATAGGGTTCATACGTGTAATGTCAGCTTTTCTGTAGTTAAGTGTTACAACACAATCTTCCATGTCTTCTAACTCTACTAAACCATACGCGTACTCACCAGCAGTGTCACCACCACCAACGATCATAACGCGCTCACCGTTTTGAACTTTAGAAAGGTTGAAGTTAAGTCTATCTTTGATCTCTTTTACGAATCTATACTTAGGTTTGTTTGGTTTACCCATACGACCTACTGAAAGGATAACGTTTTTAGCTTTCAAGGTTTCAATACCTTCAGCTACGTCATCATGACCAAAAACAATTGAAAAAAGACCATCTTCACCTTTTTCAACTCTGATGATGTCATGGTTGTACTCAAACGAATCAAGCACACCGGCATCTTTTAGTTTCTCATCCATTTGCTTGATGTACTCTTCTTTAGAACATTCTTCAAACGAAACATTACCTGTGAACTCAAACTTGATTCCCATCCAGTCTTTATCAACACGTTTACCTTTTTTGTAAAACTTGTGGATCATGTCATTGTGATGTGGTGCTTTGTCTATAACAACAATGTTTTCAATTCCAGCAAGTTTTGCTTCGATAGCACTTGCCATACCGCCAGGTCCAGCTCCAATAATTGCAATGTCTACTATTTTTCCGTTCTCATGAATCATAATTTTCCTTCAGAAATATTTATAGAATTATACAGAAATTTTCGGATAAATACTTCTCCATTATTGTTTTTTTTATTATCTATTCTTGTTCTTTGGTTAACATTTTTAAATATTTAATTAAAAACCGGCAATTTGTGATTGTTTAAGCCTAAAAGTGATTTAGTTGGTGGTAGCTTTGAAGTGCCCTTACGAATTTAAAAGAAATTATTCTGCTTATTCTGACGAAGTTTGCTAAATATGATTTCTAAGAAAAAACATGTATAATAACGATAATTAAGAGTCACGAAGGAGAGGTTCAGTTGCTAAATAGATTTGCTTTACTTCTCTTTCTCATGTCTTCTCTCTTTTTTCCTCTTTATGCTTTAACATTAAGTGTTAATATTGGTAAAGAAGCCGGTGAAAATTATTCTACAATCCATATCAAAGAAGATCTTCTTTTTGAGTGCTTATCTGAAATAGATGAATTTGACGAAGTGAAACAGATACAGTGTATCTTTCCAAGAGAGCCAAAAGAGAAGTTTGAAAATATGAAGACACACTTTTTTAAGATCGATTCTTTTACTAAAGATAAAAAATATTATATTCGTGTCCTTCCTCTTGCCAAGATGAAGCTGCTTCCTATCTCCTACAAACTCTATAAACAAGCTAACATCTATCAATACAGCGAGCACAAGCTTTCTAAACATTGGATGATTGTTGGATATAAGGAGAATATTCCTCTTATACATCCTGAACTTAGTCCGGAATTGGGAGTGAACTTTCCTATAGAGATGTCTGAGGTTAAGCTTCCATCTGTTGGTGCCTTGGATATTTCAGGAATACCTATACATTTGGATCAGGTTCAAGATGTTGCAGATTATGTACGTATAAAGAACGCTTATGAGGCAGGCAATTATGATCAGCTGGCTCAAAATGTAGACAATGTTTTTTTGCGCTTTCCTGATACGATATTCAAGGCTGAGTTACTTTTATATAAGATACGTGGACTTCATAAGACAAGTGAAAATGAAGACTTGCTAAAAGTCTCTAAAGAATTCATGCGTGAATATTCAGATGACGAGAATATGGGAGAGGTTCTTGCTTATACAGCAAATGCGTACTCAAATGTCGGACTTCAGGCGGACGGTGCTTATTTTTATGAGAGACTCTTCAAAGAGTATAAAGATTCTAAGTATGCAGCCTTAGGTATGATCTTCTTGGGAGATCAATACTTAACAGGCGGCAAGGCAAAAGATTCTACTAAGTATTTTACAAAAGCCCTTTATATGACTCAAGATGTTGAGATAGCGTCTATGGCGGCAATTCGCTTGGCAAAACTGAGTTTAGAAAAAGGTGATGCAAAAAAGTCAGCTGAACTGTTTGAGAAGATCATAGAAGGAAACGGGAAGTATCTTCTTCATGATATAGCTGAAAATTATGATTCTGCAAGAACCTTTGCCAATAGAAATCATCAAAAAACAGGTGCAGACATTCTAATCACTATCACAGAGTACCTTCCAAAATTTGATGATTATTATGAGCCTATGATAAAAGATATTGGTCTGTGGCTAAGTGAAACAGAAGATAAACCTGCAGCTTATGAAGCCTTGAAAAGGTATCAAACCCTCTTTGCCGGAGGTGATTATAGTGCTGATGTCCAAAAAGCCCTGGACTCACTCTTCTATACTCCGCCAGACGCAAATAAGACGGCACTTCTCGCTGAATATGAAAACCTTGAGACGAAATACGCCAATCAAGAGATAGGGCAGAAAGCTTCCCTAGAAAAAGCAAGACTGTTTTTGGGTTATAAAATTTAACAAGCGGTGTTGGACATGTAGGGTGGCTTTTTAAAAATTTATGTGGTATATTTTGAACTAAAACACGACTCTGCTAAGGAACTGGCTCTTTTGACATTAGAAAAAGGTGAATGTGCCAGAGCGATAAACCTAAGCCAAGAGTATAACCTTAGCTTAGAGACAAGATTTGATGAGAGCTTATATGATTGTGCTTATAGAACAGGCAACTATAGCTTAGCCAAAACTACGGCACAAAAGCATCTAAAAGACAGAGATAAGCGTTTACAGTGGCTGTATAACTACGCAAAGACGCTTAACAAGTCAGGTCAATATGAAGAACTAACGAAGGTGGCCTCTGATGTCATCACACTCTCAGACGTAGAAAAGAGTTCAAAGTTTGATGACATACTTCAAGACACTTTTTATGCGTATGAGCGTTTAGGAGATACTCAGGGTATGATCAATACGATCAAAGAGCTAGAGAAGAGAAGAGGGCTGGAATATGATGACATAGAACTTTATGTCAGTATGATAAAACTTGGACTCAAAGAGGGAGATGAGCTTATTATCCAGACCTACTCAAACAAGGTAATGAGTCTGCAGGAGAAGACAAAGAGTTATTCCCAGTCTCCTTTTGTAGAGTTCGCTGCACTTCAAGTCCTCAAAGCTCAGAAGAGAGAGAAAGAGCAGCTGGCTCTGCTGAACAGACTCATCAAATATGAGTTAAATGATAAAGATAAATCACGCGTTCAGTATATGTATGGATCTCTTCTGATGAAAGAAGGCAAAAAGACGGAATCCAAGGCTGCTTTTGAAGAAAGTATAAGAGCAGATGAGAAGTCTGCTTGGGCAGGCCTCTCTAAAGATGCACTGGAACTTCTAAAATAAAGCTGTAGACTTTATAATCAGCACGAACTGATAATATTAACAAGAGTGAGTGATCTGTTAACACTATTTAGGACATTTTTTAAATGCCTTATATTCAAATGTTTTGTATCAGCATGGTCGCGGCGGTTTTAAGGTTGGGCCTTTTTATCTAATGTGATGATAAGCAGACCGTCTTTATATTCACTCTGTAATGATTTTTCATCTGTATCACTTGGCAGAAGAACAGCTCGTTTATAACTACTCGTATGACGTTCATGTCTATAGTATGTCGTTGTGTTATCATCTTTTTCTTCAGAGACCTTCGCACTTACAAGAAGATAGCCATTTTCTATCTTCGTCTCAATCCCACTATTATTTGCACCTGGGACTTCTATTGTTATGACATATTTGCCATTTTGCTCTTTCATGTCAAAACGAGGAGTACGCTGTAATCGTGAATAAAACTGATCAAAAGAGGGAGTCGTTTGAAAAAAATTATCAAAATCTCTGAAACTGTTTTCCATATCACGGCGCAGGCGTTCCATCTCTAAAAATGGGTCGCCTTTTTCATCAAAAAAACCTTCAAAAGGTTTTATTTTCGGCAATACAAACAGTGCACTTAGCTCAGAAGAAGCCTGCTTCTGCTTTGTAGAGCGATTCATATCATATAAATAATAGCCCTGTATTGCTACGACTACGACCAATGCCAATACTACAATCTTAAGATCGTTATCTTTCATATCATACCCCTTGGCGTTTTCACAGTATTATTTTACTTCGATCTTTTTCACTTTTTGACTCTCGCTCTTGAGCTTTGGAATGACGACTTCCAAGACGCCGTCTTTATTAGATGCCGTAATATTTTCTACATCAGCGTCTTCTGGCATGGTGAAACTTCGTTCAAACTTTCCAAAAGAGCTCTCTAGACTATGATAGTCCTCTTCTTTTACCTCTTCTTTATGACTGCGTTTACCTGATAATGTAATCATGTTACCTTTGACATTGATCTTGATATCCTCTTTTTTAACACCAGGAAGGTCTGCATCAACATGATAAGCAAACTCCCCTTCTCGTGTATTGACAACAGGATTGAAGTCACTTAAAGAAGAAAACTCTTTGTTCTCAAACTCGCTTAAGAGTGAATTGAACCTACTGCTAAAGTCCTTGAACTCATCGAAGGGATGATATTTTGTAAGTAACATAGTATATTCCTCAAAAAAAATTAAAGAAACCAGTAAATAACATAATTTCTTTATGTAACTATACTCCTGACTCTCTTTTATTTAAATTATTATAAACTATTAATTTAGCCTATACGTTATACGTTATCACCATAAGATCTGAATTTTGTACGTGTATTTTTGCGAAGAGATGAGGAAAAGTAACACCCTGTGAAGAGTGGCACTAACTTAAGCTATTTATTTAAAAAATCATCAGCTAAGAAAGTTTATTATTTAGCAGTAGGGACTTGGCTGACTTCTTTATCTTCTGTTCTTTTTGACTCTGTAAGTATTGCCTGCTAAAATAGAGCTACTATAAACACGGGGGAGATTATGAGAACTTATTTTGTTTTGTTGTTATCACTTTTATGTTTCAATAATATTTTAAATGCAAAGGAAAACACGATGAATATCTATGACTTTACAGTAAAGAGTATTGATGAAAAAGAGATATCTATGTCAGAGTACAAGGGTAAAGTGCTTTTGATTGTAAATGTTGCGAGCGAGTGCGGTTTTACGCCTCAGTATGAAGGACTGGAAAAACTGTATCAGGATTATAAGGATCAGGGCTTTATGGTGCTTGCTTTTCCTTCAAATCAGTTTGGCAAGCAGGAGCCAAAGAGCAACAAGGAGATACACTTCTTTTGCCAGGGGACGTATGATGTTCATTTTGATATCTTTGCCAAGGTAGATGTAAACGGAGATAATGCTATTGCTCTTTATAAGTATCTCAAGCATGAAAAAAGCGGTATTCTATGGACAGAGTCTATAAAGTGGAATTTTACTAAGTTTTTAATTGACCGAGAAGGTCATGTGCTCAAGCGTTATGGTTCAGCCACTAAGCCTGAAGCTATAGGCTTGGATATTAAACAACTCTTGAAAGAGAAGAAGTAAACCCTTCCTTAACGATAAAGATACTCAGCTATAGCCTGAAGCTCCTCATCTGTAAGGTCTTTTCTCATTGAGGGCATCAAGCCAAACAGTTTTTTTGCTGCCTGAGGAAAAAGCATCTTCTCTTCACTCGGGTTCATCACATAATCAGTCATAAAACTCATAGCTTCTTCTTTGCTTGAAAAGCTGTCGTCAAGTTTTCTCATAATACCCCACATAGGCGGAGCACTGATCTTGGTCTGTTTGACCTTAGTCGAGCTGTTTAGCATGTGACAAGAAGAACATTTATCTTCAAGAAGCTGTTTCCCGTCCATAGAAGCAGCAAGCAGACTCGCGAAAGTAAGTATGAGTGTCAAGAAAATTTTCATAACTGATCCTTTAATACTATTCTAACTAGTATTATACCCCTGCTTATACTTAATAAGGGCATAAGCAAAATATCTAAAAGTTTTACTCTAAAAAAAGTTATTTTCGACTTTTTACCTTGTATAGGCCGTGTTTAGTCAGGAAAGCTTTGTAGGTCGTTACGCTTATATTGTTAAATAGATCATTATTACCTGCTCCTTGTACGGAGGCTCAGAGTTTCTCTATGGAGATGCCTCTTTCATACTAAATGGAAACTCGAATAAAGAGCTTGACCCAGATACATCAAGCTTCACCCAAAAGTATATAAATTCAAACAGATACGTCAACAATATCACCTTAGGAGATATCTCTTCTCAGACTCTCAGACCCAAAAACTTTAGAGGTATAAAGCTTAGCAATAAGGTCATTCAATCTAACGGCGAGTTTAATAAGCTCAATATTAATGGGTTTACCTTCCCTCTTTCCAGAGTTGAGATATATAAAAACAAACAGATCGAGGCTGTTGTCTTTTCTGATGAACAGGGTTATTATACTTACGAACTTCCTATCTTTTACGGTTCTAATATTGTTGATCTGAAGATATACGGTCCGCACGGAGAAAGAGACGAGATCTCGAAGGTGCATCAGATAAAAGAGACACTCTTAAAAAAAGAGGAATTTTATTATGACCTTTCTGCCGGACAGAACACTATAGACAAAAACAAGTATCTGACAGGTGATGTAAAATATGGGCTTAAGTCCAATCTTACTCTAAGAGCGGGACTATCGCATATTCAATCTCCAAGCGAGTCCAATACAACAAGTGAAGATGAGCTTTACACCGGTATATACGGACACTACGACGGAAATATCATTTACAGCTCAAGCTACATCATCGACAAGATTTTTGAAGGCTCTCTCTCATATCTCTCTTTGCACTCAAATATAACACTCAATTATATACATAACAGTACGCTGAACACGGATAGGTACGGTACCTCATATTCTCAGGAGTTTGGATCCAATACCTTGCAGATAAGAGGCGGGATCACTCAGTTTGAAACATATGATGAGTATCAAGAAAACACCTCTTTTCTTCATCATCTGACAAAAAGTCTGTATGTGAAATATATCAACAATATTATAAAGTCCAGTATCCCCAATACAAGGACGAGTATTGATTATTCAATAGAGGGATATTATACTGACCATAGTGATTTTTTAAGAAATACTCTTGTAGAAGGGGTGAATGTTATTGTTCAGAGCTTGTATAATAATCTTAAGGGAATGGTGTCAACGACAACAAAACTGGAGAATCAAAAGAATAAATACTACTACAGATTAGAATACACAAAAGATCATATAAATGAAGTGCATAAGGCCGGATTTAATCTAAAAAAGAATTTTGAAAAGTTTGCTTTATCTCTGCAGTGCTCATCTTCGTCTTTGGGTGACAGAAGTGTCATCATAGGACTTTCTACAAACTTTGGATATAACGATAAAGAGAATCGCTTATACCAGTCTTATCACAATAACCATAATAGCGGCGGTGTGGCAGTCACCCCTTTTGAAGATATAAACGGTAATAAAGTCTATGATGAAGATGAGAAAATATTAAAGGATTCAGAAGTGACGCTTAATGACTCCTCGCATAATCTTCATAAAGCTTCTGACGGTACATCTTATTCTTACAGTACAAGACTGTATGCGGAAAATGCAATAAAAGGAAAGGTCTTTTCTAACGGTGAGTACATATACACACCTGATGCAAAGAGTATAGGCTTTTATTCCAGACCGAATAAGTTTGCAAACGTATATTTCCCATACTACACGTCAAAATCAATCTGTGTACTTGTTCGTAATGAGAAAGGAAGTGCATTTTCAGGTATCAAGTTGATGGTCTTGAACAGACAAACAGGAGAGAAGTTTTATAGTATAAGCGATCTTGACGGTGAGGTGTATTTTGAGGGTCTTGTATCCGGTATTTATCTAATTCAGCTTGATCCCCAGCAAGAAAAGAACACAGGCTTTAGCCTTAGCCCTCAATCATTAGAGATTGATTTGACTAAAGAGATAGAATCGTATGGAGAAGAGTTTGTCATAAAGCTTTAGTATAGATTCCTGTTTGGACAGAAAAATCACTATATAACTTGATAGAAACCTTAATAAATTCAAGCTATATAAAGACTTTAATTTTCATTGGGTATAATTTCGAAATTAATTTCAATTAGGAGAAGTTTATGGGAATGCCACAACCTTCGTTTTATATCTTTAAGTGTCAACAGTCAGCACCGCCACAGATGCCTGGTAAGCCATCATGTGTAACACCCGATACTACGGACCTATTTCAGTTTATGGCGATGTCTTTAATGAAAAAAGGTCTAGTTGGTAACGTACTGCCAATTCAAACAGGCTGTTTAAACCGCTGTAATGTAGGACCGCTTATGTTAGTAGAACCGGGACATGTTATGTATGCAGGTTTAACAAAAGAAAAAATCACAAAAATCATTGACGAGCATATCATTGGCGGAAACGTTGTAGAAGAGTATCTTATTGATAGCGAATTATGGGATGAAGCGATCTCTCCTGCCGATATGATAAAGCAAATGGCTCAGTAAGGAAGATAAATGACAATGGAAATGCTTTACAGTAAACTTCACCGCGCGACGGTAACTGATGCTAATTTAAATTACGTCGGTTCAATTACTATTGATGAAGAGCTAATGCAAGCAGCAAAAATGCGCGTAGGCCAAAAAGTTGAGATTTTAAATATCAACAATGGCGAGCGTTTTTCAACGTATATCATTTTAGGTGAACGCGGTAAACGCGAGATCTGTTTAAATGGTGCAGCTGCTAGAAGAGTTCATAAGGGAGATAAGGTTATCATTGTTGCTTACGCAACTTATGATGAAAAAGACCTTGAAACTTATGCACCTAAGGTTGTTCTCTTAGATGACGATAATAACATAGACGAAATTTTAGACGAGATCTAAGGAAAAGGTTTTTATGTTTGAAAATATGGGCGATATGAGCAAGATGCTCGAACAAGTTCAAGAACAAGCAAAAAAACTCGAAGCCGAAATGGAATCTAAAGAGTATATCGCCAAAGCTGGCGGGGGTATGCTTGAGATCAAGATGAGTGGAAAGGGTGAGGTTATCGATATCAATATCGATGATTCACTTCTTGAAGATAAGTCATCTTTACAAATCCTCCTTATTGCCTGTATCAATGATGCAAACAAGATGGTGGAAGCGGACAAACAAAACTCCGCAATGGGTATTCTCGGCGGTATGGGAAATCTCGGAAATATGTTTGGACAAAAATAATGGCTAAAAGCCATCTCTCTTATCTTTTACTTTTTTTACTCCCTCTAACACTATTTTCAGCAGTGCAAGACTTCAAATCCTGTCAATTAAAATACCAGGTCAGTTCTGTTAAGATAGGAAATACTCAAGCTTTTTCAATCAATAATCAATATGTACTTTTTTATTCTCAAGATGAGCCCTCAGAAAAGATCATAAAACGAGACCCTTTTTTAGGTCTAAATCTTATGAAATCAGACAAGTCTTTTAAACATCTCTTTAAGTTTTATAATAATTATCCTAAACACCTCGCGGCTGTTTCACCGACTGGGTCTATAGAAGGCAGGTTTTTAACTCATCAGATCGGTTTAAATCAACTTGGAAAGTTCTCAAAGCCAACTCCTAATAACTCTCTTATAAGCGGAACATGTTGTGGAATAGTCGGTTTAAGTACAGACAGAGGAATTATTGAAAAAGAGTATATCCGCCACTTCTTAGAGTCAGACAAAATATCTTATAGCGATATGGGGATTCGTTTAGCAGACGCTAAAGGTGTGCGTGTTGTTGAGGTGAACCCATTTTTTGTAGACTCACCCTTCTTATTAGATGATGTGATCTTATACATGGACAAGACAGAGGCAAAAAGTGCTGCACAGATCAGCCGCAAGATATTGTTTGCAGTACCGCAGAGCAAACACAGCTTTGTCGTTCTTCGCGGTAAGAAAGAGCTTACTGTGAGGGTCACCCTGAAAAAGCGTCTTAGCGGAGGACTTATCCCTGATAGTTTTTTTGATCTTTTTGGACTTCAGCTTGATGAGAAGCTTGTAGTCAAAGAAGATAACCCGCAGTATGAGATCAAAAAAGAGGACAGACTCCTTTATGTAATGGGCAAAGAGGTCAAGACTCTGGCTGATATACGTGGTATATTATCGCAAGAAAAAACAAGTGAAAACAAGATGATTGTCCTGCTCTTTAAACGAAACGGATTTGACTTTTTTATCCACTTTGCTAAGCCGTAAAACAGTAATAAACATGTATAATTTCGTTCATAAACAAAACCATTAAAAGAGTAGGCACTATTGCAGGCATTGAATAAAGAAAGCAAAACTTTTACTGAAGAAGGCATAGCCTTTGAAGCATATTTATCTTCACATCTTCCAAAGGCTCCAAGTTTTCATCCTCATTATGAAGAAGCCCTTCATGAGATGTTACTTGCAGGCGGTAAGCGTTTTAGACCGGCACTTCTTTTAGCGGTGGTGCGTGCCTATACCCCTCTTTTAGTTGACTCAGCCTATGCCGCGGCTTATGCAATAGAACTACTTCACACCTATTCCCTTATACATGATGACCTTCCTGCTATGGATGATGCCGATCTTCGCCGCGGCAAAGAGACACTTCATATCAAGTATGATGAAGTCACTGCGATCTTAGCCGGGGATGCACTAAACACCTACGCCTTTGAAGTTTTGGCAAACTCTGCCTTTTCAGACGAGGTAAGAGTCAAGTTGATCCGTGAGCTTTCTGCTAATGGTGGACTTTCAGGGATGGTCCTTGGTCAGGCGATTGATTGTCAGTTTGAAAACCAGAACCTGAGTTTAGAGAAGATCAAGATCCTTCACATCAATAAAACAGCAAAGCTTATTGCGGCTGCATTAAAGATGGGCGCGATTATTTCCGGTCAAAAAGAGTTAGAGTCTAAGATATATGATTTTGGGATCAAGCTTGGACTTCTTTTTCAAGTCCAAGATGATATCTTGGATGTGACTCAAAGTACAGAAGAAGCCGGCAAGACTACACAAAATGACGGGGACAAGAACAGCTTTGTGACACTTCTGGGACTTGATGGTGCAATGGATGAAGCGAACTCTTTAGCCAAAGATTTAAATGAGCAACTTAAAAGTTTTGACGAAAAGCTTTATCAGGAACTATCCCCTATACTTTCACAATATTTAATACGTCATAAGTAAGCAAATTGAAACCCACTTAGGTGGAGTTTGATTTATTTACCCAGAACACACAAGGAAACATCATGCGTCAAAAGATGGCAGATTCGATACGATTTTTAGCAGCCGATATGGTTCAAGCAGCAAACTCAGGCCACCCGGGCGCACCAATGGGACTAGCGGATATCGCTGTAGTCTTAAGTGAGCACCTCTCTCACAACCCCAAGAACCCATCATGGTTAAACCGTGACCGTCTTGTTTTTTCAGGCGGACACGGAACAGGTCTTATATACTCTTTATACTACCTGTGGGGATACGGACTTGAACTGCAAGACCTAAAAGATTTCCGTCAGCTTGATTCGAAGACTCCTGGACATCCTGAATATGGCCATACAGAAGGTATTGAGATCACAACAGGTCCATTAGGACAGGGTATTGCCAATGCTGTAGGTTTTGCTATGGCTTCAAAGTATGTCGGCGCACAGACAAACTCTGAGACTGCAAAAGTAATCGACCACAGTGTTTACTGCTTATGCGGTGACGGAGACCTTGAAGAGGGTCTGTCATATGAGGCATGTTCTATAGCAGGACATAACAAACTTGATAATCTAATCTTGATCTATGATTCAAACAACATCACGATCGAAGGCTCGACAGAACTTAGTATCTCTGAAGACATGCACAAACGTTTTGAGTCTCAGGGTTGGGACGTTCAAGAGATAGACGGTCATAATTTTGAAGAGATAGACGCAGCAATAGTACGCGCTAAGTCTTCTGACAAACCCTCTCTTATCATCGCGAACACACTTATTGCTAAGGGTGCGGGTGAACTTGAAGGTTCTCATCATGCCCACGGTGCGCCTCTTGGTGATGATGTTATTGCCAAGGCAAAAACAGCAGCCGGTTTTGACCCAGAGAAAAAATTCTTTGTTGATGAAGATGTTATGGCACGTTTCAGATGTGCTATAGAGTCTGGTGATCTTGCTGAGCGTGAGTGGATTCACCGTCTCAAAGAGCTTCCGTTGATGGAACAAAATGAGGCACTTGACGGACTTCAAAAC
>CBFDAB010000046.1:0-15254 GCA_965602745.1 uncultured Campylobacterales bacterium
GATATTCTGGTTTTTACGCACTTGAAAGTCACTCTGATTGAGTTCCAAAAAAGTCTGAAGAGAGTAGGCAAAATAGTTTTCACTATCACTTCTTAGTTCTAAGGTTCCGCCTTTTTTTAGGGCGCGAAGAGACTCTGATATAAAGGGGTGAGAGATAACTCGTCTATGCGGTTTCTTATCCCATGGAACAGGAAAATGCACAAAGATACGTCCTACAAGATTTGAGGGAACAAACTCCAAGAAGAGTCTTGCATCAAAATCAACTAGCATTACATTGTTTAAGTCTTCAATAGATATCTGTTTAAGTACCTGCTCAATGGAAGCCTTATGTATCTCTATTCCAATATGAAGGACATCAGGATTTTCTTTTGCCTGATGTATCAGGTGTACACCTGAACCAAAACCAACCTCTACCCAGATCTCCTTTGCCTGCGGAAATGACTCAGCAAAGAACTCCATAGGTTTAAGAGCAGACTCTTTTTCTCTATGGTGGTGCTCTTTTTGCGCAAGGTTAGAAAACAGTGTCTCTAAACCGGCCTTATCCGCATAAGCTTGGATGGCATTTTTGATATGAAAGTTAGGAGAGATACGAGTCACCTTATCACTTTTTAAAAGCCAGTTCTCTTGACCTTTTTTTACTTGCAGTAAAAAGGTCTTTTCTTCACTCTTGGCACAGATGAGTTTTTCATCAGGATAGTTGACATTTGAGGCGATAAAATCGAAGTCTATGCCCTTATGTGAAAATGGAAAGGCAACTTCTTTGAAACTTTGAATTTGAATATGAGGCATTTGAATCTTTATCTATCAGGAGTTGAAAACAACACGTCGGCTGCTTTAGTCGGTTCAGACATAATGTCATACTGATCTACGGCTACTACTTGAAATTTATACTCTGTATCAGGCTTGAGGTCTTTTACGGTGTATGTCTCTTGTGAAATACCTGTTATCTCTTGTGTCGTCCAGCTTATCCAGCCTTCTTTAGTCGATTTAATTACAGTGTAAGTTTTGGTGCGTGTATCATTATTTTTCCAGGTCAATACGGCTGCATTGTTCTGTACAAGTGCATCTATAAAGGTCGGAGTATTTGGCTTTTCTAAGCTGCTCCCGTGTGCCGGTGCGCTTTGCTGAAGACTTTCTAAATCATCTTTATCAATGGCTGTTACCTTATAATAATAGTTCTGCCCGTCTTCATCTATCTCATCTACAAACTCAGTCTCATTGAGTTTTACATAATAATCATATGCGCCGTCTCCCGAGTCAGAACGGTAGATCTTATAGTAAGCATGATCGTTTTCTCTACTTCTATCCCAGCTAAGTTTGATCTGCTTGGCGATAGAAGTTGTGGCTTGAAGCTTCTGTACTTCTTCAGGAAGAGGTTTTGTTACCATCTTGGCAATATCACTAGGCGTTGATCTGATATCTTCATAAGTTACTGCACGCAGACGGTATTTATAAACACGATTATCGTCTAAGCCTCTGTCTATATATTCCGCTTGCAAACGGTTTTTGATCGTGGCAATCTCTTCCCAGTCTGCTTTTTCAATGGTTTGGCGCTCTAATATATATTCTTTTACGGCAGGACTATCATGCGGACGCCAGATAAGTTTTGCCATACGTGGCATGTTTCCTATGGCGTCAAAAAAGCTTACCGAACTTAAAACAGGTTTTGTTGTGACTCTGTAAGTCTTAGAAGCATCTGATTCTTGAAATTTTTCATTATAGGCAGAAAATCTGTATACATAGGTCGTGTTTGGCACTAAATCACTATCTGTATAGTGTGAGAAAAAACGGCTTTTTACACTAGCATGACGCTTTAGCTCTTTATCGTTGGACTCAGGGTTATTACGATAAACATAATATCCCTTGACCTCTGTATTTGTAGAAGGTTCCCACTCAAAGGCGATACTGCTCATAGACTCAATATGACCGTTGACTTTTACCTTAGTCAAGCTTGGATCAATTTGAGGTGCTTCAGAAGGGCTTGGCTGCTTTGTACATCCGCTAAGAAAGAGTAAAGTGACGAGAAAAGTTGCGAGGATTTGTTGCTTCATTAATAAACTCCATATCAAAATTATCATTCAAATAGTTCTTTATGCCTTCTTGTATAGGTGCAATAAACTCCATTTTCTCGCCTGAAGTCGGGTGCACAAAGTATAAGATATACGCATGTAAGAAAATCTCGCTGATTTTATCTTCTTTGCTCTTAAATCCGTATAAATGGTCACCAATGATGTCTCGACCTATACTTTCTAGGTGAACACGGATCTGGTGAGTACGTCCGCTATAAAGTTTACACGCAATGAGCTCAGTTCTTTCGTCTTTAGATGGGTAGAGCTTAGTAAATTGAGTTTTAGACTGCTTACCGTCTTCTCTAACGGCCATTTTCAAACGGTTTGTAGCATTTCGTCCTATAGGTTTATCTATAATAATATTTTCTTTTAAAGGGATGTTGATGATAGCAAGATAAAATCGTCC
Organism: uncultured Campylobacterales bacterium; assembly: GCA_965602745.1. GTDB lineage: Bacteria > Campylobacterota > Campylobacteria > Campylobacterales > Sulfurimonadaceae. The sequence goes on from CBFDAB010000046.1 coordinate 2,476, forward strand.
CATAGTACGGTCTTGAAGCTGTTTTGAAAGAGCCTCATGAGCCTCATTGTTTTTAGCAACAACCATAACACCGGTTGTCCCCTTGTCTAAACGGTGAATGATCCCGTGTCTCTCTTCACCGCTGATGGTAGAAAGCCGAATACCCTTGTGCTTAAGCCAATCTACGAGCGTCGGTTCTTTAACAGAAGGTGCAGGATGTACGGTCAGGCCCTTAGGCTTGTTAATAACAAGAAGGTCATCATCTTCATATAAGATCTCAACATCAAAATCGATCTCTAGGGGTTGGGTGACAATAGCTTCAGGAAAATCAATTTTTACTACTTGATCCACTTTGAGCTTAAGACCTGTTTTCGTGACGATTTTGTCATCAACACTTATGCAACCGTCTTTGATGAGTGAAAGGACTTGATTACGGGTTGTCTCTAATGAGGTACTTAAGAACTTATCGAGTCGTTCAAGTGTCTCACAAATGTAGCTTGAAGTTTCTTGCATTAATAGCCTTGGCGTGTAGAAAATTTTTATTAAAATATTTTTTGCATACTAAAGAGGTTCATATAGTGATATAATTCGCACATGTTTAAAAAAATAGATCGCCGAATTATAGCACATTTTGATTATATATTGATGGCCTTGATTACGCCTCTTATCCTTGTTTCAGGGATGTTGATAGCAGAGATTGTTCCAGCACTCGCGCATAAGCACACCGTCTATGTCCTTGTTAGTCTGATTGCCTTTATATTTTTCTTTCTTTTTCCCATTCGGCGTTTTTCATGGCTGATCCCTCTTGTTTATTGGCTCAATATCGGCTTATTGATAGCGGTTGAGTTATTTGGACATTCACGTTTGGGTGCAAAACGCTGGTTAGAACTTCCTTTTATCAACTTTACACTTCAACCCTCCGAGCTTATTAAACCGGCCTTTGTCCTTATGCTCGCTTATCTTATCAGTAAAAATCCGCCGCCTCATGATGGATATAGGTTAAAAGATTTTGCCAAGCTGAGCTTTTTTATTCTTCTTCCATTTTTGTTGATCGCAAAAGAACCGGACCTTGGGACGGCAATGGTTTTAATGTTATTGGGTTTTGGGGTACTGTTTGTGATTGGTGTATATTGGAAGATCTGGGCAAGTCTGGCCGCTATACTCCTCCTGTCTGCACCTCTTCTGTACGGACAACTCCATGATTATCAAAAAAAACGTATTCATGATTTTCTCAGCGAGAAACCATCTTATCATGTTCAGCAGTCCATTATTGCTATCGGTTCAGGTGGTCTTAGCGGAAAGAGTGTAGAAGGCTCTACCCAAACGCAGATGAAGTTTTTACCTATTGCCTCAAGTGATTTTATCTTTGCCTATGTTGTTGAACGTTTCGGTTTTCTAGGCAGTTTCATACTCATAACACTTTACGCCTCATTGATCTTGCACCTTTTTTCAACCGCATGGTCAAATAAGGACTATTTTATAAAGGTAGTAAGCCTCTCCTTGGCCTTTCTCTTCTTTATCTATATGAGTGTTAACATCGCTATGACTATCGGTTTTGCACCTGTTGTCGGCGTTCCCTTGCCTATGTTCTCTTACGGGGGAAGCAGCTTTGTTAATTTTATGATAATTATCGCAGTTTTACAAAACTTATTGGCATTTAGGTTTACCTTTTACTATAGTTCAGACAGGCGACTGATAGACCCTTTGGCGAAGTAAAAAAGTTTTTTTAAAATATATACCTGACTTTAGTTAGATATAAGAAATAAAACCCTATAATCTCGGCCTTGCAACATAAGTGGGTTCATAGCTCAGTTGGTTAGAGCCCTCCGCTCATAACGGAGTGGTCGAGTGTTCGAGTCACTCTGAACCCACCACTTATAATTCAAAAAAAATACAACATAAAAACTTCATAGAACGACTTTGATCCTATTCTTATCTGTAAATCTATTTTTAATTTTGTGGGTTAATGAGTAATAAGAGCAGAGACTTACTTATTAAAGCCTTCGTGCATGCTTTTTGACATCTTTTGAAACTTGGTTTGAGGGGCTTCTTTTTTTATGGTTCCACTTTTATTTGATCCTGTGGGCAGGACAAGGGCGAGCATTATAAAGATGAGAGAAAAGAGAATAGATGAAAGTATGGTTAGTATTAGTTTGAGTTTAAAATCGATCATCTCTTCTCCTTTTTAGTACTATAGGTATTAAGCAAGTATATTATTATACTATTTTTCCCTTAGAAGTCTAAACCCAATGTTATAGCTGCTAAAGTCATTTACATTAGAACCTCGGTGTGAAAGTGTTGTCTCTTGCGGAGTTGAAAACCATGAACCGCCTCGGATTATCTTTAAACTCTCTTCTTCTACGGGTGCCTTGTAGTTTGCAGTATAAGCATTAGAACACCATTCCCATACATTTCCGATGACATCATATACTCCGCGTGCATTTGGTTCTTTTACGCCAACATCGTGAGAAACATTTTCTGAATTCGTCTTAATCCATGCATAATCATGAGCATTATCAGGATACTCTTTACGCCAAGAATCTTTTCTATGGCTGGTATCTCTATCTCCCCAGTAATATCGGGTGTCTGCTCCGGCTCTTGCTACGTATTCCCACTCTTGCTCTGTTGGAAGACGGTATCTCTTACCGCTTAAGTTACTAAGCCACTGAGCATATGCTGTTGCATCATCCCAACTAACACCAACCGCGGGTTGCATATCTGTTGTCCAGTTAGGCGGAATCATATTTTTTGTTTTTCTAGAGGCTAAGAACTCTTTATACTCAACATTAGTGACCTCATGTTTCCCAATATAGAAGTCTTCTTCAATATTAACTAGGTGGGCCGGTGCCTCATCCTCATTCCCTGTATCAGAACCCATTGTAAAACTACCCGCCTTGATTAAGACCATAAGAGGCTCAATAAAACGTGTGTTTTCAATTAATGTTTTCTTCTCTTCTTGAGCTGCAATAAGAGCTGTTTCCTCTTTTGCATTGGACTCTAAATGCGCTTTCTTAGCAGCCTCATCTTCTAGCTTTTTTGCCTGAGCTAAATCATCTCTGTGTTTTTTAGCTTCTGCTGATTTATCCACCTTTTCTTTCAGCGCAAGTTCAGTAATCTTTTTCTTTAACTCTTTGACACCTGTAAGTGCTTTTTTGGCATATTTTCCATCAGGATAGCTGGATAAATAAGCATTGTAGGCTGTAATTGATCCTAAAGCTGAAGTCTTAGTCCATGCTTCTTCTTCTTTTTTTTCTTTGTCTTCTAGCTTCTTAGGTATATTAAAATAAAAGTCTTGTTTTGAAAGTTTTATATTTGATTGTTTGTTTCTGTTTTTGAAGGTCTGGAAACCTTCTTTATTGGATACACCCTTAAGTGATAAAATATTAATAAGTTTGTCAGTGAAGAGATAAGGGTTTGTAGTACTGTTGGATGTTGTAGAAAGAATGATATCTGTAGAAGAGATCTTTTTCAGGACTGCCATACCCTTTATCTTTGGTCTGTAAGCATCTCCAAAAGGCTTCTTAAATGCAGAATCTATAATAAGGATATTAAGGCGACTTTCTGCTTTTTGCATTTTACTGATGATGGCATCAAGTTCAATTGCATTGTGTAAGAGCGTGGAATCACAGTCAACGCTGTTTTCTATAGGGACAAGATAGTTTTTACCCTTGAGCTGAACCATATGTCCTGAATAATAGAAAAGAGAAATACTATTGGCTTGCATATTAGAGCTAAAGTTTCGTAAACCTTTGATCATATCACGCTTGTTCGCATCTTCTGCATAAGTGACATTAAAATTGTTTTTTTGTAAAAATGTTTTCATCTTTTGAGCACTAGATACAGAGTGCTCTAGAGGTGATTCATCATAATCACCATTTCCTATGACATAAGCAACACGTTTTTCATTATGAAGTGTTTCTAGAGAAAGTGTATTTGCCTGTAAAAAAGAGAATAGACAAGTAAGCATGAATAAGTAACGCATAAAACCCCTTAATAGTGTCGAAAGATATAGAAACGACATATATTTGGTTTTATTATACAGTAAAGTTAAATTAAATCAACTGTCCGTTTTTTATATATTTATTTAAGATTTTCATGTTTTTCATTACGCGCTTGTAATAAGGACTGTTTGACATTCCCCCGTTATAACCGCTGACCATATTAAAATAGTGTTTGCGTTTTTTCTTTAAAACAGTTAGATAATAGGCGGAAATCTGCGCGGATGTTTTTACATCTGTTAGTAGTTTATTCGCAATTTGTGCATCACTTAATGAGTTGATCCATGTTAAAGTCTTAATTCTTTTTGCAATGTATCTCGCGGTAGCAACTTGAATTTGCATGGTACCTAAAGAGGCTTTTGTAATAATGATGCCTTTTTTAAAGTCACCAATAATATTTTTACCTGCACTGCTCTCTGTTAAGCAGATCGCGGCTAAAGTGTTTTCATAGGTTTCACCCTTGTAGTCTGGTATAGTACGTGCTACATCTCTGACAGTCTGCAAAACCTTGATCTGCTCTGGTGAAAGGGCAAAGGTCTCTAGTGCTAGAAGTAAAAAAAGTGAAAAGTTACGTATCAAATAATCCCCTTAAAAATCAAACGTGGAATTATACTAAAAAAGAAGAACTTATCCATTGTATAATATTACTAAATAATTCTCTTAAGTAAATGAATAGTTAATGACTTGGAAATACCTATCACCAGGAGGAAATGAGCTTAAGTTTATTTGTGACAATTAGTTATATATCTTAAGAAAAAAATAAAACATACTTTTTTCTTAAGTTTACAAAGAAAAAAATTAGTAAAAAAATGAAGTATAATAGAATTTATTTTACAAAAAGTAACACTAAAATTAGACATATAGGATACTAAATGAAAATACTTTGTGCTTTACTTTGTGTTGTTCTTATTTGGAATTTAGAAGCCGGAACTGTACTGGCCCTTTTGAAATCTGTTGAGAATAATCACAGCCTGCATATGAAACAGAAACAAAAAGCCTTTTTGTGTAAACCTTATGGTGTTGATACGGTTAGTCAATTAGTGCTTCGCGCAGATATAAATGGTACCTGTATGGAGTATTTGAAAAATTTTAGACGTTCAGACCCCAAAGAGAAGTTTTTTGCGGTCTCCTTATTATATGTAGAACAACAATATAGGGTAGAAGGTATTGAGGGTGCCTGTCTTCTTCATCTTACAAGTGGATACTCTTATAGTGAGGCCTTGCTGGAGAAAGGGTATGCGCGCGTTCCTCCTGGAAAGATATATAAGGATTCGATCTTAAATAATCGTTTTATGAAGGCGGAAAAAATAGCAAAGAGTACAGATGTCGGTATATGGGCAGATGTGAATCTACGAAACTGTTTTTTATTGCCAAAAGAAGAATAAAAAAGAGTCTATTCTTTTGTCGACAGATTAAATGGATTTAACATATTTTCACTCTTTAATCCTTTTGAGAAGAAGGTGGATTATTACGAAATAAAAAAATCAACTGAGACAACTCACTTGTTAAATAGACCCAGAAGCGAAGCGGAGTTTATAAAACTAGCCGTGGCGGTTTTCCAAAGGAAAAAGTTTATACTTATACTATTCGCTTGTAAGATAGATCCAAAACTCTTTATGACTCTTTCCTTGATTAAGGAAGTAAAATTGTAAGATAGCTACTCTATAGAGTGTAAGTAGCATTTTTGCATAAGGGATAAGAATAGTCAGACGCATAATGAAAGATTGTACCCTTTCTCCCTTAGTTTTTATCATCTCTTGCATACCAATATTTTTACTTAGGTAAATACCAAATAGAAGTGAAAAGATAAAGTTTAAAATAATTCCAAAAAGAATATAAGCCATTAGCTCTTGCTCGAACATACCTGCGATCATGTGTAACCTTAAAATTTTATAGTTTAGTGATTATAACAGAGGGGATAAAAGAGTCTCCTAAAGAGGACTTCTTAATCTTGTTATTTTATTTATAGTTAGAAATAGCATCTTCTAAGATCTTTGTTGCAGATACCTTGTCTTCAAAACCTTGTACTTTTACCCATTTATTTGGTTCTAGCATCTTATATGTCTCAAAGAAGTTTTTGATTTTTGCTAGAGTGTGTTTAGGAATATCACCTAAGTCTTGGATCTCTTCAAAAGTCGGATCGATTTTAGTTGTAGGGACAGCAAGAAGTTTTTCATCAATACCGCTCTCATCTTCCATAATCAAAACCCCGACAAGACGACAGTTTATGACACAGCCTTCTGCCATTGGATAGTCTGTAAGGATTAAGATATCTGCCGGATCCCCGTCTTGAGAAAGTGTCTGGTTGACAAAACCATAATTTGCAGGGTAAAACATAGCTGAGTGCATAACACGGTCAAGCACAAGAGCACCGCTCTCTTTTTCAATTTCATATTTGATGTTAGAACCAGCAGAAATTTCTATAATTGCTTTAATATTGTCAGGGTTTTCACCATATCCAATCTTATCTAAGTTCATTTGTGCCCCTATCAGGTTAAAGATTAATTTCGACATGTTATCAAAAAAAATTTAAAATATAACATTTGAGAACAAATTTTTACATGTATTCAAGTTTAAATGAAAAATAGTAACAGTGAAGAAAAAACCTTTTCTTGTTTTAGTTTTTACATGAGAATTTAAAGATTTTTACACGAGTATTAGCAAAACTATTTTATACAAGGGAAAACATGGAAAATCTTGTTTTCGAGGGTTTTAAATTTATGCTTCTAGGAATGGGGACAGTTTTTTCTTTCCTTGTTCTTATGATTGTGGCAATGAATATTATGTCATATGTTACACATAAATTTTTTCCTGAACCGGTAGTTGCGCAGAAAAGCAACTCAGCTAAAAACAATAATAGCGCAAAGGTCGCGGCAGTTACTGCAGCGATTATGCATCATAACAACGACAAAAGTTAAGGATTAAGATGGCCAAGAAGTTTATCGATATTATGGATACAACGTTTCGTGACGGATTTCAATCTGTTTTTGGCGGACGTGTATTAATGGATGATTTCTTTCCTGCAGTAGAAGCAGCGAAAGAAGCAGGGATTACTCACTTTGAATTTGGAGGCGGTGCACGTTTTCAGTCTTTATATTTTTATCTAAATGAAGATGCTTTTACAATGATGGACAGATTCCGTGAGATCGTTGGCCCGGATGCAAACCTTCAAACACTTGCACGTGGTGTTAATACAGTAATGCTCGATACAGGTTCAAGAGAACTTGTTGACCTGCATGCAAAGTTATTTAAAAAGCATGGTACAACGACTATCCGTAACTTCGACGCACTGAATGATATTGAAAACCTTAAGTACTCAGGTGAAAGAATTTCTCATCATGGTCTTAAACATGAAGTTGTTGTAACGATGATGGACCTTCCTCCTGGATGTACTGGTGCGCATGATGTACCGTTTTATGAGAAGAAGTTACGTGAGATCTTAGATTCTGGTATTCCTTACGACTCTATCTGTTTTAAAGATGCCTCAGGGACTTCATCTCCTAAGAAAGTTTATGAGACTATCAAGATGGCTAGGAAACTTGTTCCTGAAGGTACACATTTACGTCTTCATACTCATGAGACTGCAGGTGTTTCGGTTGCTTGTTATTTAGCAGCTCTTGAAGCGGGTATTGATGGTATAGACATGGCCGCTGCACCGGTTTCTGGTGGAACAAGCCAACCTGATATCCTTACTATGCTACACGCTACAAAAGGCTCAGACTTCGATCTTGGCGGTTTAGAGATCGATAAGATCCTTACCTATGAAAAAGAAGTTCAGCGTTCTTTGGCAGACTACTTTATGCCTCCAGAAGCAACTATGGTATCTCCACTTATCCCATTCTCGCCAATGCCTGGTGGTGCCTTGACTGCAAATACTCAAATGATGCGTGATAATAATATCTTGGAACGTTTCCCTGATGTTATTGATGCTATGAGAGAAGTTGTTGAACGCGGTGGTTACGGTACATCTGTAACACCTGTTTCTCAGTTCTATTTCCAGCAAGCTCTTAATAATGTGATGCAGGGTCCATGGAAGGCTATCGCTCCGGGTTACGGAAAGATGGTTCTTGGTTATTTTGGTAAAACACCTGTTGCTCCGGATCCAGAGATCGTTAAGATCGCTTCTGAAAAGCTTAATCTTGAGCCGACAACAGAAAATGCAATTGATTTAGCAGATAAAGATGAGACTAAATCATTAGCATACTGGAAGACAAAACTTGTATCAGAAGATATTGAAACAAGTGAAGAAAATATCTTCATTGCAGCCGCTTGTCAAGAAAAAGGTATCACTTTCTTAAAAGGTGAAGCCGAAGTAAATGTTAGAAAAATCTCAGATATGCCAAAAGAAGGGAGTTCAGATATGAGTTCAGGATCTTACACAGTAGTAGTAAACGGAGAAAAGTTCAGCGTTCAAGTTGCTGAAGGAAATGCAGATATTCAAGTAACTGCCGTAAATGGAGAAAGTCTACAGACTTCTGCACCTGTTTCAGGTGAGGGTGAAGACATTAAAGCTCTTCTTCCGGGAAGCGTATGGAAAATCGTTGCTAATCCGGGCCAAAGTGTAGCTGAGGGTGATGTTATTTTAATTCTTGAGTCCATGAAAATGGAAATAGATGTTATAGCTCCTCACGACGGTGTTCTTAAATCAATCAACGTAGCGACTAACGACAAGGTTGTCGAAGGTCAAGTTGTAGCAGTAATTGGATAGGTTATTTATGAAAAATATATTAATTAAACTTTTTGTACTGATAGCACTTTCGTTTTCTGCTTTTGCATCAACGCAGGCAGAGCCTACTGAAGGTGTGTCTAGTACACACAAAGAAGAGACCTATAAGTCTCAGCCTATGGGCGAGATGGCTATAGGATTTTTGAAATCAACAGGTGTTTATGCCATTATGAATCCTGATCCTAATGAGTTAAGTGCTCATGGTGAAAAGATGAGTGATTTTCATAAGTCATGGGGACGTGTATTAATGATTATTGTGACTTTTTTCCTATTCTATCTTGCGATTGCAAAGGGATATGAGCCACTTCTACTTTTACCTATAGCCTTTGGCGGTTTGTTAGCAAACGTTCCAATCGCAAATATGGCAGGAGCACATGGTTTCTTAGGTGTTATCTATAATATGGGTCTTGCAAATGAGATGTTTCCTATTATCATCTTTATGGGTGTCGGTGCAATGACAGACTTCGGTCCTCTTCTATCTAACCCTAAGACAGCACTTCTTGGCGGAGCAGCGCAGTTTGGTATCTTTGGAACATTGGTTGGTGCAGTTGCACTTTCTCAATATACAGAGATGTTCGACTTTACGCTTCAGCAGGCAGCAGCGATCTCTATCATCGGTGGAGCAGATGGTCCGACATCAATCTTTATCGCGACCAGACTTGCACCTGAACTCTTAGGTGCTATTGCGGTTGCATCATACTCATATATGGCGCTTGTCCCTATTATCCAGCCTCCGATTATGAAGGCGTTGACAACAGAAAATGAGCGTAAGATCAAGATGGTGACACTTCGTCATGTAAGCCGTCTTGAAAAGCTGGTATTCCCGATTATGGTACTGACTTTAGCGATTATGGTTCTACCTGAGTCAACACCACTTATCGGTGCGTTTATGTTTGGAAACTTCTTAAAAGAGTCGGGTGTTGTTGAGCGTCTTAATGATACTCTTCAAAACTCTTTGATCAATATCGTTACTATCTTCCTCGGTCTTGGTGTTGGTTCTAAACTGGCAGCAGATCAGTTTTTAGTAGTAGATACTCTGGCGATCTTGATACTTGGTCTTACTGCATTCTCAGTAGGAACAGCAGCAGGTGTGCTTATGGCAAAGATCATGAATATGTTCCCGGGAACAAAGATCAATCCTCTTATCGGTTCTGCAGGTGTATCTGCGGTTCCTATGGCGGCTCGTGTATCAAATAAAGTCGGTATGGAATATGACCGTAACAACATGCTTCTGATGCATGCAATGGGTCCAAACGTAGCCGGTGTTATCGGCTCTGCCGTTGCTGCCGGTGTTATGATCTCTATCTTTGGGTAGATTAACACTCCTTAGCTAAAGCCTTTTAACAAGGCTTGGCTATACGAATGTTAAGCCCACATTAAAACCTTGCTTTTTCAAAAAAACAAACTTCCCTTTTAATATATTAGTACTACAATAATAATAATAACGACGTTTAATAGGAGTTGTTATGAAGTACTTGAATCATTTTATTATCCTTTTAGTAGTATCTCTTGTGCTGGGTTGTACATCCAAGCCTATTGAGACTATGCGAATAGGAAGTGTCTTATGGCCGGGTTATGAGCCGTTTTATACGGCACGATCATTAGGGTATTATGATAATCAACCAATTAAACTTATAGATTACCTTTCTAATACGGACGCTATTCGTGCCTTTAAGAATGGAGCCTTGGAAGCATGCTCATTTACTCTGGATGAGACCTTAATATTGCTTAGCGAGGGTGTAGAGCTTGAGATTGTACTGATAATGGATATTTCAGATGGTGCTGACGTGATCTTAGCTAATACAGAGATCACATCTGTAGCTGAGTTAAAAGGAAAACGTCTGGGAGTAGAGGCGGGCGCAGTGGGTGCTTATGTAGGAATGCGTGCATTAGAGTTAGCGGGTTTAAAAAAAGAAGATATAGAGATCGTGTCTATCTTATCTTCAGAAGCTTCTGCAGCCTTTAGAACAGGAAAAATTGATGCTGCCGTTACCTTTGAACCTCACCGTTCAAAACTTTTGAAACTTGGAAAAGTTGAGATCTTTAATTCAAAATCTATTCCTAATGAAGTGATTGATGTTCTTGTTGTTCGTAAAGATTATAAAAACAGTCATCCTGAAGTCGTAAAAAGTTTGATAAATGGATGGTTTAAATCTTTGAAATATGCTCAAGAAAAGCCAAAAGAATTTGCAGCTTACGCAGCTAAACGCCATCAGATCTCAATAGATGAATACATAGAGAGTATGAGCCTTATTAAGTTCCAAAATAAAGAAGACAATCGTATCTTGTTAGATACGAAGAGATCTATATTGATAAAAAGCTCTAAAAAGCTTATCAGCGTTTTAGAAGAGCTGGGACATCCTACCGGGGGCATCTCTATCTCACCTTTTTTAAACAACGAATTTATGATGGAGGAGTGAAGTGTTGGGTCGTTACTCTTTTCACCTTATTTTTGTTCTTACCTTAGTACTCGCATCTATCATCACGACCTATTTTACCTATACGGAAACGGTCTCTTCAAAGATGCAGACTCTTGAAAAAAATGAGATATTTCGCATTAAGCAAAGAATGCATGAACTCCAAGGTACTATAGATGATCTGATCCGAAAGAAGAATTTTTATCACATTCAGTTGGAAATATCCAGACTGACATCTGATCCGACACTCAATTATATATATGTTATTTCTAAAGACCGGACTATTGTATACTCTACCGACTTCTCTCAGCTGGGAAAAGATATCAATACTATCGATTCATCATATATTCATAGCTATATGGAAAAATTTAAAAAACATAAGTTCGGTTTTACAGATATAGACAATATACATGGAACTGAACATATTGACAGTATTTACCCTATTTATGATCTTATGCAAAAACCTCTCAAAGATGAAGGACTAAGCAGTGCTTTGTTAGTGAGCTCTTTTAATCTTTATAAAAAACGAGAAGAGGTTAGATATGAACTTCAAGAAGAGATACTCGTCTCATTGAGCGGATATCTTGCTCTTATCTTCTTTGTGGCATTTGTGCTCTATTTTAATATAAAAGAACGTACAAAAAAGATCATTGATACGATAAAAGCTTACTCCCAAGGTGACTATTCGGCAAGAATAGATATGAAAGGCAATGACGAACTTGGGTATATAGGTGATAGTATTGATAATATGGCTGGTCATATACAAGAGCAATATAAAAGGCTCCAAGGATCTCAAAAACAGTTACAACAGTATCTAGATATTGCAAAAGTATTTATCGTCGTTGTTGATATAGAAGGAAAAATATCTCTTATCAACAAAGAAGGCTTGCAAGTTCTTGTAAAAGAAGAGATAGAAGTCCTTAATCACGAATTTTTAGATCTGCTTTATCTTTCCAAAGAGAAGCAAATGATGAAGATAGCGCAAGAAAAACTTTTCAATAATACCTTTACAAGTGAAGATGTCATTGAGCTTACCTTGGGCAGTGGGGATCAGCCTATGGGTATCGTCTCATGGAGCTTTGCAACAATCATTGAAAATGAAAAGGTGGTAGGATATATTGCCTCAGGAGTGGATATAAGCAAACAAAAAGAGGCTAGAGATGAACTCTATCAATTGGCACATTTTGATTCCTTAACTAAACTTTCAAATCGTTCTCATCTTCTAAAACAACTCACCAGTACCTTAGAAAACCTAAAAGAAGATCAGAGCCTAACGCTCTTATTTATCGATTTGGACCGCTTTAAAGTTATCAATGATACGATGGGACACAAGGTTGGAGATGAGATGCTTCAAGTCATAGGAGCACGACTGAAAAATCTCTTAAAAGAAGAAGATTTGATTTCACGTTTAGGCGGAGATGAGTTTGTAGCACTCTTAAAGAATGAAATATCTAGGGATGAATTAGATCTGGTGTTAAAACGTCTTTTAGACAGTCTCTCTGCGTCAATGCTATTAGGGGGACACTCTATCTCTACAACGGCTAGTATAGGAGTTGCAATCGCTCCTGAACATGCACTCGAAGCAGATAAACTTCTACAATGCGCGGATATAGCCATGTATGAGGCGAAAATAAGAGGAAAAAATACCTATTTTGTATA
>CBFDAB010000047.1:0-15175 GCA_965602745.1 uncultured Campylobacterales bacterium
CATGTAAGAAATGTCATGGTAATGGTACAAAAGGTGCATCTATGCAAACTCAAGACGGTTGGACTGCACTTTTTGAAAATGAAGCTGCTTTAATTATTGAGAAGCATAAGGGTACTAAGGGTGAAAAATTCTTTGGTGGTAAGAAGTTCAAAAAACTTGCTCCACACTTGAAAGATTTCTTATACCAGTACGGTTCAGATTCAGGAAACGTTCCTTCTTGTGGATAATTAAAAGCTAATATTCAGCGCACTTTGCGTCTGAGTATAGCATCGGCGTACTAACGTACGCCTTCAACTCTACTTCAAACACAATCTACATTAAATCTTAACTTTTAATCTTTGTTAAATGGGCTTATTCAGTCAATTTATATTTTATTCCAATAATCTTTGTATTTTTCATTTTTTTGATGCTTGTAAAAGCTTTATTTTTTTAAGCTTTTTATTTTATGCTGATTTGGAATTCTACTCTTCTTGATCTTATTTTGTTTTCTTCTTTTTTTGCGTATATTAGATTTGAGTATGAATATCCGTCTGTACTTAGTATTTGCGTGAGCCATTCATGGTATTTGTTTACAGGCTTTAATTGGTAAGAGTAATCTAGTATATGCATGGCTCTGTCATTGGATAGATGGGCATTGTTCAGGTAACGTAGTGTTGGCGGTGCATTCCATTCTGTTGATGTATAGCCATTTACTCTTAGGTTCTTGATATCTTCTTTATAGAGTGCTAATACCTTTAGTAGGCGTGGCATAAAGGCTTGCAGGGTTGATTTATGCATACTTGTTAGAGTTGAACTGCCTTGTTTAAAGATGAGGCCGTCATGTGCTATATGCAAGTCTTTATATATATGAACCTCTTTGTCATTTTTAAACTCTTCAATGAGAGCTTGATAAAGTCCTTGGTATTTCTTGATTTTTATTTTAACCATACTTCCATCATCATGCATTTTCAGTATCCATATTTGCCTTGCCTTGTCGGCAAAAGATTTTGAAAATCCTGCTATGGCAAAGGTATTGTCATGCAAGAGGGAAACGGCCTTAAAGGCATCTTGCCTATCTTTTCCGAACTTTCTTTCCCATATTACTTTTCCATTATGATCAAAATACCGTACAAGAGCATCCATATCAGCTTGTGTTTGACTTTGAGAATAGCCCACACCTATGATATTACCCTTTAGATCCATAGATATATCATTTAGTTGCTCATCTGCCTCATTAAAATAATTGTTTTCCCATAAAGTCTTGCCTTGATTGTCAATCTTGATAAGACGGACATTGTTTTGTCCATTTTTATTTTCAAAACTTGCAGAGATAAGATAGTTCCCATCTGTTGTTTTTATGATTTTAAAGGCTTTTTGATGACCTGTTTTAGGGAATTTTTGCATCCATGAGGTATCACCTGTATCATTTATCTTAGCTGCCATCAATTCAAAGTTTTGGCCTATTTGAGATGTTCCTATTAAGATAAAACCTCCATCACCTGTAGAAACACCATCTACTCCAATGTCTTTTTCTTGTGTACCATATTTTTTTCTCCACCTTACCTGACCGTTTGGCATGAATTTTACGAGGTAAATATCACTTTTTCCTAAACCTTGTACAAATATATTATCATGAGAGTTTCGTGAGGTCTGAGATGTGCCTATAGCAACACTTCCTCCATCATTAAGTCTGACTAGGGCATGCAGTTGATCAAAGTTAGCGGTGCCGAATTTTTTTATATAGACTTCATTGGACTGTGCATCCAAAGATGAAATTAGCATTTGTCCATTATGTGTATATCCACCGACCAGGTACCCGTTATCTGTAGTTTTTAGTATGTTTGTGCCACGATTGAATTCAGGCAGTCTAAAACTTTTATCATTAACTATTTTTGCACCTTGGTCAAGTTTGATAATGCGAAGTTGCTCACCATGTACTTCATTTACTGAATTAAGATAATCAAAGGCGTTATTATAGGCTTTTGCTTTTATTGAATGGGTTTTATAGTCTTGTGTATAACCGACAAGCGAGATATTATAATCATAGTCTTCAACTATATCAAGAGCCTCATCATCAAAATTATTACCAATGATAATTTGATAATCATCTTTTTGAAACTCACTAATAGCACTATATAAAGATGAAAAGAGAAAAAGAGATAGGAGTAAGAGCTTCATAAGTGTCCATTTTATGAATTCAGTAGCAAATTTTATACCACTACTCCTTTCTAAAGTCCGTTCCGCTTTGCTACTCTTTTCTGAAGTTTGTTCCTCTTTGCTACTCTTTTCTGAAGTCCGTTCCTCTTTGCTACTCTTTTGGGAAGACGGCTCCATATTCTTTTAAGATAGGAATGAGAGAAGCTCTGTCATTGTCTATTGCAACCTTGAGTGCGCTGAGGCCTTTTTTAGTATTTAGGTTAACATTGGCGCCGGAAGACAAAAGGATCTTGACAATATCTTTTTGATTATAATAAACAGCCAGCATAAGGGCTGTCCATCCAAACTTATCAAAGCTATTGAGACCGGCATTATACTTGATAAGATACTTTAGGGCATCCATACGTCCAAGAGAAGCCGAGATCATTAGAGCCGTTCGTTTATTTTTGTCCGTCTGTGCAATATTTGCTCCAAGCTTTAATAGTAGTTCTAGATGATTAAGACTCTTCTCATCTTGATAATGACTTGCTGTGAGCATCAGAGGACTCCATCGAAGAATATCATCAGTCTGGTTGACATGCGCACCCTTAGATAGTAAAAGAGTTTGTAAAGATCTAAGCTCATTTTGTAAACTTTTATTTAATGTTAGATCAATTGCCTTATGCGTTAGGCTTAATGGAACATCTATAGAGTCTCTGATATTTACGTCTGCGCCATTGTTGATAAGTAATACAGCCGCTTGGACATTAAATCGCTTTATTGCAATAGTCAGGGCTGATAAGTGTTTATTATTACGTTGATCTAAGGTGGCTTTTCTTTTAATTAATATTTTTAATACACATAATCGAGAGCTATCCATGGCTGCAATCATTAGAGCCGATGTACCACTCTTATCTGTTTGATCTATATTAAGACCCTTGTTGAGTAAATATACCAATAGTTTTGGGTTATTACCTTCTATGCACAGGTGTAAGAGGCTTGTTCTATTGGAATTAAGTTCATGCAAACTCATTCCAAGACGATGATATTTTACTAAGGCATGAAGGTTTCCACTCTGGGCAGCTTCAAAAATATCTTTTACACCAAATTTTAGTTCTAAACAAGGATATTTTCCTTTGCTATCAGATGCGCCGTATCTAAGTAAAAGCTTTATGATCTCAGTATCTTTATTTTTAAGAGCATAATCTAAGGGCTTGAGTCCAAAGCAGTTGAGATAATTTATATCAGTACCATAACTAAGGAGAGTCTGAACAGAAGTGAATTTTTTATTTTTGACCGCATAAGAGAGCGCTCTTAGATGTTGTTTTTCGCATTTATCCGGGTCTATTTCTGTTTCAATTAACTGCTTAAGTTCATCAAGTTTTTCATTTTTGATACAGTTAAACAGTTCTTTGCATTTATTACGAACAAAATGCTCCTCTTCAGGATGTGTCATTTTTGTACCGAGAATTAGACTGCTTTGTAAATGCTGCATAAAGGTCATATAAATACTCCAGATATTTTCAAGATAAATTTGAAATGACTAATGTGTAGCGTAACGATACTTAGGTTAAAAAAGAATAATAAATTGGATTAGGTAAAGGGTTTAAAGTAGGAGTAAATTATTTTAAGGATTTGCCACCAAGTGGTGGCAAAGTGTTAGAATCTAGATGATGTTTTCAAATGGATTAGCAACTACTATTTTACGAGTAACAGTATATGGTACTAATGCCGCTTGACGTGCACGTTTGATTGCATTTGCAATCATCTCTTGGTGACGTTTACAGTTACCTGTTAAACGACGAGGCATGATTTTGTAACGCTCTGACATTGAATGCTTAAGAGAGTTAGTATCTTTGTAATCGATGAAGTCAATTTTTGCTTCACAGTATTTACAATAACGTTTTTTGTATTTTCTTCTTTCTGCCATAATTATTTCCTTATGATATTTCTAGAACGGAATTTCATCTTCGTCGATGTCAATTTCCGGGATATTATGCTGAGGCATCTCTTGTTTCTGATAATTTTGCTGCGGCTGTTGCTGCTGATTACCATAAGAGCTCTTCTGATTACCATATGACTGCTGCTGTTGCGGCTGTCCATATGACTGTTGAGACTGTTGTTTTGGAGCTGAATAGCTCTGATTTTGCTGTGCAGCAGGGGCTTCATATCCACCACCTGTTGACGCATTCTCATTTTCAAAAGAAGAGCTGCCTTGGGCTGCATCTGCTTTTGAATCCATCATTTGCATAGTTTCAACAATAACAGTATGTTTTGAACGTTTGCTGCCGTCTTGGGCAACCCACTGATCAAATTTCAATCTACCTTCAACAAGGATCTTGCTACCACGTCTAAGGTACTGGTTCGCAACTTCAGCAGAACGGCCGAAAAAAGTGATGTCTATAAAACATACTTCTTCTTTACGTTCTCCATTTTGTGTGAACTTACGACTAGTCGCGATGGCTGTATTAGCAATAGCGCTTCCGCTTTGTGCATAACGCAGCTCTATATCACGAGTGAGGTTTCCTACCAGTACAACTTTATTAAACATAGTTTTTCCTTAGACTTACGCGTCTGCTTGAGTGTCTGCTACTGGAGCTTCTGGAGCCGGAGTAGCTGCTTCTGGAGCTGGAGTAGCTTCAACTGCTGGAGCTGGAGTAGCTGCTGCTGCTTCTGCTCTTGCAACTACTGCTGCTGCCTTAGCTGCTGCTTGTTTAGTTGTTTTAGTAACTAAATCATCCCAAGCTTTAATTTCACGTTTACTGTCATATTTAACAGTAACAAAACGAAGTACATCTTCATTAATACGGTAAAGACGCTCGATTTCAGCAATTGCAGTTGGAGCAATTTTGAAATACATAATGTGGAAATAACCACGTGCATTTTTGTTGATTTCGTAAGCAAGTCTTTTCATACCCTTAGCTTCACGAGCAACGATTTCACCACCATCTTTTGTGATGTTAGCTTCGATATTTGCGATAGCTGCTTCCATTTCTTCGGCAGTTAACGTTGGTTTTAGGATTACGAGGTTTTCGTAATGTCTCATAGAGATCTCCTTTTGGATTAGTAGCACCTTCTGGATTAAGACTATTTCATTGAAACAGTCTAGTATGCATCTCATATTAGCGCCTATCGGATCGATATACGGGCAACCATTGTGATACAAAGAGCAAGGAACGCGCGAATTATATCCAGTGTGGACTTAAAAAGTTATTAGAGTTTTTATGAAGGGGAGTTGAGCGGATGGGTTTATAAAATCACTTGAAGTCTGATCAAGGCAGCAAGCAGAAGTGAATTTGTATCTTTGCTTCCGGCACTTTTCAGCTTAAGTTCGGTCTGCAGAAGGTGCTCAAGAAGTTTTTCATAAGTTGCAAGTTTAAACCTTATAGAGAGATCAGCCCTCTCTTTTTCGATAAATGCGGGAAGTTTGTAGCCTAAGATGGCGGCTGAATCGATAATACCGTGTATCTTTATATAGGTGTGAAACAAAAAGAGCTGGGTAACAAAATTACTGAGTGCGGTAATGATCTGTATCTCATTTTCACCTGTTTCCAGTAGACGCTGAAGATTTACACGGAAATCTTTTTTTGCAAGAATATCTAAGATAAGCTCATCTAACTTGACTTCAGCAAGAGGAAATACATGCTCATTAATATCTTTTGCATGAATAGGCATCTGCAAGATGGAAAGTTTTTCCAGCTCATTGCACGCAAGAGAGAGATTGGAGTTTTGGCTTAAAAGTAGATGGGTGATAGCATCATCATTGATCTGAAGGTTAAAGTTCTTGGCTTCTTGTCTTATAATTGCCTTTGCCTCGTTAAAATAAGGATTGAAGAAGCGTATGCTCTCAGCCCCAATTTTTGGTAAAAAAGATTTGTTAGATGTCTTATGGTCAGCCCCATAATAGCAGTAGATCAGAAAATTGCTTTGACTTTTTCCTACATAAGAGATAAGTTCGTCGAGCTCTTTTTTAGGGATTTTTTTATCATTTTTAATCAGTAAGACATTATTACCGCCAAAGAGTGAGCCCTGAGAGATATGTGCCTTTGCATCATTAAAATTATATTCTTGGTGATAAAGTGTAAAAACATCATCTTCTGCACCCCAAAGATCACAAAGTTTTTTCGCATGAAAGTCAATCATAAACTCTGATTCACCAAAGAACATCATGGCACGGGGCATCTTACCCTGTTGTAAGAGACGTTCGAAGTCCTGCTTTTTAATCATTATCCAAACTCTCTACATGTTTAATAAAACGTCCCTGTATCTTTGTTGTTGTTATACTCGCTTCTATAAGCTCAATCTCAACATTTCCAAAAAGAATAAGACCCTCATCTTCTTTTAAAAAGATGCGTGCCCCGATTATTTCGTCAAAAAGGATGGCAACAGGGTAGGGTTCAAGAGAGACGATACGTGCCTTAACGATCTCTCCGATATGCTCATTTGCCCAGCGTGCATATTTCCTGTTTTCTAAATCTTTGGCCGTCTGATCTGCTTCTCTTTCCAAGATACTGATCTGCTCACAAAGAGCATCAATATTTCGCATCAGATATCCGGCTTGATCCATGTCTTTTGCAAGGATAGCTTTTAAGAGTCTATGCACCATAAGGTCAGAGTAACGTCTGATGGGAGATGTGAAATGGGTATAGGTGTCAAATCCAAGTCCAAAATGCCCTTGATTGTCAGGAGCATATCTCGCTTGCATCTGAGATTGTATGATAAGGGTATCTACCTCTTCTGCAACACCAAGCTCATCTGCTTTTTTCTGAATATCAGCTATGGTCTGACGCATAGAACCTTTTATCTCAACATCTATGCCTATGCCCGAGAGTTGGGTGTAGAGGGCTTGCAGTTTAAGTGGACTGGGTGACTCATGTATGCGAAAAACACCACGTTCAAGCATGTTTGCAGCTGCCTTGTTTGCAAGTAACATACAGTCTTCAATAAGGCCATGAGAAGGTGTCTCATCTTCAGAATCAACACTTTCAATCAAGCCATCCTCATTCAGATGTATATCAAACTCTCTGGAGCGGAAGTCATAACCTCTTATCATACGTTCTTTACGCAATCCCTCTGTCACTTCTTTGAGGCGGGGAAGATAAGCCATAGTCACCTTGTCATGATCATTCTTGGCCTTAAGCTCTCCTTCAAAAAAAGCATCTATCTCGGCATAAGTATAACGGCGTCGTGAATGTATCAGCGTCTCATAAAGTTCTGTCTCTTTTACTTCAAAGCTCTGTGGGTCTAAAAAGATCTTAAAGGTAAAGGCAAGTCTGTCTTCATTGGGACGTAAAGAACAGAGGTTCTCACTCAGTTCGCGCGGAAGCATGGGAACTGATTTATGAGGAAAATAAACAGTAAAACCTCTATACATCGCTTCTGTATCAATAGGACCAAAAGGCTCTACGTAAGAAGAGACATCAGCAATCGCAACATATAGGGCGAACTCTTTTTCATCAAAATAGATAGCATCATCAAAATCTTTTGCCGTGACAGGGTCAATGGTACAAAAAGGAAGATAACGGAGATCTTTTCTATAAGGATACTTCGAAGCATCAACTGATTTTCCAAAGTTTTTAGCCTGATCTAAGATACTCTCATCAAACTCATTATGCCTGTTAAAAAGAGCAAGAGCAATTAGTTCATCAACGTGAGGGTCATCCAAAGAACCTAAATGCTCTTTAATGAGACTCTTTTGATAATCGATTTGAAAGAGATCATTCTCTTTATAAGCAGCAAGTGCATCTATATCAAGAGAAATAGCTACGGGTGTATTTGTTTTTAGGTCTGTTAAGGTCTTGTTTCCATTTAGAAGTGTAATCACCGCAACACCGTAATGTTCAGCCTTGCCAACGATATACGAAACAACGGCAGAAGGTTTTCCTCTACGTCCAATAAGCCTTTGGGCAATGACTAAGTCATCCTTGTCTGCCCCTTTTAGATCTTTGGCTTCTATAAAAAGGTCTTTCATAGAGGTACCGATGACTTTTAAGTAGGCATCACCCGTTTGGGTAAGATCAATAAGTCCGGCTCGATATTTTGAGTTTAAAGTGTAGGTCTTATCTTCAAGATTGAGAAAACCCTTGGTATTTAATTCTTGAAGTAGTTCTCTGTGCTTAGGATGGAGGTCTGCTTCAATAACACCATGGGTCAGTTTGATTAAGAATATTTTCACGCAGACATTTTTTCTATTGCCGCTTCAAAGCTTGGTAGATCAAGATTATACCTCTGGATTAATGCTTTTGCCGCAGTTAATGTTTCATCTGTAAATTCACCATTGATTCCCGTTGCCGTACAGATGACATGCAAGACTTTAGCCGCTTCTTGAAGCGACTCATCTTCACAACTTTCAGGCTCAACTGAGAAACGTATTAGATTGATAAGGGCTTCATCGAATTTCCAATGATCGAAGATATTAGCCGAGACTTCAGCAGTATATGTCTCACAGACCTCTTCTTCAACTTTTTGTATACTTTCCCCGGCTTCTATTCTTGTCTTAAAGGCTTTTTCATCACCCTTTTCTAAAAGACATTGGGAAATCATCACCTTTCCTATCTCTATCAAAAATGAAGCAGGAGATAAAAGATCCATTAGTTTTGGTTTTTGACGAAGATACCAGCTCACTGCCAGGGCATTTTGAGTCTTTGAAAGGTCTGAAAATTGTGAATTTGAAAGTCCATAGGGAGAAAGATCAAGCGCAAAACATTTTTTTACAATCATAGCAAGAGCAAAACCCCGAATCGTTCCCATACCGAAAAGACCAACAGCTTGAGAGATAGAATTGATCTCACGTGTAAAACCATATAAGGGTGAGTTTGCAGCCTTTAATATATCAGCTGTTAAAAGTGGATCAAGTTCTAATACCTTAACCATGTCATCAAAACTAGAATCAGGGTTATGGTAAATAGCTTCAAGTTTGATAGCTGATTCTGGCAAGGCTGGAAGTTGTTTAATCTTCTCTTTTAAGGTGTCGTTCATTTTCTATCCTTGGTATATTTTAAATAATATATAGATGACTGTAATAATGACACTATTTTAGTTGAGTTTGGATTAGGTTCTACTGAAAATAGTTGTAGTTTTAGAACAATTAATATAGCCCCCAGTGTACCATGCGGATACAGCTTGCTGCAAGGCAAATCAATCTGGACGTAATCAGGTCTGTGTATGTGCAGATGAAATATCAAGGGCTGATGCTCTAAATATTATCATATGCTCGTGTTTTTGAAAGATTCTCTTCTATATAAACAATTTACTTTTTATTCTCCTTTTTAAATTCAGCCTATATTGAGATGAAGTTTAGTATAATCCCGAAAATTTTTAAGTCACACAGTGCTTAAAATCCAAAAAAAGGGATACACCTATGGCATTAAATGTATACTATGATAAAGATTGTAATATTGAACTGATCAAAAGCAAGAAAGTTGCAATGATCGGTTTCGGTTCTCAAGGACACGCTCACGCTGAAAACCTACGTGATTCAGGTGTTGAAGTTGTTGTTGGTCTTCGTAAAAACGGATCAAGCTGGGCAAAAGCTGAAGCTAAAAACTTTAAAGTTATGACAGTTGCAGAAGCATCTGCTGTTGCTGATGTGGTTATGATTCTTCTTCCGGATGAAAACCAAAAAGAGATCTACGAAGCTGAAATCGCTCCAAACCTAAAAGATGGTGCAACTATCGCTTTTGGTCACGGTTTTAACATCCATTACGGACGTATTACTCCAGCTGCAAACATCAACGTTACTATGATCGCTCCAAAAGCTCCAGGTCATACTGTACGTTCTGAGTTTGTTCGTGGTGGTGGTATTCCAGATCTTATCGCTATTGGCGCCAACCCATCAGGTACAACTAGAGAGTTAGCTCTTTCTTATGCATCTGCTATTGGTGGCGGCCGTACTGCGATTATCGAAACAACTTTCAAAGACGAAACAGAAACTGACCTTTTCGGAGAGCAGGCTGTTCTTTGTGGTGGCGCTGTTTCTCTTGTTCAAGCAGGTTTCGAAACACTTACTGAAGCGGGTTACGCTCCAGAACTTGCATACTTCGAATGTCTTCACGAACTTAAACTAATCGTTGACCTTATGTTTGAGGGCGGAATCGCTGATATGCGTTATTCAATCTCTAACACTGCTGAGTACGGTGACTATGTTTCTGGTAAACGTGTTATCAACTCTGAGTCAAAAGCTGCGATGAAAGAGATCCTTAAAGAGATCCAAGATGGCCGTTTTGCAAAAGACTTCATCCTTGAAGGTCAATCAGGTTATCCTCGTATGAATGCTGAGCGTACTAACGCTAAAGCATCTCTTATTGAGCGTACTGGTGTTAAACTTCGTACAATGATGCCATGGATTGGCAAAAACAAAATCGTAGACACTTCTAAAAACTAGACTGACTTGGACTACGACGTCGGTGCAGTAGCACAACGACTTTGGTTCCGCTTCTAAAAAAGCCAAGCAGTTGGCTTTTTTTACGAACCTCATGTACGCTTTCTCTCTATACTTCTTGAACCTGCATCACTCTTTTAGTTTTTAAATTTACTATTGCCTTATAAATATCGTTTCATTTCTTGAAATAGTATAATGTTCCAAAGGAATAGATATGTTGGAAGCACATGGAGAATTTCCAGAGGTCGTTTATCGAGTATATGATTCTCTTGAATATGCAGAGAAATTTATTGCTGGAAACTGTCGATTCGGAAATATTAAATATTATAAAACTATCGAAGATGAGGACAGAAGGGATGTGACTGAAGGTGAAGCTCAAGTGTCTTTTAATGGAGTTATGAGGCATAGTTCTTTTTGTACAACATCTTTTTTTATTTTAAGTTTTTACAGAACTATAGAGTCAGCATTAGCATCTAAAAAAGGAGAATATATCGTTGAAGTCACGTCTCCTAGATATTTAGCTGAGAAAATATCAACATCATTAGAGCAATTAGAATATAAATTTTTTGGTGGAGTTGAAGGTGTAAATATAGAGTACACATATGCGGACAAAAAAATTATTAAGCCCAATTCTATTGAATTGGCTCGATTAACATATGCTCAAAAACCAATAAAGTTTAGCAATGACGAAGAATTTAGATTAGTAATAATAAGAGAAGCGTGTAATGATAAGTTGTTTGAATTTCAAATAGATGATATTTCAAATAAAAGTAAAATAATAAAATAATCTTCCTTGTTTCCACGCTCTTGCGTGGTAATGCATAATAAATCTCAATCAAAAAAATTAAAACATACATTAGCATAGCATAGAATTTAGTTTAAACATATTTCAAACTGTCTTTTTTATGGCACTGTTATTGCTTTAACTGTATAATAAAAAAAAGTTTTTAAGGCATCTTATATGGGTATAGTAATTACGGTAACATCGGGTAAGGGTGGGGTTGGTAAGTCGACTACACTTGCAAATTTGGCTGTTGGCATGGCTAATGAGGGTAAAAGAGTTGTTGCTGTCGATTTTGATATCGGACTTCGTAATCTTGATATGCTTTTAGGTCTTGAAAACCGTATTGTCTATAATGTAATTGATGTTATGGAAGGAAAATGTAACCTTTCTCAGGCTTTGATTAATGACAAGCACAGTAAGAGTCTTTATTTTCTTCCTGCTTCTCAGACAAATGACAAAAATATTTTAAACAAAGAGAAGGTAAAAGTTCTTCTCGATACCTTGAAAAAAGAGTTTGACATCATCTTGCTTGACTCTCCTGCTGGTATTGAAGGTGGTTTTGAGCATGCTATTGCCTTTGCTGACAGAGCCTTGATCGTTTCTACTCCTGATGTCTCTTCAGTCCGTGATGCTGACCGTGTTATCGGTATTATTGATGCAAAAAGTGAAAAAGCAAAGAGCGGTGAAGAGGTACTTAAGCATGTGATCATCAACCGTATTAAACCTGAATTAGTCGAGCGCGGGGATATGCTAAATACGGAAGATGTGCTTAATATCCTTGCTCTTCCTCTTATCGGAGTTGTCCCAGATTGTGAAAAAGTCATCTCTTCGACAAATCTTGGTGAACCAATTATACGTGATTACAAGGCACAATCGGGTGAAGCTTATAGACGTATCTCTAAACGAATACTGGGTGAAGATGTTGAATATCTGGACCTAAGTGTTAAAAAAGGCTTCTTTAAAAGGATGTTCTCATGAGTCTATTAACAAGCCTATTTAGTAAAAAGTCTTCTTCTGCACATGTTGCAAGAGACCGTTTAAAGCTTGTTCTTGCTCATGAACGTGCCTCGAACGCTCTGCCTTACATGGAAGATATGAAAGCAGAGATAATGGAAGTGATTAAAAAGTATACTCAGGTGAAGGATATACAAATCTCTTCTCAAAACAATCAAAACATTGATGTTCTTGAGATGGAAATTATCCTTAAATGACAAAAAAAATCAAACCAAGAAAGTCAAACTCTTCTTGGGCTATAAAAATTCTTATTTTTTCATTAGTACTTCTTTTTCTTGGAGTACTCAGTATTGCCGCTTATAAAAAGGGATATACAGATGGGGAAAAAATTGCTTCATTAAAACATGAGAAAGATCAAGAAAAACTTTTAGCAAAGATCACGAAGATCGCTTCGCCAAGTCAAGAAAAAGTCAAAAGAAGTGACCTTCCTGCAAGAAATGACCTTGTTGGAAAATTGCAAGATGTTTTAAAAGCTGAACAGGAAAAGCCGCCTATTGATACTAAGCATGAATTTGATACTAATACTCTTGGTCATCCTCCTCAAGGCCCTGCAAGAGTTGTTAAAAAGAAGCCTATTTATTCCAAGTTCAAAAAACCAAAATTAGCGATTATCATGGATGATGTCTCTTTTTCACGTGATGTGGATGCGATAAAAAGATTGAACTTTCCAATTACAATGTCTTTTTTACCTCCAAGTGCAGGGCATCCTAATTCAGCTAAGCTTGCTGCAAAAGAGAAGTGCTATATGGTTCATCTTCCTCTTGAAGCTATGCACTTTTCTTCAGAAGAAGCAATAACCTTACATGTAAACGATAGTAAGAGTCTGATATCTGAACATATAAAAGAGATAAAGTCTCTTTTTCCCAGAGTATATTATATAAACAACCATACAGGCAGTCGTTTTACCTCAGATAAAAATGCTGTTAGTAATTTGATCTCTGTGCTTGAGAAAGAAGAAATCGGTTTTTTAGACAGCCGCACAACGGCTAAGACAAAGGTTCCTGAGGTAATGGCCTCTTTTGGTAAGCCTTATGTTGCACGAGACCTGTTTTTAGATCATGAGGCTGATGTTACATATATTGAAGGACAGATTATAAAGGCAATAGCACTAGCAAAAAAGCATGGATCTGCTATAGCTATAGGACATCCCCGAAAAGAGACCCTGCAAGCCTTGAAAAATTCAAAAAGAGTCTTGAAGAGCGTAGAACTGGTTTACGTGAATAAGGTCATCTAAATGCTCAAATCAGAAGTCTTAACTCCTCTGCCTTCTGAATTTAGTTCCCTTGCAAATCCTCCTGATAATATATTTTACAGGGGTGACCTCTCTCTTCTTTCTTTGACTAAGGTCTCAATTGTCGGATCACGCAAAGCATATCCATATTCAAAAAATATTGTTCACTCTTTAGCCTCTGAGTTAGCCAAACGTAATGTTTGTGTTGTCAGTGGAGCGGCTATGGGTATAGATGCTCTTGCACACGAGGGAGCCTATCCTCATACTATTGCCATCTTGGCAAACGGCTTAGATATTGTTTATCCAAAGGTAAATAAACAGCTATTACAAAAGATGTCTGAAAAGAGTCTTCTATTAAGTGAGTATGAGGACACGGTAG
The DNA here is from genome assembly GCA_965602745.1 of uncultured Campylobacterales bacterium. GTDB lineage: Bacteria > Campylobacterota > Campylobacteria > Campylobacterales > Sulfurimonadaceae. Next base: position 13,904 of record CBFDAB010000047.1, read on the forward strand.
AAGCCAGAGCTTATAGTTTTGTGCTTAGAAACCGTTTAGTGGTTGCTCTGGGAGATGTTTTGGTTGTGGCTCAAGCAGACAAGAATAGCGGGAGTATGAGAAGTGTTGAGTTTGCCCTAGAGACTGGAAAAAAGATATATGTCTTGCCACATCGCTTAGGTGAGAGTGAAGGAACTATGCAGCTTCTTAACGAGGGTAAGGCTGAGCTTATCACAGATATCAAAGCCTTTGCGGATCTATTTGGATCTTGTATTGAAAGCGGAGATGAATTTTTGAACTTTTGCTCAACTTCCCCGACTTATGAAGAGGCCTTGGCGTTTGATCCACAAAAACTCTTTGAGTATGAACTCTTGGGAAAAATAAAAGTGCTTAAGGGAAATATTTCCATAATATAATTTGGTAATATTATAAAAATCTTACTTGGTTCTAAAATCTCTTTATATTTACAATCATGAACCAGTATTCATATTGGAAATAAATTGCTCAGTGATCTCATAGGCATGTTCTATTGCTGTGGAAAACTCTTCATGTGAAATAGGCAGTTGCTCAATATATCTATCAACACTTTCAGTATCAAAAAGTTCAACGGCACAAACAAGTTTAAAAATAGTACCAAAGTCACCCTTATGCGTAACAAGAGTTTGACTAATCTCATCATCTACATTTAGCTCTTTTAGGATGATCTGTATCGGCGTTTGTAAAAGTGACTCGATCAGCGATAAAAGCCCAATAAAGGCTGCCTTGTCTAAAAGAGACTTATTGCAAGACTCTTTATAAAAAGCTTTCGTTAAGGTCTGCATCATATTGGAGCGTGTCTGTGCAAGATGTAAAAGCGGGTTTTCTAATCCTTTTGAATCCGTTGAAGGGTTTGCATAAGAGATTAGAAGTACCCAAGATTTCAGTTGATTTGGTCCTAACAATACTATGGCTTGGCGTATAGATTTGATGGAAGAGCTGAAACTGAAAGCTGCTGAATTTATGAAACGCAGAAGTTGCAAGGTCAAGGCTACATTCTGTTCAAAGGTATGACAAACATCGTCTATACAGTTTTCTTGTTGAAGTTGTTGGATAAGGTTTAAGACAAGAAGATATTCAGGATCCAGTCTTCTGTTCTGAATGATATCAGGACGTGCAAAAAAGAAGCCTTGAAAAAGATCACAGCCAAAGGCCTTGTACCGGTCAAACTCTTCTTGTGTTTCTACCTTTTCGGCTAAGATCTTTAGATCAAATTGTTTGAAAAGTGATAGAAATTTCGGGAGTGTTTCTTCATTT
>CBFDAB010000048.1:0-15056 GCA_965602745.1 uncultured Campylobacterales bacterium
TAAAACTATAAAACTATAAAATATGACCCCGGAGAAAGATTTATGTCAAAGATCAGAAAGCATTTTCCCTCCCTTAAAACTCCTATGAAAGAAAAACATTGATATCAAATCCTCTTTTTTATCTTCTAACTCTTACTCTCTTAGCCGCTTTGGCTCTGTACTTATCTAAAAAAGAGTACAAGGTGCTTCAATATCTTCCTCCTATTGTACTTTTATATATGATTATTATGGGGCTTAGTTCTTGGGGCTTATTTGAAGAGAATGAGGAGATCTCTCAATCCTATTCCACTTTAAAAAGCAACCTCTTACCGGCCATGCTTTTTTTAATGTTACTTCCCAATAAGGTATCTAACTTATTCAAACTCGGACCAAAGATGCTTCTTAGTTTTCTCTTGGCTAATCTTAGTCTCTTTATAGCCTTTATTCTTAGCTTCGTTATTTTAGACCTCTCATCTTCAGATATTGAGATCTTTGCACCTCTGGCTGGTTCATGGATGGGTGGGACAGGAAATATGCTCGCTGTCTCATCGGCTATAGGCTCTAGTGAGAATGCCATCGGTATCACCATGCTCATAGACTCGGTTGATTACAGTTTATGGGTGATGTTTTTACTCCTTCTTGTGCCCCTTGCCTCAGCCTTTAACCGCTTCACAAGAGCCTCGAATCCGGTAGAAGATGTGAAACTTGAAGAGCATTGCGCCCTGCACTTCTCTTATCGTTCTTATTTTTGGCTTCTGTTCTCAGCCTTGGCTATCTCACTCTTTTCTCAGGTCAGCGGGATATTTTTATCTAAACTTCTTTTTGGCTCGGCTACGACATGGGCGGTTATTCTTGCAACATTTTCAGGTATAGTCTTTTCATTTTCTCCCCTATCCAAGACAAGGGGTCTGCAAACTACGGCTAACTCTATGCTCTATCTTTTAATAGCCCTTATTGCCTCACGCGCTGATATAGATTTTGATCTATCTCTGCTCACCTATCTCTTTATCGGACTGCTTATCTTACTTATACATGCTGTTGTGATGCTTGCTTTTGCAAGACTCTTTAGACTTGACCTCTTTAGTATCTCTGTAGCTTCTTTGGCAAATATCGGAGGTATCGCCTCGGCTCCTATACTCTGCGCTGCTTATGCACAAAGTCTAGTCGGTGTGGGTGTCTTGATGGCAAGCATGGGATATATCATCGGGACCTTTGTGTCTCTGTTTTTAAATGAGATTCTTATATGGCTGACATGAAAATAGTAAAATTTGAAATATCAATTCTTACTATAGGTCTTAAAAAGCCTTTTATCACTGCTTTAAGACGTGTAGATGAGATAAATGACATCATAATTAAGATTCATACAAACACGGATATAGTCGGTTATGGTGAAGCCTGTGCAGTAAAAGCTATCACAGGTACGACGAATGAAAAGCTTATCAAAGAGCTAGAAGAGATAGTTTTTCCGGCCTTAGTAGATCAAAAAATCGACAAAGAGCTTATCTTCAAAAAACTGTATACCTGCAAGGCCTCACCTGAGGCAAAGGCTTGTGTAGATATAGCTCTATTTGACCTTCTATCCAAAGAAGCAGATCTTAGTCTTTATACCTACCTCGGTGCCTCAGACTCAAGCTTACAAACAGATCTTACTATCTCTGTAAACGAAGCCTCTGTTATGCAAGAAGATGCGCGTGAAGCAGTGAGTCAGGGATTTGAGGTCTTAAAGATCAAGCTTGATAAAGATATCTCAAAAAACATTCAAAGACTCAAAAGTATAAATGAGATTCTGCCTTCACATATCAGACTGCGACTTGACCCTAACCAAGCACTCACCCTAGAGGGGTGTTTAGATATGTTAAAAGAGATTAAAACAGATAATATTGAGTGTATTGAGCAGCCCTTTGATGCAGATGACCTATCTTCCATGAAGGCACTAAAAGAGATGTCCATTATCCCCGTTTTGGCAGATGAGTCACTTTTTACAAAAGAAGATGCTCAAAAGCTTTTAAAAGACGAGGCTATTGATATGCTAAATATCAAGTTAATGAAATGCGGTGGGATATATGAGGCCTTGGATATTGCAAAACTTGCGAGGAGATACGGCAAAGCGTGTATGATAGGGTCTATGCTTGAAGGACCGCTTAGCCTATTAGCCGCTGTAAGCCTTGGCTTATCTCAGGACAATATCATTATGGCAGACCTTGATTCACCTCTTTATCTCAAAGAACATCCTCTTTTAAAGCCCTTTAATCTTCATCAAGACAGAATAAACCTAGATAAGAAGCTTGGATTAGGAGTTGACTCTATTATCACAGAGCTTAATCTTTTTCCATCTCAACGTTATTTTTAAAGACATCTGTATCTTTAAGCTTGACATTTCTCTTAAATTGTCTTAAGAGATTGCTAAAAGGACAATCTCTTTTGCTTCCTTTTGAATCCTTTGCAAGTGCTCTTGTGAGATAAAACTTTCTGCATATATCTTATAAATATCTTCTGTTCCCGAAGGACGCGCGGCAAACCATCCGTTTTTACTGCTCACCTTTAAACCGCCGATATTGGCACCGTTTCCGCTTGCTTGTGTAAACCGTCCTTCGATCTCTTCACCGGCTAGATGCGTAGAAGTCACATCCTTGGCTGAGAGATTTTTGAGTATGGCTTTTTGCTCAGGAGTTGAAGGCACATCTATCCGCGCATAAAAAGATTGGCCATACTCTTTTTCAAACTCTTTATAGATCTCTCCCGGGTCTTTTTCTAGCTTAGCCGTGATCTCGGCAGAGAGGAGGTTTAAGATAATACCGTCCTTGTCCGTTGACCAGACACTTCCGTCACGACGTAAAAAAGAGGCCCCGGCACTCTCTTCGCCTCCAAAGGCGAGACTTCCATTATAAAGTCCATCTACAAACCATTTAAAGCCGACAGGAACTTCCATCACTTTTTTACCCAAAGAGTCTGCAACACGGTCTATCATAGAACTCGACACAAGTGTTTTTCCTATCTGAAGTTCACTTTTCCACTCTTTTCTATGGGAGGCAAGGTACCAGATTGCAACTGAAAGATAGTGGTTCGGATTCATAAGTCCCACACTAGGAGTAACGATACCGTGACGATCAAAGTCAGGATCATTCCCAAAGGCAATAGCATACTTCTCTTTTAAAGATATCAAAGAAGCCATAGCATAAGGCGAGGAGCAGTCCATACGGATCTTCCCGTCATGATCACAAGTCATAAAACTGAAGGTCGGATCAACATACTCATTCACTATGTCCATATCAAGTCCATAAATCTCTTTGATTTTTTGATAGACTGCAATACCTGAACCGCCCATAGGGTCAACCCCGATTTTGAGCTTAGAGTCTTTAATAGCCTGCATATCTATAATCGTGTCAAGAGCTTTGACATAAGGAGAAATAAAATCATACTCTTGTATCAAATCACTCTCAAGTGCTTCTTTTAAAGAGACTTTTTTTACATCTTCAAGGCCCTTTTCCAAAATCTCATTCGCTCTAGCTTGGATAAGATTGGTCACATCCGTATCGGCCGGCCCTCCGTTAGGTGGGTTATACTTAAATCCACCGTCACTTGGGGGATTATGAGAGGGTGTTATAACAACACCGTCACTTTGAATAACAGCACTCTTATTGGCTTCAAGTATAGTAAAAGAGATAAGAGGCGTAGGCGTATATTCATCATCCTGAGATATCTTACACGATACACCGTTTGCTACACAGACTTGCAAAGTACTAAGCTGAGCAGGCGTTGAGAGGGCATGTGTATCCTTACCGATAAAAAGTGTTCCGCTAATACCGGCTGAGAGCCGATACTCACACAGAGCTTGAACAATAGCAAAGATATGGTCTTCATTAAAACTGTTTTTTAAAGAACAGCCGCGATGACCGGAGGTGCCAAAGGCAACTTGTTCAGTGCTTAGCCCAACATTTGGCTTTTGCATATAATACGAAGAGACTAACAGAGGGATGTTTTCAAGAATACTTTTAGGGGCAATTTTTCCGGCATTAGGGTGAGGCATATAGTTCCTATAATTATTAGATTTATTGTTTTCAGACAAGGCTTAAATTAAAAAAAACATTATATCATACTAAAAATTTATAGTTGGTAATTTTAAAAGAAAGAGCCTTGTTCTAGTGAAAGTTCTAACATATTATCTACAGAAAAAGAAGCCCTAAGACCCGAAAGTAAAACTTTCTATTCCATGTGCTTCCCCGACAGGCCCGTTATAAAGCTTACCATCAAAGGTATTCAGAGCACTGAGCATCACGGGCATCTGAGTACAGACCTCCTGCGCTCCAAATCGTGCTAAGGCTTTAACATAAGGCAGGGTAGCGTTGCTTAGGGCGTAGGTGGAGGTCTGAGGATAGGCACCGGGCATATTTGCTACACAGTAGTGAACAATCCCCTCTTCTATAAAGGTAGGTTCTGTATGCGTGGTGGGATGAGAGCTTTCAAAACATCCGCCTTGATCGATGGAGACATCCACTAAGACAGAGCCTTTTTTCATTTTACAGAGCATATCTTTTGTGATAAGATTAGGAGCCTTTGCTCCGGGGATAAGAACAGTTCCTATAATAATGTCGCATTGGGGGAGAAGATCAGATATGGTGACGGCTAAGCTGTACATTGTCGCTACATTCGCAGGTAAAACATCATTAAGATAATCCAGGCGTTGAAGGTTCACATCAAAGACAGTCACATCTGCACCAAGACCTGCTGCAAGTTCGGCCGCGGCCTTTCCGGCTACTCCGCCTCCAAGAACCATGACCTTTGCCCTATGTGTTCCAACGACACCTCCTGCGAGAATACCGCTTCCTCCTTGATAACGTCCAAGATGCACGGTTCCCATCAAAGAAGCCATCTTTCCTGCTACCTCGCTCATCGGTTCAAGAAGGGGTAATCGTCCATTTACACTTAGAGTCTCATAAGAGAAGGCTCGTATTCCCTTCTCCAGCAGGAAAAGAGTTTGTGCCTTATCTGCGGCGAGATGCAAGAAGGTAAAAAGTGTCTGATTCTTCTTAAAAAGTTCATACTCTTGCGGTATAGGTTCTTTGACCTTGACTATCATATCTGCAAGAGTGAAGAGCTCTTGGACATCTTTTAAAAGAGTGGCCCCAGAGGCACTATAAGTATCATCACTAAAACCGCTGCCTATACCAGCGCCTGTTTGAATATATACCTTATGTCCTTCGATGACTAACTCTTTTGCTCCTGAAGGAGTAAGAGCCACACGGTATTCATCTGTTTTTATCTCTTTTGGTACGCCAATATTCACATCATCCCCTTTGGCTAAAGTATTGATGTTCTATATTAATAACTTTTTTGTTAAATTTATCTATGGTTTTTGTATTAACTTTTTAGATTTTTGATCTTCATAAAGAGTTTTTCCATACCCAGTACAATTATACCCGCCAGCAGACCCGTTAAGAGTTCGGCTAGAAGAGTAGGCATAAAAGACAAAAGATCATGCAAGAGGTGAAGGTTATGAAGGAATATTCCTCCTGCGACAAGAAGCATTGCCAGAGTTCCCACAATCGTCAATAACTTGATCACTTTTGGCAAGGCCACAACCAGCATCCCACCTACAGGCTTGAGTATCCTGCTTTTTTCACCAGAAATTTCTATCATCTTAAAGCCGACATCATCCATCCGTACTAAAAGGGCAACGAAACCATAAACACCTATAGTCGCCAAAAGAGCCACAAAAGAGACCACTATGATCTGAAGAGGAAGAGCCTTATCAAGTACTGTGCCCAAGGCTATGACAATAATCTCAATAGACAAGATAAAGTCCGTCAATATTGCCGACTTGACCTTTTTTGTCTCGTAGGCCAAGATCTCTTCTTCAGACAGATACTTTACCTGCTCAATCGTCTGTGCATGTGGGAAATAGTACTCATAGATCTTTTCAGCACCTTCAAAAGCCAAGTAAAGACCTCCTATCATCAAGATAGGGACTATAGTCCATGAGGCAAAGGCACTGAGTAAAAAGGCTAGGGGTAAGATAATAAGTTTATTGCGTAATGAACCCTTTGTAATTTCCCATAAGACAGGAAGCTCTCGCGAAGCCGAAAAACCAGAGGCTTTTTCTGCACCGACAGCCAGGTCATCACCCAGGACTCCCGCTGTTTTTTTTGTCGCGATCTTACTCATCGCAGCTGCGTCGTCTAAAAGTGCCGCAATATCATCAAATACTGCAAAAAAGCCTATAGCCATATATCTTCCTAATCATTTTAATGGTGTATTTTATCTAAAGTTATTGTGGATTATATTTTAAAGGAGCTATTCACAGTCGTAGCCCCAGTCTATTAGATACAAGGCTTTTACAGTTCTTCATATGCATGGTATACTCCCAGTATTCAAATACGTTAAAAAGGCGGAATATGCAGATCCAAGAAGTCTTTTCTCCTCCTCAGATCATAGCCGTTCAAAAACTTGCAGACGAAATATGGAATGAATACTACCCCTCTATCATCGGCCAGGATCAGGTGGATTACATGCTGGAGACGTTTCAGACAGCCAAGGCCGTCTTACAGCAGATGCAAGAAAGCTATCAGTACTTTCTTCTCACAGATGAGACCGCTCTGGGCTACATGGCAATAAAGAGAGAAGGAGATTGTCTGTTTTTAAGCAAGTTCTATATTCAAAAAGATTCCCGTCAAAAGGGATACTCAAAAGAGGCCTTGGAGTTTTTAAAAGATATTACCAAAAAAGAGGGTCTACGAAGTATTACCCTCACCGTCAATAAACACAACACGACTGCCCTCACTGCTTACGAAAAGCTGGGTTTTAACAATACAGGCAGTCTCGTCCAAGATATCGGCAATGGTTTCAAGATGGATGATTTCAGTTTTGAGTTGCTGTGTTAGAAAGGGAGATTGAAGATTGATGACTTGACCCTAATTTTTAGTAGCTAACTTTACTAGTTGATATTCAACAGATGCGCTGAAAAGACTTTTGGATTCTTCAGAACAAGGCTTTTGCACAAATATACTTACATTTTTTATGTTGGATATTATTATAAACTCAGGAATGTTCGTATATCATCGTAGGTATTAAAGAGTTGTATAATAAAAGCAGCTATTGAAATCAAAAAAATCCAAATATTACAATTGGAAGATTTCAATTATAAATATTGTGTATGAAGAAAGGACTGTAATGAGTAAGAATAAAAAACTGTGGCGATATATGCCATTGATCCAGCTCATAGACTTTTTGCAGACCAAAGAACTGCGTTTTACCAAGGCGGATGCCTTCGAAGATATCCAAGAGGGTTATATCGGACTTGATGCCATGATCAAGGCATTGCCTGAAGATGCGACAGATGATTTGCGTTTAAAGACCCAGCAGGCTATAGAAAAGCTTAACAAACAGTGTTTTGCATCATGCTGGCACCTTTCAACTTCAGAGAGCCTTGCGATGTGGAAAGTCTATGGTATCCATAACTTTTCAGTTGCCTTGGTCAGCAGCGTAGACAGAGTGATGTCTATCAGTGATGCTTATTGTAAAAAAGCCACCGTCTCGGGTATGCTGGGAGAGGTGATCTATCACAACTACATTGAGAGCGGTCAGGCAAACGTAGATGCTGTCGGGCTGCCTTTGGGGGAAGAAGAGTCTTCTATCCCACCGAGCGTACTGACCCTCTTCATGAAAGCCAATGCATACAGATATGAGAGAGAATGGCGCCTGATCTTGCATGAACCTGATACGGATAAAGAAGCATTAAGTGTCGATGTAGATGATCTGGAAACCTTTATCCATGCGATCTATGTTTCGCCGGAAGCCTCTGACTGGATGGTCGAGTGTATCAAAGAGCTCTTGTCAGTACAGTTTAAACTTCCCAATATTAAAGTCAGTAAATCCCCCTTAAGCAAACACTTTGATGTCTGATAAACTATTCTGTTAAACCTTCTGGCAAGCATCCTTCACCAGGGACATCCATAAGTTCACTTCTCCCAAAGAACGTGCCGACTACTTCAAAAAAATCGTAGCCGACATACTAAAAGAGTTTCCTTCAACAAAAGAGTAAGAGCCGAAGGTAGGACATAAATGTTCTACAAATATTTTCCGCCTATCTTCATAAAATCGGGATCGTCCCATTGACAGGGACTACTGATGTGAAACATATATAAAGTGACTTACAAAGTGAAGAGCATCTGGTTTGGTTTAAAGAGTTCATATTCGATTTCTATGGGCTCTTTTACCTTGACGATCATCTCAGCTATTTCATAAACATCTTCAGCTGACGTCAGCAGACTGCCTCCGGCTGAGGCATAAGTGTTTCCAAGAGCTTGTTCTGCCACAGTGCAATATCAGAAGGCTTTATGCTGTTGAGCTTACGTTTACCGAAGTAAGGATTGATATCTAGTCTTAGAAAAGTCTCATAATCATACTTAGTCGTATCCTTACGGTTTTGCTCATGCAGTGCAAAGCTTATAGGTGCATATTCACTTATCGTTGGATGTGTTGTTCTGTCGTTATTAAAGAACGTTCCTTGATTCAGCTTGTACTGAATTTCGGGAAGTATTTTGTTAATTTCTAATTTACGATTTGCCTTGTTATCAACTAACTCCAAAGAGCGTATATATCTCTTTGACTGATAAAAGATCAATCAGCTCGTTTTCATGCCACCGTTCTTTAATGGCTTTTCATACACTATGCAGTTATATTTGAAACAACTTTATTTCTACCACTCTCTTTGGCTTGGTACAAGGCTTTGTCTGCTCGTTTAATAATGTCGTTTGCATTGCTATCACTCTTCTCATCTAAAAGGGCAATACCTATACTGACTGTATAATTGACCTCTGCATGCTCCGTTACCACAGTAGAATTCGATATCTTTTCGCGTAGTCTATCGGCAAAAATATGCGCTGAACTGTTATCAGTCTCAGGGAGTACGATTATAAACTCTTCGCCTCCTATACGTGCGAGAAGGTCTAGACTTCGTATATTCTCTTGGAATTCAGCGCTGAGATTGCTGTTGATACACAGACACTTTTTGCATTTCATATAGACACAAACAACCTTCCAAAGATAACACCTCCTTGGATCGGTGTAGAGATACTCTCTCTTGAACTGCCTTTGCATAAGGGCAGTATGGTCGAGCTCGATATCAGGCGTTTTGGCTTCACTCAACGTTGGAAGATGATAATATCCGAACTAATAAGCCCTACCCTTATATGTGATAAGGCAGTAAAAAGTCCTTTTGCAAGCTTTATACATTATCACCGTTTTGAGGCTATTGACAAGACAAAAAGTGTGTTGAACGACGAGCTCATATTTTCCTTGCCGCTATATCCCTTGAGTCTCATCGCAGTACCATTTATAAAAAAAGATATGCAAAAGATGTTTGAGTACAGACATCAACAGACAAAGATATTACTGGAGAAAAAAGATGTTTAATACTTCACTACACTTGGATGAAAAATGTCATATCCAGCCAAGACCGACAGCCCTATTGACATGCGGAAACAATATCATGCCTCTTTCATGGCATATGCCTGTGTCAAGGTCACCTTTTCGTTATGCTATCGCTGTACGAAAAGAGAATCATACGCATCATCTGCTCAAAAAGAACAGAGAATTTGCCCTCAACTTTTTGGATTTTTCCTATCAGCATGCTTTCCAGATGTCAGGTCAACTGCACGGAGAATATATAGACAAGTTTGAACTCTGCGGGCTGAATCCTAAGCAAGCGCTTACCATCGAGACCACCTTGATCCAAGAAGCCTATATGATCTATGAATGTACTTTGATAGATATCATATCTTACGGTGATCATGACCTTTTTATAGGTGATGTAAATATAATCTTAAACAAAGACATCAAGACCGTTGAGCCGACACTATTTTTGGGTAAAGGATATTATGATACCTTGACAGGTAAACCCTTACGTATGCAAAGGAATGAAAATGAATGATTATATTCCACAGGCTTTTGACTTCGATCCGGACGAAGGTGGCCATTTTGGAAAATTTGGCGGACGCTTTGTTCCTGAGACACTTATGCCCACCCTCATCGAACTCGATGCCTTCTATAAGACCTTACGTTTCGACAAAGCCTTCTGGTCTGAGGTCAATGCCTATTTCAAAGACTATGTCGGAAGGCCTTCACCTCTTTATAAAGCTCAAAATCTCTCAGATGAGTTAGATGCACATATCTATTTGAAACGTGAAGACCTCAACCATACGGGAGCGCACAAGATCAATAACACCATCGTTCAAGGACTTTTAGCCAAACGCATGGGTAAGACCAAGGTCATCGCCGAGACCGGTGCAGGACAGCATGGTGTTGCGACAGCTACAATCGCTGCACTGATGGGGCTGGAGTGTGAGGTCTTTATGGGTGAGAAAGACGTCGAACGTCAACAACTCAACGTCTTCCGAATGAAACTTTTGGGGGCAAAAGTGCATTCTGTCACCTCAGGAAGCCGTACCCTGAAAGACGCGATGAACGAAGCGATACGTCATTGGGTGACACATGCCCGCGACACGTTTTACATCATCGGTACGGCGGCAGGTCCACACCCTTATCCGCTGATGGTCAGAGATTTCCAAGCTATTATCTCTTATGAGGCTAAAGCACAGATGCTGGAGAAAGAAGAAAGACTTCCAGACTATGTCATTGCCTGCATTGGAGGCGGAAGTAATGCCTTGGGAATGTTTGCCCACTTCATCAATGAAGAAGCCACCCAATGCATTGGTGTAGAGGCAGGAGGACATGGACTAACAAGCGGAAAACACGGGGCCAGTCTTGCCCTTGGAAAACCCGGGATACTTCACGGTCAGATGAGCTACCTATTGCAAAGTGACGACGGACAGATCGACGAGGCCCATTCCATCTCCGCGGGTCTTGATTATCCGGGTATAGGTCCGGAGCACTCTTATCTTATGGAAAAAGGAAAGGTCATCTATGACAGCGTGACGGATGATGAAGCGATGGATGCTTTTGTATGGCTGAGCAAAGCAGAAGGAATCGTACCCGCCTTTGAAAGTGCCCATGCGATTGCCTACCTTAAAAAGATGCCCAAAGAAAGCATTCGCAATAAAAGGGTTATCATCAGTCTTTCAGGACGGGGAGACAAAGATATGATACAGGCAATGGAGCTGCTAAAACTATGAAAACATCTGAGCAAAAGCAGACCGTTCTTCTCACCGGGGCAACCGGCTATATAGGACGCCGTCTGAAACACAAGCTTCTTGAGGACAGAAATGTTGAACTTAGACTGCTCGTACGACACTCCGGTGCCTTATCTGAGACCGTACGCGAACAGACACAGGTCTTTGAAGGGAGTACCTTTGATCTGGATATTCTTGACAAAGCCATGCAAGGTGTTGAAACCGCCTATTATCTTATCCACTCGCTTGGGCATGATGATTATGCCGAACGCGATCGCATAAGCGCAAAAAACTTTCGCGAAGCAGCTGTCAAAGCCGGTGTAAAGAAGATCATCTACCTTGGTGGATTAGGCGTCGTCAACAAGGATACCAGCGAACATCTTCTCAGCCGAATTGAAACAGGTGAGATACTCTCTGCCGATCCGGATAATATCGATGTCATCTGGTTTCGTGCCGGTGTCATCATAGGGTCAGGCAGTGCAAGTTTTGAGATCATCCGTAACCTTATTCAAAAGCTTCCCGTTATGATCACGCCTAAATGGGTACGTACTAAAGCCCAACCCATAGGCATTGAAGATGTCATCAGCTATCTCGAACACGCTAAATCAAATACGCTTACCAATAGCCACATCGTAGATATCGGTGCAGAGCAACTCTGTTATCAAGAGATGATGCAGCAATGCGCCGAAGTCATGGGCCTTAAACGTCTGATCATCCCTGTCCCTTTTCTTTCTATCGGTCTCTCATCTTACTGGCTTAATATTTTTACTCCCGTGCCCTTCAATGTAGCCTCCTCACTTATAAAAGGTGTCCGCTCCGAGGTCATCGTTCAAAATGACAATGCTTCAAAGCTCTTTGGCGATATCCATCCTTCTTCCTTTAAACAAAGTATTGCAAAAGCACTTTTGGAAGCTGAAGAGAACCAGGTCATCAGCCGTTGGAGCGACAGAGGAAATGATGTCTGGGAGACAGACCACAAAGACTCCATTGCCAATGCCGTTTTCATCGATAGACAGGTCCTTCCCTTAGGAGATCTCAAAAAACACGATGTCCATCAAAGCTATCTTGGGATCGGCGGTGAGAACGGCTGGTTCTCATATGGCTGGCTATGGGAAGGCAGAGGTTTATTCGACAAACTGGCAGGAGGTGCCGGTCTTAACCGAGGTCGAAGGTCACAACATGAACTGCGTGTCGGTGACAGCCTTGACTTTTGGAAAGTCATCGATATACAAGATGACGAACGTCTGCTTTTATATGCACAGATGCGAATCCCCGGAAAAGCATGGCTTGAATTCAAGATCCATGACGGCAAACTCATTCAGAGTGCTTACTTTCTCCCTAATGGAGTCTTTGGAAGGCTGTACTGGTATGCTCTCGTTCCCCTTCACTACTTTGTCTTTAAAGACATGATCCAATCGGTTTTAAAAAAAGCGAAAACAATAGAGCACTCATGATAAACCGACAAATATACTCTACTAAATATTCTTTCCCTGTACTATCATAGTATATAAGAATAAAAGGGTCTATTATGAAAAGAAAGATACAAGCACTTCACTTAGAATTACTTATTGTACCTATACTTATAGCTACTGCTTTGCTCTGTAGTGTCTGGAACAAGGCATGAGAGATTACGCTATCGTGGGCTCAGGTATAGGAGGTTCTAGCATCGCGGCCTACCTTGACGCCAAAGGCTATGACACCCTACTCTTTGAAAAAGAGCCTTATCTTGGCGGATGCAGTTCTACTTTTAAACACAAGGGATTTTCTTACAATACCGGAGCAACGACCTTGGCCGGATATCAAGAGGGACAAGTCGTTAAAGAGCTGTTTGACACGATAGGTTTTACACCCAATGTGATTTCAACAGACCCGGCAATTGTCATCATCCAAGGAGACAAGAGAGTAGCGCGGTACAGAGATCTAAATACATTTTTGGATGCCTTGGAAAAACAATATCCCCACCCAAAGAACAGAGAGTTCTGGACATTGGTCTATACGATCAACAAAGAGTTCTATAAGATGAACGGACACTATTATGCCAACAGCTCTCTTTTGAGCAAGACCATCTCACTGTTCAGTTATCTGCCTTTGATGTTAAAGTTTCAAAGATATCTTCGTGTTAATGCTCTTGACTTCATCACAAACTTTTTTAAAGATATATCACCGGAGTACCTGCGTTTCTTGGAGGCACAGATCATGATCGTTGCACAGGCACATTCAAGAAAGGTGAACTTCTTTACAGCCGCTTTAAGCCTGGGCTACACCTTCAATGAGACACATTACGCGATAGGAGGTCTTGGGCAGATATTTCAAGGGATGACGGCATCCATGAAAGATGTCAGGACTAACAGCGAGATCACAAAAATCGAACGCAAAGATCAACACTTTGTTCTTCATACCAAGAATGAGAGTATCCAAGCCAGGCATCTTATCCTCAACTCAACCGTTTATGACAGCAGCACTCTTTTTGAAGACAGACCAGTACAAAAGTACTATAAAAAATATAAACATCTTGACAATCACCAAAGCTCTTTTATGCTTTATCTGACCATCAAAAGTGATGCGGATTTTGCACATCACTATCAGATCATACAAGATGAAAACTACCCCGACACTCTTTCAAATGCACTCTTCGTATCATTTTCAGATAAAGAAGATGATCAAATCTGTCCCCAAGGGCATTATAGTATTACCGCTTCTATTCACACTGACAGTAGATGGTGGGATGACGAGACCTCTTATGCTAAGCAAAAAGAGACGCTGATGCGTTTACTCTTAAGCACGATTTGTGATACACTTGATATCAAAGAATCTCAAGTCCTGCATCAGTTTGCAGGGACTCCAAAGACATTCAAGCACTATATCAAACGCTCCCAACTTGGAGGAAACCCTATTACGATGAAAAACTTTCTACCCAGGCTTCCCGGAAACGGCCAATGAATATTCAATGAAAGCGTTTGAGAGGCCTAGACAACGAGAAAAAAGCACTGACCGATTATACTGTATCTTCTTTGTGAATATTAAATGTGCATTTTTTTGGCAGTACAAGGGTGAAACATGCCCCCTTTGAGGTATTTGCAACATCCAGGCTACCGTTGATATAGGTGTCTATAATCATCTTAGACATGTAAAGCCCAAGACCTGTACCATTTTTTGATTTCGTGCTAAAATAGGGATCAAATATTTTATCTATGATATCATTATCTATGCCTCCGCCGTTGTCTTCAACCCTTATTGTTATATTTTCAGTATCGCTTTGAAAAGACACCCAGATTTCACGGCCCTCAATATTTCTTTCTATCAACACATCTATGGCATTGTTGATTATGTTAATTAGCACTTGAATAACTTCATTAATATATATTTCAATAAACTCTTCGTCACACTCTTTTATATGTATCTTCACTTTTTCATGTTCTAGTCGCGTTTTAATGAAACTTTTCATACGTCCGATAAGTATGGAAGTTGATATCTTTTCAACGGACTTATTCGGCTTGAAATAGGTCTGAAAATCATCGATTGTATCGGAAAGATAGATCATCGTATCGGAGATCTGATCAAGCATCTTATCCGATTCGCTCGATTCCTTGTCTTCTAGCATCGACTTGATCTTTGCATTAGCGATCATTAGCGTTGTAGTTGACAAAGGCTGACGCCATTGATGTGCTATCATACTCATCATCTCACCCATCACAGATAGACGCGACTGTGTGATAATAAGCCTTTCCTGTTCGATGATTTTAGCCACCTTTTGCGTGACCTTATTTTCAAGCGAAGCATTAATATCGTCCAAAAGCTTTGAATGAGAATTTATTTTTTCCACCATCGTACAAATAGCATTATTTATAATTCCAACTTCATCTTCTCGTGCAACTCTATCGATCTTAAAATCATCTTTAGTCGGATCAAATGATAGGACATTTTTACTTAGGTCTTTTAGAAACCTGAACT
>CBFDAB010000049.1:0-15018 GCA_965602745.1 uncultured Campylobacterales bacterium
CTACTTTGTCTTTAATATAAATGAGTAAGTCTGTAAAAGTTTCAGCAATCATACATTACTCGCTATAATATATTTATTAAAAACGAAGGATTAAGATGAAAAACCGTAGAGATTTTATGACGAAATCATTAGTTGCCTCAGCAGGCCTTATGGCTGCAAGCGTTTTGCCTGTGTGCGCAGATGATAAGATAGAAGAAAATATCTTTGCTTACTCAAAAGCCAATCCAAAAAGATGGAAAGGTAAAGAAGGAAGTCATGCTCCTGTTATTACCGCACATGAAGATAAGATCACAGTAGAAACAAAACACGGTATGTCTGAAACACACTATATCGTTAAACACTCTATTGTGACGAGTACGGGTGAGGTTCTTGCGGAAAACATATTCTTTCCAAGTGATAAAAAGGCAATCTCCACTTTTGAGATCAAGGGACATCATAAAAAACTCTTTGCTCTAAGCTTTTGTAATCTTCACGATCTTTGGGTAAGCGAATTTAAGATATAAGTTTTTTATACAGTTTCTCATCATCAATACATCTTTTTTAAAAAGATGTATTGGTTAAGAAACTTTCACAAAATACACCATCTAAGACTTAATCTATATTATCCGGTACACAATCTATTTTTCAAGTAAGTGACGCAAGCCTACAATCGAGTCCTTTGATAAGATATCGTTGTGAGAAAGAGAAAGCACAAATTCCTCACCCCTGAGAAGGGTATTTACTCTGCCATGTTTGGTCGGATCAGCTTCAGCAACATAATGTTCCAAGCTAGAAATCAACCTCTTTACCTCTATATTTTCATACATCAGATGCTCAAATAATTTTTCTATATTAGGCTTATATTTGTGCCTCACATACACTCTATATACAGTTATGTTCTAGTATATAACTTCTAAGATTAAAGATGTAAATTCTTATCTATTGTAGAAGTATTATAGACAGAATTTGAAGTCACCTTCTCATTATACTTCTGCCTCTCCTTATCATAATATTATTTGTCACCTAATGAAACAAGAATAAATTTAAAATAAATAAATACTTTTATTTACTAAAGTGTTTTAATGTTAACAAGATATCCTAAACTTTAGTATTTTAATAAAGGGATAGATTATGAGATTTAAATCAGGATGGTATAGTGATGTCTGAGTCAATGATAAGTGTGATAATCAACTACTTCATGTACTCCGCAATTACAGCAAGTGTTGTTATTATTGTTTTATTTGTACTTGATATGCTCTACAAGGGCAAACAAAAAGAAAAGAACAAGGCTTATGCTCAGTTTATTGAAGGGGTAAGAAACAATAAACTAGATGCTGTCAAACAATTTTTCCGAGAAAATGAAACACCTCTAAATGAATGTCATGAAGATCTAAGAGTCAAACTTGGCGGAAAAGCAAAGTCTCAAGCCTTAACACCGCTGATGTATGCAGCGCACGAAGGGTATAGCCATATTGTAAAGTTATTATGTGATTGCGGTGCCACGGTTGATGTAAAAGTAGACAAAAGCGAAGCCTTACATTTAGCAGCCATGAACAGACAAGCTAAATGTCTTGAGATATTGATCTCAGCAAAGGCGAATATAAATGCTAAAGATGCCAATGGACAGACTCCTATTATGCTTGGATGCTCTGATGATGAGATCCTAAAAACACTTATCAACAAAGGTGCTGACACATCCATAACCGACACTAAGGGTGAGTCTGTGATGTACAAACTCATTAAAGATGATACTCTTGGTGTTAAGATCCTTCTGGACAGTGGTTACGATATTAATTCACAGATCAATGAGGACAAAGATAGCGTCTTACTTGCCGCTATTAAGCTTGGCTACGACGCAACAGCAGGACGATTGGCCAAGATGGGCGCTAATGTTGATCAAAAAGACAAGAGTGGAGCAACATCCCTTCTCCTTGCCGTCGAAAAGAGTAAAACAGACCTTGTTGCTGCTTTACTTCAAGAAAAAACTGATGTCAATCAGTTTAACAGCACACTTCTTCATATTGCAGTAAAGCATAAGAATGCAAATCTTATTCAACTACTCGTCGATTCTGGAATAAAGATGAACGAGAAGAATAAAGATGATCAACATCCATTAGAATTGGCAGTTGAAACAAACAATCTTTCCTTAATCGAGCTACTTTTAAAAAATGGTGCAGAGATCGATAAAGCAGGAAAAGATGGTAACACTGTATTATCAACAGCAATCAAAGCCAACAATCAAAAGCTGGCAGAGCTGGCCATCAAGTATAAAGCCAATGTAAATCAATTTGGAAGCACTCTCATTCATATTGCAATAAACAATAACGATTTAGAGTTAGCAAAACTACTTATTGACAATAAGATTGAAATAAATAAAGCGGATAAAGCTGGTAGCTATCCATTAGAACTAGCCATTAATACGAATAACTTAGATTTAGTAGAGCTACTATTAAAAAATAAAGCTGATGTTGATCAAAGAAAAAAAGAAAAAGAGACCGCATTGACTAGCGCTATCATACAGGGTAACTATAAACTCTCAGAGCTACTCCTTAAATATGGAGCTGATGCTAATCAAAAAACTGCAGACGAACTCCCAATAATCAACGCTGCCGTTTTTCAAAATAGTAGTGAACTTGTGAAATTACTGATAAGTCATGATGCTGATGTTAATATAAAGAAGAAAGATGGCTTGTATCCGCTTCAGTACGCTATTGAAGAAGAAAACACAGTATTTATAGATATGCTTATTAAAGCTGGTGCAAAGAAGCATGAAGATTATTTGGAAATTGCTATAAACAAGAACAATGCATCTCTTGTAAAACTTCTAGTTGATTATAACTTCAATGTAAGTGAGCAAGACTGTTTCATTACACTGAAGCAAAACTTTCTAGAGATATTTGACCTACTTACAAAAGCAAAAAGAAGAACTTTTCAGGGGATAGTGCATCCACTTGAGATTGAGACATTTAGAGATAAACTTTCTCTTACACTTGAAAAAGTTCAAGTAAACCCACTGGGGACAGAACTATTTTATCGCATCGAGAAAATTGGTCAACTGACTGCTATTTTAGAACAGACGGCGGCCATATCTTCTGTACTAGGTGTTAAACGTGTTAATATTCATGAGCTTGACCATGGCATCATGGTTCAAGTTCTTAATGATTCTAAAGAGGCAGAACTGATTTCAAATCTTATGATTAGAAATGAACATGTAAAACTTTTTTCTGCGCTTGAGAAAGATTCTACAGAGTATCTATTTTTCCATCCTGTTCGAGGCAGCTCAATAAAAGACTGGCTACAAGAAAAAGAGTACATAGAAAATGTTCTTGGTCAACCTGTAGAGATAGAAGAGTATGACAAAAGTCATCCACTCTATGATAGAAACTTTAGTACAGAAAAACTTATAGTGATTAGAGAGAGTGCTTTAAGTGCTATGCCGGATGTACTAGAGATTGGCGGATCCTATCTAAAAGAAGACACTCAGGACAACAGAACTACTTACTTCTTTGAAAATGTTACAGACAGTGAACTATGGAGTCAGACAATAGATGAGATAAAAAAATATATAAACAAAGATATAGAGATAAAATCTTATGACAAAGCTCGCTATATAATCCAGATTCAGGACTCCGTTGCAGAAGCTCTTCCTTATATGCTAGGGATTGAAGATGATGATAAAAAATTCTCAAAACTAATATATAGTGAAAAAGATGGTGAAAACAATTACTACTACTATACTTTTCTTGCTGGAGCCGACTTACGTTTTTGGAAAGAAAAAATCAAAAAGAAAAACCTTCGTGTCCTGTTTAACGAACCTGAAAAAGTTTATGAAGTTGAGATGTTTGACTCTACAAACAAAGAGTACAAACAAGTAAACGGGGAAGATGGTTCTTTCATTCGTCTAAAAGAGCTAGCTAAGATACCAACTGGTTCAGAACTGATGGATGTATCACCTAGTGACTTCTTGGTAGATGGAAAAGTGTTCTGGGGTTACGGAAGCGGTAAAGAACAATACTACACTACATTATCGGACACTATGCATATGATGGTAATCGGTGGTACCGGTTCAGGTAAATCAAACTTTATGAATGGTGTTATCTTATCTCTTCTTCATAATATTGAATCAGTTGGAAAACTGTACCTGATAGATCTAAAAAGTGGTGTTGAGTTTAACAAGTATATGGACCTGGATGCAGATAAAGTAGAAGTTTTTTCTAAGGGGACAAAACCGTCAAAACTGCTAGCAGCACTACTTGAAGTTGAAGCTGAGATGTATTTGAGACAGGAGTATATGGCAAGCAATAGAATCGCTAAAATCACAACAGACCCAATATTCTTAATCATTGATGAGTATGCACAGATTGAGACTATGGTAGCTAATGATATGAAAGAGAGACAAGCCAAACTTTCCATCCTGGATACACTGTTAAAAATAGGCTCATTATCTAGGGCTTCAAACATTAAACTGTTTGCTCAGACACAGGACCCTTTAAAAGTAGAGTCTGAACTTAAAAAGCATATGATGTCTAGATCACTGCTAAAAACTGGTAACTATCAAGATAACGTGTACACTCTTCAACAACCAGACAAACTAGATGAGCTTGGTATTAACCATACAGAGTTTGGTAAAGGTAGATATGTATTTGAAGATTATAACGAAGGTGATACGAAGACAACTGAACTTCAATTTCCATATATAGAACCTGAAAAAGAATACCATATGCTATACAAAGACAAGGCTCAGATTATCAACCATGAGTTAGATGATAAACTATCTCCTTATATTGAAGAGATCCGCAAAGATTATGAGCATCTAGTAGATACACAAAGGCTAGAGATAGATGAAAAAACAGCTGAAGAAGAAGTTGTTCAAGAGAAAGAAACAGTTCCTGTAGATAAGAATGTCAAAAAAGAGAGTCTAGAACCACCTGTAAAGCAAGAGAGCAATGCTCATACGGCTGAGGCAACAACTCAGACAGAATCAGTTGATTCGGATGAAGAAGAGATAGATGAAACTGCTCAAGAGATGGAAAAGATACTTGCAGATATGGAAAAAATAATGCAAGAGAGTAATCCTGATACAGTTGATACAACAATCTAGACAAAGTCAACTGATTTTGATGAAGAAGTAATAGATGAAACTGCGCATGGAATGGAAAAGATGCTTACGAATATGAAAAAAAACAATGGGAGAAAACAATGGCTAATATAAAACAGATAGGTGAATATGGTACGTGTATTAAAGAGGTTATGAATATGGCAAAAAAAGAGTTTCAGGATATGCCTGCTGCTATGAGAAATATGGAAAAAGATATAATATCGGCTTTCGAGTCTCAGCAAGAACTTGATAAAGCTCATGGAGTTGCCTTAGAAGCAGATAGCCTTATAACAGAGCAAGGCTACAATACCAATCAAAAAGTACTAATAAAACTTCAAAAATTAAAAGACACTCTAGAAGGACAGTATGCGAGTGATGTTGATATGGCAGCAGCATCGTTTTCTGGTCTTATTGGTGAATCTGGTTCATGGAATTTAAAACAAGAAAAAATTGCACAAAGAGCAACTGTAGAGATAGAAAATATTTTGAATCAGATAATACCTGCTAAAGAAGTTTCAATAAACTTAATTAAGATATGTAAAGATATTTCTGAGCTTATTAATGTAGATATGGTAAGAGATAAAAAACAAATTCTAGATGCTATTAAGGCAGCAAATGATAAATATCCTCTAGAGTTTTCAACTACGCAAAAAGAAGTTTTGAAGCAAGACGCAGAGGTACTAACAAATCCTAAAGCTGTTTTTTGGGCAAGGGGTGATGCTTGGAATGAGTTAATAAGTTTAATGAAACCATTTACAGTTTCTAAGACCTTTTTAGGCGGACTTACTCGTTTAAACTAAAACAATAGAATTTTATTATAAGGGTGTATATATGTTTAGAGCTTGGGGAGTTAAAGATTGGCTGATTGCCTTTCTTACGTACGGATTATGGGCAATGTTTTTAGCCATGAGGAACAGTGGATTTTCAGCAGCCAAGGCCGCTTCGGCTGGACTTTCGGGAGCAGTTGTTGTTTGTGTAGCATTTGTGGCTTTAAATGGTATATTGATGAAAAATGATGGGATAGCTTTAAAAGATGTACCATCAAAAAAATCTCCAGTAAAAGTAAAGACAGAGCTTGTCCAAAAAACAAGTATTAAAGAAATGCCTGCTCAAGTGGCACGCACTGAAGTTATAGAGAAAAAAGCTGTGCCAACACCTGTAAAAGTTAAAAAAGCGCAAGTAACAAAAAGTGTGAAGACTGCTGAAGTAAAGCGTGTGCTGGAAAAGCCAAAAGCAATTGTAAAAAAATCTGTGACTAAGAAGCCGAAGGTTAAACAGGCTGTAGTAACAAAGAGAGTTACAAAACCTAAGAAAGTTGTTGAAAGAAAAATGGATGAAGGTAAGTACCAACGCTTTAAAGCTTATGCTGAGACTCAGAAAAATGATATTGAAAAGCTAAAAAAGCTTCAAAAAACATACCCGGTGATGTTTCAAAGACTGCTAAAAGAGAAACAATAATCCAGATCTTACAATCATAGTAAACTAGACTATGAATGGATTTTTACATTAATGTAAAAATCCATTCTACAAACCAAATAAACCCACTCATAAATTTACTAAGCCAATATCAAGTAAGGCAATCCAAACTTTAATGACACTATAAAAAGATCTCATGTAAAGCCTAAGATGACTTTATAATCTTTTCTATCTAAACCCTCACTATAAGCTAGTAAGCTTTCGCATCCCTATTATTTATCATAGAACTTTTCTAAACAGAGTTTGAAGTCGCTGCAGCGTACGCAGCGGGTATGAAGTTGTTTCTCTTTTTCGACGGCCATTGAATAGCCTGTGCGAAATGAGATTGCCCAGGCATGCGGTGCATTCCAGGTATAGGTAGTAGCCGTCCAGTAGTAGCGAGGCTTAAAGTAGATAAAGCCTTTTTGTATCATCCTGCCTTCACCGCGCGTAGTATCAACGATACTGACAAGCTCTTGCTCACTAGGAAGCCACCAGTCTGAAAAGCCGGCATCATCAAGCTCTTCGCAATACTCTTTGGCATCATTCCATGTATGCAGTGTCCCCTTGTTCTCAGGAACATCCTGCCACATCAGGTAGGTCTTCTCATCTATAAGCACTTCTCCCTGTAAAGACAATATTACAAAGATTACAAGAAGAAAAGATTTAATCATCAAAGTTCTGTCTTAAAACTTGCCGCTTAAAGATAAAGAGTATGAACGGCCTTGTTTATATTTCAAGATGGTTTTTGAACCTTCCACCCATTCTGTTTCTCCATCCAATAAGTTTTTTGCCTTAAAAGTCAGAGCAAAATTTGTATTCAATGCAGTAGACTTAAAATGTTCAATCCAGGTGAGATCCAATAATGCAGGTGGAACTTCATACTGATCTAATGCATATACGCTTCTAACAGAGCCCGCTAATGGATTTTCTGTTCCAATGCGCATCAATCTTTTATACATTTGATTAAATGATAGATTAACAGAACGTATTCCTGTCTTATTATAGTTCATTGCTAGATTTAGGACTTTTGGTGATAGACCTTGCAATCCTCTGTCATCTGTTACATATCTTCCTTGCTGTTCTGCTGAAAGTTCAACTGATGAACTTAGATAAGTATAATTTCCAGAAACACTAAAATCACTCAGACTCTCCGATATGAAATCAAGATTTTTATTTGCACTTAACTCTAAACCTGCAATATCGGCAGAGAGGGCATTGTCATATGAAAATGTCAAAGCACCACTCGTATTCTCTACAACTGTATCTTCAATTGGATTATCTAACTGTTTGTAAAATAAAGCAACACTAATAACGTCTGTTGTGTTAAAATAATATTCATATCGCGCATCATAGTTTGTAATATCTGTTTCAAGCAAGTTTGGATTTCCGATTACTAGAGCATCAAAAACAGGATGCGTAAATTGAGCTGGTGCAACCTCTCGAAAATCTGGATAAATATATGTCTGAGAGTAAGCAAAACGTAATTGGTTTTGTTCATCAAAAATAATTTTTGCTGCTATACTTGGAAGTGTTTTTTTAAACTCCAACTTTGTCTCTTCAGAGCCTACTATATTTCCCGTACCCTTTTTAAACTGATCGACGGTTTGTTCTAAGTTTACCTTTCTTACACCGAAACTAAGTTCTAAGGAATCCATCGGTTTTGCAAATGCTTTTACATAAAGAGCATCGCGCTTCATATTAGCATTATAGTTATCAGAAGGTGTCGAATAATAATCATACGATAAAGCGGTTCCATCAGTATAATTAATGATACCGTTAATGTCTCCAGCCGCAATATTTGCCGGTAAACTTCCTGTTGGATCTTGTATCTGCAGGGCTACAGTTCTATAGGTTCTCTCTTTTTCCTCAATTACTCCACCAATCTCAATATAATCTTCTTCACTTAAAAGAGGAGTATACGAACGATTTTTTAGAAAAAAGTTCTCATCCTTATCTATAGTCTCTCGATTCTCAAATAATAATTGACTCTGATTGCTAAACTCATAGCCTGTTCCAAACTCATTTGTGTAGTTGTATGAAACATCATTAGGAACATATTCAGTAGCCTCGGCAAATTCAAGACCAAAGTCAAACCTGTGTTTAACTCCTGCATCATAGTCAAGTCCACCTGCTATTTGATTTACTACAAGCTCTCGTTCTTGCCATTGAAAAAGACTTTTTTGCTGATCTATCTGATTTTCACCAAATGTACCTGTTGAAGCTCTCGTTTTATCTATTGTATTCAATACATATAAAAGTGTGTATCCAACATCAAAGTTTTTTAAACGGTAATTCGTATTAAAAATTCCTCCATGCTGAATCGTTTGTGTATAATGCTTCGATGCAGCTTCATTATAAGAAATATCAGATTGCACACCATCAGAAATATCATATTCTGCTGATATAAATGACCGAAGTTTTGCTTCTGACTTATACCCATATGTTGCTAAGAAATTGAGTTCATGGTCATCAGAAAAGCTAAAGTTCTTTCCTACTTGCATTTCAATCTCAGTTCCTAATGGAACATTCATAGATTGCTTGTTCACATCTCTCTTTTGAAGCATACTCTGATACTCTTGTGAAGTCATAACACTTGAATCAGGAGCAATTTCGCCTATTTTTGAGGTTGATGCATCGACAAATGACCCAGAAAATGGACGAAAAGAGTGGTCATAACCAGTCCAGTCAGTTTCTGAAGGTTCATAACTCGGGGCACTGTCTCCGAAAGAATCATGTGCGTTTAGACCAACTTTTAGTTTAACATAATCTTCATCTATAGATTTTTTTGTACGGACATTTATGTATCCTCCTCCAAAAGCACCTGTGATGTCAGGAGAAAATGTCTTTTGTACTTCCAAACTTCCTATAACGGCACTTGGAAACAGATCTAATGGTATTGTTCTCTGAAGAGGATTTGGTGAAGGCAATGGCATACTATTCATCTCAGTCGTCGAGTATCTGTCTCCAAGTCCACGTACATAAACACTTTTCCCACCTATTAAAGTAACTCCAGCAACACGTTTTAAAGCACTCGCCGCATTAGAATCACCTTGCTTTGACATCTGTTCTGCGCCAATGATACTCGCAATACTTTCACTGTTTTTTTCTTCTGCAACAACAGAAGCAACACTTCCTTGTACCTGAGGGGCTAAAACAACAAACTCTTCCAGTTCCATAGAGGCAGGTGATAATTCATACGATTTATTTACTGTTTCGTTTGCTAAGACAGTCAGCTTTATTGTCTGCGCACTGTAGTTTGAATGTATAATAGATATAGTATGCTCACCCTCTAGTAGATTAAGACTTACACTACCTTTTGTATCTGACTTAATATCAAGACTAAGTCCCTGTACAAAAATACGTGCATCTTTAATAGGGGTATTGTCTTCGGCAGAAACAAGGCTGATAAGAACAGCTCCTTTTACTTTTACCGTTTGATTATGGTCTACAATTAATTCTTTCGCCTTAGGCGCTTCAGAATCTTCAAAGGCGACTGTATTGTCTTTTTCTAAAGATACAATGATCTGTGATTCTTTATTATGCTCTATAACAAAAGGCTTTTTTACAAAAGCTTGTGCATAACCCTTATCTTTTGCAACCACTTGCAGCTGGTATGCACCTACTGGAAGGACAGTAGTTATATATCCGTCTTCGTCTGTAATAAATTCTGCATGAGTGTCAAATTTAGCCGGCATATTTATCACTGCTGAATCTGACTTTTTAAAGATCACTATATTTTGTTTTTCTAAAGGTTTTCCATCTTTCATCAGATAAAAAGAGAGGCTTCCCGTATCGATAGCCCACAACGAGGCCATTAAGCTCACTAAGAGTATTAAACTTCTCATAACTCACACTCCCAATGATTATTTTCACACTTCTGCATGTTTTTTCTTAACTCTGTCGCCTTGGAAAACAAATCCGGGCGTGTTAACTGTTGTAATTCTGCCTCACACTTGTCATATTCACCTATCATATAGTATGAATATGCAAGAGCATAACGGATGCTTTCGTCTTCGATCAATTCACTACGTACCAAGGCTTTTTCACTTGCTATGATACGCTCGTATGAGCCAAACTCGATAAAGATTGCAATACGCTGTTTTAATTTTTCTTTTGTTTCAAGCATCTGCGAGTTCTTATATAATGACAGGGTAAACTCACGTGCACGGCGCATCATCTCAGCTGCTTCTTTTGTATACTTACTGTCTTCTATAGAGGCCTGATCAAAAAGGTCTGCCGCCGCTTGGATCATCTCTTTATCGATATACAGATGCGCTAACATTACTGTAATATCTGCACTTTCAATAAAACGGATATTCGCTTGTTCCGCCAATTCTATTGCCTTATCTGTATCTCCGCTTTTTCTCAATGCTGAGATAAATGAAAGGACTGTTTTTTCTATCGGTTTTGCATTTACAAGATAAGTTTCAGCATCTTCCAAGGCAGATTGGTACAGCTTTAGTGATACAAGGTAGTTAAAACGCTGCTTGTAAAAATTCCATATAGAAGGAAACTTTTTAATACCCGTTTCTAAGATGCTCAAGGCTTCATTAAAATCTTTTAATTGCCAATGACATTCAGCCTTTAGTGCAAAGACAGAAGCTTTTTCTTCTGCTGCAGGACCTGCTTTTGAAATAGCCTCTAAAGCACCCTTGTAATCTTTAAGCTTAAAGCTGTTTTGCGCTACATATAGATACAGGGCTCTGTCTACCTCTTCAAAACTCAAAGCCTGTATAAAAGACTTGTTTGCCTCTTCATACAGTCCCAGCTTTGTCGACACGAGACCCTTTAGTGTATAGAAACGACCAAGGTCTGTTGCTTCATCTTCTATATTTACTTGTGACAGTTCATCTTTTGCACGATCTACAAAACCGTCTTTTAGCATCAGTGCCGCCAAAGAGAGGTGATCGATTTCGTCTGAACTCTTTTTCTCAGCTGCAAAAGCGTTAAGAGAGATCAGTAAAAGTAAAATTAATATTTTTTTCATCTTATTTCCTATTGAAGGTCAAAGCGAACTTTTTGTTTCGCCCAGACTTTAACTGCTTCGCCCTTGTATTGAGCCGGTTTAAACCGCCAGCTCTTTACACCGTTACTTGCAACATCATCAAAGACATTAGCCGGTTGAGACTCAAGTATCTTGACTTTTTCAACGCTACCCTCTTGGTTGATAAGAAGGTTCATCAGCACATAACCCGATACTCCGGCTTGACGGGCTTTTTTTGGATATTGCATTGCACTTCGTTCAGTTGGAGTAGGTGCAACATCAACAGAGTCTTCACTCATGACCATGTTCTTACCCATATCACCAAGCAAAGCATCATCCATATTCATATCTTCTGACATAAAAGCATCCAGTCCTGTATCGATCCCGCTAAGAGATGAATCAATTGTCGGTGATGGAGCAGTACGTTTTGGCTTTGCTGCCTCAGGCTTCTTTTTTGGTTTTGGTTTTTGTTTTGGCTTTGGTTTTACAACTTTTTGACTTGCAAACTCCATACTCTGTTTTTTAACCTTAGGCTCAGACACACCGCCTTTAGCATTCATATAGATAACAAGGCCAAAAACAAAAAAGAGGCCAAAGAGCATCCAAGCGACGGCCTTGAGGTTTTTAGATACAGTTTTCACTTTATCCAACCTCTTTCTCAGTAGCTACAGCCACATCTTTTGCTCCAGCCATACGACACTGGTCTACAACTTCGATCAATTTGTTGACTTCGATACCGTCATCTGTTACAACAAGAACTGAGCGCTCCGCAGATACACGTAACATGTCGCGTAACTTACCTTGGATGGCCCATGTCTTGACAGGTTGTGCATCTACATAAGTATCGCCAGCATTGTCAATATAAACACGGATAACCTTAGATGATGCCTTAGATGCAGACGATGCACCAGGACGGTTAAGATCAAGTTTCATGTCTTTTACAAAAGTTGAACTTACCATAAAAAAGATCAACAGGATAAAAACCATATCGATCAATGGCGACATATCGACGCCTATCTCTTGAGACTTTCGTTGTCTAAAACGCATCTATTCTCCCTCTTCTTTTATACATATAATGTCTTTGATCTGCTCTAGATCCATAAGCATCTTGTCTGCTCTTCTTTGCAAGATATTTCCTATAATAAGACCTGGAACGGCAACAACCAGACCTAGCTGTGTCGTAAAAAGTGCTTGAGAAATACCTCCGGCAATACCGCCACTTTGTGAAAAAAGTGCCGCGTCAGCTAAAGAGTCAAATGTCTCTATCATCCCTATAACTGTTCCTAAAAGGCCGATCAAAGGCGCAGCTGCGACAATAGTTTTAATCAAAGTAGAGTATTTTGTAATCTCTACCGTATACTTGTTGTATGCATCTGTAATATACTCACGCGTTATAGCACCTGGACCCTGTACTTTTACAATGGCAAGACCTTCAACTACAGCTGTATCTATCATTCCCTTTGGCTCAGAACGGATACCTTCTTGAAACTTGCGCACAAGGTTTCTTACACTTGCTTTCGAACCGCGGTTTAATGTGTAATAACGATATCCCAGTGCGTACCATAAGGCAAGTACTGAGATAGCCAGTGGCCACATAACTAGACCGCCGCTGTTCATATAGGCATTAAACTGTTCAAACCCCTGGATTAAGAACTCCATCTATGACTGCTTGTTATACTCATTGATCAAGTGTAATGCTGAGTGTTCCATACTGTCTTTGATACGTTCAGCCCAACCGCTTAGCATGTTTCCAAGCATAAGTACCGGGATCGCTACGATAAGGCCAAGCTCTGTTGTTACAAGCGCAATAGAGATACCACCTGAAAGCAGTTTAGGATCGCCCGTTCCAAATTCAGTGATAATATCAAATGTCGCGATCATACCTGTTACTGTTCCAAGAAGACCCAATAAAGGTGCCACTGCAGCGACAATCAGGATCATTGAACCGAAACGGTCAAGTCTTCCGCTTTCATGCAAGATCGATTCAGCTACGATATCTTCGATATGTGCACGGTCACGGTCCAGGTTACGGATAGTTGCCTTGATAACGCGGGCAGTCGAACCCTTTTGTGTTTTCAAATAGTTAAGCGCACCTTCTACACCTTCAGAAAGAAGTTTTTCCAGAGATGATTTCGCAAGATCACCTGTTGACTTAGATGCTGACATCAAGAAAACAACTCTAAGCCCTACCAGAGCCAGTGCAACCAGGCCTAAGATGACAATGATCCAACCGATTATACCGCCTGAATTGATTACGCTTATGATAGTCTTTTTTGCCGCTTCTTCGATCTCTTTATCTGCATTTTCAAATAGAAAGATATTGATCTCTTCAAGAGCAGTACCATTGCTTAAAGCATTAGCAGTCTCTGCAGAACCCTCAGCGTTCCATACCTTAAGCTTTCCGGCTCCAGCTGGCACCAAAGCACCTGAAATATCTGAAGAGATACCATAGGCTGCAATGTTACCGACCTTGATGATACGTCCTTCTTTTTCGCTTCCGTCTTCAACATAGAACTTGCCGCTTTCGCTTCTGACCTTGCTTAGCTTAGTGATAAGAGCATCTGCTTCAACAAAAACAGTCTTCAAAGAAGCCTGGTAGTTGTTAGTGTCTACTTCTACATCAACACCGAAAGGCTTAAGAGCTGACGTTGACTGCATCATCACTGTTTCAATAAGTGATGTATCATCTGTCATGACTTCTGCATTTTGACGAGCACGGAAAAGTTCTGTCTCAAGTTTCTCACTTAAGGCATTTTTCTTTAGAACTACGTTTTGTAAGATGCTTAACTCTATTTTTGCACTTTTAAGTTTTGTATCCTGTGTGCTTTTTACATCTGTAAGACGCTTTTGCAACATATTCTTTTGTGCTTTTAGGTAAGCAAACTCTTTAGCGTATGCACGCTCTAATTCTGTCTCTGTCGCCGCAAAAAGAGTAAAACTCAATGCCAGTAAAACTACTAAAATCTTTTTCATTATTTAGCCTCCGTCATAACAATCGCATTTGGAAGAGTGAAATATCCTGAGCGAATCTGTTTTTTAAATGAATCAAAAAGAGCTAAAACTTGATCTTGATCTTTTTTTGCAATTGATTCTTTGAAATACCAACCTGTCACGTCTTTTTGTGCACTACCTACCGTGTTGTCAGGAAGTTTAAAGAACATTGCAACTGTACCGATACGAGCAATCTCAGCTAAACGGTCTTGACCGTCAACATTGACAGTCTGTTTAAAGATACCGTTCTCTTTACTCATACGGATTGCATCACCATAAGCATTCCATGTTAATGCAAGTGCTTTTTGAGGTGTGACAAGTCCACTTTCTAGCTGTGACTTGATCTTTTCAATATCTGCCAGTCTCTCTTCTGTTTTAAAAGGAATACCATTCTGAATGATCTTTTCTACACGCTTTCCACTGAAGTCCTTCTGTTTATCAATGGAAACTATAAATCCGAGCATTTTCATGATCATCCCGGATGCTACCTGCTGATAGCCGGGTTTCT
>CBFDAB010000050.1:0-14910 GCA_965602745.1 uncultured Campylobacterales bacterium
CGAACTGCTCCAGGTAGGAAGCGCCAACCTCGCCGTCAAACACGGCTGTATCATAAGCTATATCTTTTGGAAAGGCTTCTAGCCTGTTAAAATAAGTGTATCTTAGAAGAGGATAATAATCTTCATTCACCAACTGCATAGAGAGTCTATGCTCTGAAAGCATCACCTCTTTCTCATTTGAATAATAGATCGCGCCCAAAAGAGTTAAGATAAGAATGCACATTATCATATACAGAAGCAAGAAGGCTCTTAGAGACTTGTACTCAGGCGTATTTATAGCCATAACGTTTAATACTGACAATCCTATCCTTTCCAATAAGTTTACGAAGATTCTTTATATAGGTACGAAGTGCTGTTTCGCTGGGGTTTTCTTCAAAACTCCATAAATGCTGATTAATGACCTCATGACTTACCTGCTCATTGGCATGCTGTAAGAAGAGCTTTAGAAGTAACTTCTCTTTATTATGCAAGGAGAGCTTTTTACCATTTTCCAAGAGTTCATCAGCCTTGATGTCATAAGATAGGTTCTCGTCAATCTGAAGAGTCTCATTTGGATTATGATAAAAATTTCGTTTTAGAATATTGTTTATGCGAAGAAGAAGCTCTTGCAGGGAAAAAGGCTTACGAATATAATCATCACAGCCACTTTCAAAGCCTTTGGAAAGGTCTTGCGTCGAGTTTAAGGAGGTGATATAGATGGCAGGTGTTGTATCTCCTCTCTTTCTGGAACTCTTTAGAAGTTCAAAGCCGTTAGGACTAGGAACATTAACATCTAAAACAAAAAGATCAAAGGCTTTTTCATACATCATATCTTCTGCACCCTTGCCATCATAAACCGAGGTGACCTCAAAGTCTTTCTCGCTTAAGAACTCTTCAATCGTCTCATTTAGATTTATGTCATCTTCTAAAAGAAGAATCTTAATCCCTTAGACCAGATATTTATCTCTATACTATTTAAGAGAACACTCTTTGACAAACAGCGCCATCGTAAACTTTGTTTTACTTTTTTTATCATATGCAAAAACCGTATCTGACTCTTTAATAAGTGCTTCCGTTCGTCCCATTGCTTTAAGTTTCCATAAGATTGTCTTTCCTATCTGCCTTTTGGCTAGGTTTTTGGGATCACGAATAAAATATGTCTTTTGATCATTTCTGGCTTTAACCCCATATCCAAAGCCCTTATCTCCTGCTTCATCAACAATGAAAATAATTTTCCCCTCTATAAAAACCGGTGTTCCAGAAAACTGCTCGGGATTAATCATCTCACCACAGACTTCTGCTACTTTAATCCTACGAAGTTCGTCTTCTTTTTGCGAAATCTGTTTCTCTTCTTCACGCTTTTTTTGAAGCACTTCTTCACGGATTTTTGCTTGAGTTTGAGCAAATTTCACTAAGCTTGCCTGCTGTTCTTGCTCTTTTTTTGCTCTTAAAAGTTCTTCTTGCTTTTGGGCTGCTAGATTTGTAGCCTGAATCTTTTTTTCTCTAGCTAACCAATACTGCGGATTTTGAAAAGAAGAGAAGCGTTCTTCTTTTTCCAAGGGGAGTTTATGCTCATCAATAAAAGTCATCTCATCTTGTGTCGGTTCACTTTGCAAAAGAGGAAAGAGATAAACAAAATTATCTGTCTCTTCATCTTCAATAAACTCTTCTATCGTCACTTCCATACCCGACTGAATACTGCTGTTTTTACTCGCTAGATTACGTAGTTCAGCCAAATATTCGAGGACTAAAGGACCCTTTGTCAGTTTCGCCTCGTCTAAGAGATGTCCAATGACCTCATTTTTATGAGAGGCTTTCATATACGGAAGACATTTATCTTCTAAGAATGCGAAAGGTGCTTGCTGACGTTTTATGACACCTTGGCAAATAGAGTCAAACTCATATACAGGGGTACCAAACTGGGCATAAAATTGAGGACGTTTAAAAAAGTTTTTTTGTATAAAGTTTTTTGTTGTCTCCGGCGTATATTTCTGCTTATGAAAAACAGAGATCGCCGCATAAGATATATTTAGATCTTTCCACTTCTTTGCCTCTGTAATACCTATATTCAGATCTGCCCATTGATTAAACTCTTTTTTGTCTATACCGACATCTTCCCACTTCTTCTGTGCGCTTTGACTTAAGGCCCTACCCTTGTATATGTATGTATCAGGGTCATCTATACGACTACTGTTTGGCTCTATTGCTTGTGTAGAGTTTCTCTCTCTATCAAAACGTCCGCTATGTCCTGATTCAAGTTTTGCACGCATTTCAGCCCAAGAGTTCTCTTCCGGAGTCGGTTCCCCTCCACAGCCTGCCAATAATAATAAAATAGATACTGATAAAAAAAATAGTTTTCTCATAATTTGCCTTTGGTTCATGCATTATAGTGTAAATATAAAAACATAGTAAATAAGTAATTCTGATTAGATGGGCGCATAAGTCTATCCTTAGCTTTACGCAAGCACGCATGAGCAAAGAAGGACTAAGGATGTTATACTCTCATAAAAGTTTTAAAGATGACTCATGGCCAGATGCAAAGATATAAAAAACAATAAGATTGAAGTGAAGAAAAAAGTCTATTATGCCGGCTTTTGGTCTCGCTTCTTAGCCCTTAGTGTGGATGTTTTTATGATTGGTATCCCTATTGGCATCTTTATCTATTTTTCTTTTGGTTATGAGACAATGCAGTCTCAACCGGGTTTTATGGATGCTATAGAAGGTGTGAATCCACAAAAAGAGGCTAATGCTCTTATTCCAATCCTCACCATGTCTTTATGGTCACTTATCACCTTGGCTTTTTGGTTTAAGACAGGACAGACCCCGGGTAAAAAGATGGCGAAGATAAAGATTGTTGATAATGCCACTCTCCAAAAAGCTTCATTTGCAAGATTAGTAATCAGACTTCTCTTCTTTATCATGCCTATTTTCGCTTTTTTTAGTTTTTTCATTATGCTCTTTCATCCAAAGAGACGCACTCTGCATGATATATTCAGCGGAACTGCCGTGATCTACAAGCTTTAGATACATGCCCTTTATCATAGGCTCTTTTTATTTTTTTTATTTCTCTATAGTAGCTGTTTACATCATCTTTATGCCTAAGGTTTTACAGATGGTGGGATACTCACCCTCTGATATCGGTATTCTTTTTGCGGCCTCTCCTCTGGTGCGTTTTCTTATTCCTTTTTTGTTTTTAAAGTACCTCACACTAAGTCCCAGACTCTTTAATTCCGCCCTGATCCTGACCTTTTGTGCATCTCTTCTTTTTTACCCTTTCATAGAATCTTTCTGGCCCCTTTTGTTTACGAATATCTTATTAGGTATAGGGATGAGTCTTAGTCTTCCTTACGTGGAGAGTGTAGCCCTGTCTAAAATGCCAAAAGAGAGATACGGAAAGGTACGTCTTTTCGGTTCTATAGGCTTTATTTTCGTCTCCTTAGTCTTAGTACAGTATCTATCTAGCCCTTACAATGCCGTCGTCTTTCTAAATATCGGTGCATTTTTGACTCTGGTGTTTGGATTTTTTGTACTGAGAAATGAAGGAAGGCATCCCTCTATTCCTGAAGAAGAGGGAAAGGCTTTTAATCTCTTGGCACATTGGCCATTATGGTTAAGTCTTTTTTTAATGCAGGTCGGTTTTGGCGGTTTTTATAATTTCTTTACCATTTATGCTTCTTCACACTCTATAGGGCTGGAAGAGTATAATATCTCGTCTATGGATATGACCATATATCTTTGGAGTTTTGGGGTTGTTTGTGAGGTCTTCATGCTCTATTTTCAGGCACCTCTTCTTAAAAACAATCTCCTTAGAGTCTTGCAGTTTAGCATTGGTATTACGGTTTTACGATGGCTTATACTTTCTCTCTTTCCTGAAAACCTGAGCCTTCTGTTTATCTCTCAAAGTATTCACGCCTTTAGCTTTGCGCTTTATCACTCCGCAGCCATTATGTATCTTCACTCTTTATACAGTGATAAAAAGCTTTCTCAACAATTTTTTGCAGGTATAGCCTACGGGATGGGTGGGTTTTTAGGTGCCTTTGGAGCAGGTTTTATGTATGAGTTTTCACCTCAGGGTCTTTATCTTCTCGCGGCTCTTATCACCTTTTTTAGTCTGATCTTTTTATTGCTAGAGAGTAAAAGGTCTAACGTTTAAAGAGTCGTACAGAACTACCCGAAAGTCCGACTAAAGTGTCTTCACTCCAGAGATAGTTCTCAACTCTTCCAAAACGGCCTTCTTCATCTTTAAAGCGGATAATAACAAGTTTAGCACTCTTCTCTTTAGCTTTTGTAAGACCCTCTTGATTATCTGTTGAAAAAAGAGTCCATTTGAATTTTTCTGCATAAATCCCCTTCTCGTACAGGTAGCTTCCTTCTCCGTTAGCTAAGATAGAAAATTTCTCTTTTTCAAATGCCCACTCTCCCGCTAAAATATCAGCCGGATCTTTAATATCTGTTTTAACATTAAGAGCAATAGAACTTAAGTTCCCTGCCTCATCCCTAGAGTTTAAAAAATTGTGGGCATAAGCACTGAAAGGGTCTTCTTTTCCAAAACGGTAAACAAAAGAGAGCTTCTGCCTTGTATCTGTTCCTACTACATTATGCGCCGGACTGGTGTCATAATCAAGCTCAAATAGATAGCTTAGGTCAAAGACCTTTGTCAGATGTATGGTCATCTCCGCTGTTGAGGCAATCAGATAGTCTGAACCTTCATCAAGCTTTGGCTGATAATATCCCAAAAGACTAAAGTCAAGACTATCGCTTATCTTCGCCTTATAAGAGAGGTATGAACTTGCGCGGTAATTATGCTCATCAGGATCCAAACTGTCATCTATATATCTGATCTTTTCATCCATAAATGAGAGTCCGAAAAAGAGTTTTCCGTACTGAGCCGAATCTGCTATCTTATATCGAAGCCCCACTCCAAAGAGGGTGCGTTTACGAAGGTTTTTAAAGGCATCTTGCTTGAGCTGAATATAATATTCACTCGCCCATGAAGGCGTATAAAGCTGGCGGATATGACGAAGATGAAGAAAGGCCGAGTCTTCTGTTGTTATACTTCCGGCCTTGTCATGCTCGACCTTTCCCTGCATCCATGTGATCGTTTTATTTGTATCATACTGAATACGTCCCCCGTATTCTGCCTCATCCTTGTTCGTATTACCGCGTTTCTTCTGAAAGGAACCATACAATGCACCGCTAAAACCTTTTTCTTTCTCACCAAAGTCAACGCTGGCAATGTCTATAATTCCAAATAGTGTTCTTGCAAAAATAAGAGAGAGAAAGAGAAGGCGCATAAATAATCCATTTTGTAAAATTGCGAAATCTTACAAGATGTTTAAGAAAAGAAAGCTTAGAAAGGTCTCATCTAATAATCGATACTCAGCGTAACAGCAAGTGTTTTGTCAGTATATTCATTACCGACCGGTGGTGTATTCACATAATCGATCTTGTAATTAACACCCATAGAGAAGGTGGCATTTATCTTACTAGAGATACCTGTTTTTGACTTCACATAATATATATCACTGTCATCAGTATCCATACGATAACTCAGTTCTTGAATAAACTTGAGTGACTCTGTGATATTCCATTTATAATCACCCCTAAGCAACACAGATGTGTATTCATTGCTTTTTCCGTTGACGACAGGTACGGATGGATCTTTTGCCGGATCAACATAAGGATAAGGAACCTCATTTCCAAGTGCATCATAAAACTTATCCATCTCAGAATCCTTGGAATATAAAACATTGGTCTGAAAGTTCAAGATATGGATGTCATTTTCAATAGCGATATATTTTAACCCGGGACCAGTATATGACTGATAGTCAAAACCGGAGAACTTGTCACTTTTATAACCCACAAGGTAATTGAAGGCAAAGTGTTTTGAAAATTTGTAATCATAATTAAGCTCTGTTAACAGACTGTTTTTACTTTCTATATTATTTTCTTCACCGTATAGGTAATCAATGTCAAGCTGGAGTGTGTTTTTGTCTAATTTAGCTTTAGCCATAGCATCCAAGGAACCTGCTTTGGTATTAGTATTTCCTGAGGTCGAGATATACCCCAACTCCGTGTGAGATGAAAGAGAAAGATGTTTTGCAGCTTCTGCATTGATTATCTTTTTCGCAGCTTTCAACTTTTCTTTCGCTGCATCTATCTCAAGCTTTGCCTCTTTTTCACTTAGCATCGCTGCCTCAAGTTTTTGATTGACTTCAACACTCTCATCTTGTGTCAACTCTGCAGAAAACAGACTTCCTGATAATAGTAATATTGCGTATATCGAGAATTTCACTTTTGATCCTTATTTATCAATTTTATTTAAATGGATATCCATCTGCGGATATGGGATACTAATGCCTTTTTCATCAAAGGTCAATTTTACTTTCTCTATCATTTGAAAATAAACATCCCAGTAGTCCTCGCTTTTCACCCATGGGCGAAAAACAAAATTCACTGATGAGTCCCCCAATTCAGACACTCCGACAAAGGGTTCCGGGTCGGCAAGGACACGCGGATCGTCATGCATAATCCCTTCCAATGTAGACTTTGCCAATTTCAGATCATCCCCATAGCCAATACCAAAGGTCAGATCAATACGACGTGTCTCTCTTGCTGAGAAGTTAGTGATATTGCCTCCGCTAACAGCGGAATTAGGAACAATGACAACCTTATTATCCAAGGTATGAAGTGTCGTAGCAAAGATAGACATCCCTGCTACTGTTCCAGTTTCACCTCCAACGGTTACAAAGTCTCCTACTTTAAAAGGACGGAAAGAGATCAGTAAAACACCTGAACCGACATTTCCAAGTGTGCCTTGCAGTGCCAAACCAACGGCCAAACCAGCTGCACCAAGAATCGCTATAAAAGAGGTCGTTTGCACGCCCAAGGCATTTATTGCGGCTAAAACAACGACGATCATCAACATGATGTAAACAATACTCTCGATAAAACTCACCAAGGTCTCATCTACATCATTTCGTTTCATTATACCCACGACAAGACGCTGAATCCGTCGAGCTACCCACTTTCCGATCATAAAGATCAGTAAGGCACCAATAATTTTCAAACCGTAATCTGAGGCAAAATCTATCGCCATCTCAATATACTTACTTGTTTGATCAACTACTGCTGTACCTTGTTCAGTGATAGCCTCACCTGTCTGCTTTAATGTGTCTACACTTTTATCTGCTAAGTCCTGCATATCTTATTCCCCTTCGTTGTCAAAAAAAGTCTATCTAAGATGATATTAAAAAATAATAATAAACTATTTATACTCATAACAATTAAGAGATATTGTGATTTAGGGGTCTAGACTTTTATATCCAGTCTATGAAGAGGGGAGTGTTTTTATCTTCGTCTTTTTTATTCTTTTCGTTCTCTTCTTCTTCACGTTTTTTACGTTCAGCATCTTCGTTTGTCTCTTGCGTAGGACGGATAGCCTGCACTTCTTATTTTTCATTGACAATAGCCGCTGCTGCCAAATTTTGAAGATTAAATTTATTTTGCTGGGCAGTCTGCTCACTGGCAACACTAGCCATCTGTTGATTTGTGTATATCTCTCTAAAAAAGAAGATAACACAGCCTAGCTCAAAAACTAAATGCTCTTCAAGACTTCCTCTAAAAAAGCCTTCATTCGCTTATAATGATCTCCATGCCAATAGAGACGATCACACTCTTCACATAATTCAAAATGGAAAAAATATTTAACGACTTTTGGAGGAAGCCTTTCGAGTATCTCTTCTTTTTCTACCACTACCAAAGGTTGATTGCAGACTATGCATCGGCTGAAGTCACAAGCGTTCTTTTTCAGATCAAAGGTTCTGATAACTTCTTGCAACTGTTTGCCTATCTCCACCTCTTGCAATAAAATACAATCTGCTTTTTTACGTTCATACAACTCTCTGTCACGAGTTAAAATTACACGGTCTTCTTTATTGGCAAGTTTAATCAGATCATTATCATCGATCTGCGGGAAATAGAGTGTATCAAACCCCATAAAACGAAGATACTTAGCCAATTTTCCCAAATGACAATCAGCGATAAATGCCGGCATTTTCTTTCTATCGATATTTTGCATGTACTATTGTACACTTTCTGCTCGATTCTCAGCAATGCTTTTTGTCATCACTAAAAAACCATAAGTCTAATGACTGATACTTTTATCATTAGGTGTGGAGTACGTTCAAGGGTAAATACTAAACTTTTATATCTAGGATATGTAAAGGGGGAGTCTCTTTTTCCTCGTCTTTTTTATTCTTTTTATTCTTTTCGTTCTCTTCTTCTTCACGTTTTTTACGTTCAGCATCTTCGTTTGTCTCGCCCGTCTCTTCGGTCGGACGAACTTCTTGGACCTCTTTGTCTTTGTCATTTGCAATCGCGGCAGCTGCTAGGTTCTGAAGATCAAATTTATTCTGGGCTGCATTCTGTTCACCCGCCACAGAGGCCATCTGTTGATTAACATAAATTGCGCTGCCTATAGGTCCGATAGCCATAACCCTTTCCTTTCTTGCTAATGTTCTTTTAGAACACTCAGCGTCTTGTATTTATTATACAGCACATTCGCTTCTGACTGTACTCTTACCTCACGTCTATTAGTATAATCGACCAAAAATGAACCTATTTTAGTTGTTGAAAAATCTACGCAGAGTTTTGCCGCAGCATAAAGCACCTTATCGCTTACATTTTGCTTGCTTGTTTGGATGATGACATGTGTTGAGGGCATACCTTGTATATGCATCCAGATGTCTCCCGCTCTTGCGACCTTAAGGAGTTCTATGTTTCCTTTTTTATTTTTTCCCAACATCACCTTTTGTCCCTCTATCCAGAAGACCTCATAAGGTTTCGGCGGCTCTTTTTTCGCTTTTTTCTTTTGAGGAGGAAGAAGGAGCTGAAGGTCTTCAGGGCTTTTAGTAAGGAGTATATTGGCCTTAAAACGCTGTAAAAAATCAATCTTTTCGCTTAGACCCTCACGTTCTATATGTAAATTAGAGGCCTTCTGTTTCGCCTTCTTTGCTTTTTTAAAGAAGAGTTCACCGACCTCGGCGTTTGTCCGTGCCCCTTCGGGAATCTCTAAATCTATTTCAATCCCACAAAAATCAAAAAGCTTTACCGACTTGGCATAAGGCTTCATCAGATGCATATTGGCAAGAGCAAGATTTCCTCTTTCAAAATTTTCTTTTGCTTCTTCTTGCAGTTTTTCTTCGCTTTGAAGGCTTAAAAGCTCTTTTTCCATACGTTTGATCTTCTTATCAATGCGCGAGGCTTCTACATTCTGTCTGATCTCAAGCTGTTTTTGAGTTCGTTCATTATAAGTATCTTGTAAATAAGACTCAATATCTTCAATAATCTCACCCTCTTTAGGTGTAAAAGAAGGTGCTTCTAGAGCCTGAAGCTCAACTCCCGGTTTTATCTCTCTATAAGAGTTCATGATGTCAACATGCCTTAATGCATCAAGTATAATGCCTTCTTCATCAAGCAATATGGCATTCGTATATTTCCCCGTGAACTCTAACTGTAAAAAGGCCTTGCTCGACTTATATGCCCCACTTTGACTTACTCCTATACGTAAGACCTTATCACTGTTCATAATTTCCATACTGACAATATCACTGCGTCCTAGATACTTATGAAGTAAGACATCAAAAGGTGCCTTATAATGCTTAACCCGTACGGACTCTTCACGCATATAAATAGCTGAATTTCCTTTTTGAAGGTCAAAATAAATATCATGTTTTCCGTCAAAGGTAATTTTTATAATGTTGTCCCCAACACGATGTGCAGCTGAGATACGTTTGTATTGTTTTAGATTAGTAACAATCTGTTTAAAAGCATAAAATTTCATACCGGCATTTTAGCATAAGCAAGGATAGATAAACTTCGCCGACTCGTTTTTCTAAAGAAACTAATATGTTAGTTTTGCTATAATCGCGTTATTAAATAAGGGCAGACAAAGATGCCTGACAAAGAGGGTAAATTATGGGACAAACCATAACTGAAAAAATATTTTCTGATCACGTAGGTAGAGAAGTTTATGCGGGCGAGATTATTCGTTGTAACATAGATATGATTATCGGTAATGACATTACTACGCCTATCTCAATCAAAGCATTTGAAGAGAGTGGCGCAGAGTCATTGGCTAATCCGGACGGTTTTGCTCTTGTGCTTGATCACTTTATCCCGGCTAAGGATATTGCATCAGCAAATCAGGCAAAGATAAGCCGTGAGTTTGCATATAAGCATGACCTTAAAAACTATTTTGATGAAAAAGACATGGGTATTGAACATGCACTTCTTCCGGAAAAAGGGCTTATTGTTCCTGGTGATGTTATTATCGGTGCCGATTCTCACACCTGTACTCACGGTGCACTGGGTGCTTTTTCAACAGGAATGGGTTCAACTGAC
Source organism: uncultured Campylobacterales bacterium (assembly GCA_965602745.1). Lineage (GTDB taxonomy): Bacteria > Campylobacterota > Campylobacteria > Campylobacterales > Sulfurimonadaceae. Next base: position 10,384 of record CBFDAB010000050.1, read on the forward strand.
CTTGCTTTTGGAATGATCACTGGAGGAAACTGGTTCAAGGTTCCTGAGAGTATCAAGGTTATCTTTACCGGCGAACTGCAGCCTTATGTATATGGAAAAGACCTTATTCTTGAAGTCATCCGTCAGATCGGTGTTGACGGTGCTCTTTATCAAGCTCTTGAATTCACAGGTTCTACTATTGACAGTTTAGACATGGACAGCCGTTTCAGCCTGTGTAATATGGCTATTGAAGCAGGTGCAAAATCCGGGATCATCGCTGTTGATGACATTACGAGAGAATTCTTGTCTACTAAGAAGCTGGCACGTCCTTCAAAAGAGTTCTATTCAGATGAAGATGCTGAGTATGTTCGCACTATAGAGATCGATGTATCAAACCTTGAGGCTGTGATCGCTTATCCTTCACTTCCGTCAAACGGAAAACCTCTTAGCACTGCTGTAAGTGACAAGATTGCTGTAGACCAGGTATTTATCGGTTCGTGTACAAATGGACGTCTGTCTGACCTTAAGATCGCTTCTGAGATCATGAAGGGCAAGCGTGTTGCACGTCGTACTCGTATGATCGTTACACCGGCTACTCAACAGATTTTAAAAGATGCAGAAAAGCTTGGTTATATTGAGATCTTGATCGATGCCGGCGCGGTTGTCTCAAACCCAACATGTGGTGCTTGTCTAGGTGGATATATGGGAATACTTGGAGATGATGAAGTCGCTATTGCTACGACTAACCGTAACTTCGTAGGACGTATGGGAGCTAGATCTTCAGGGATTTATCTTGCAAACTCTGCTGTTGCGGCAGCCTCTGCTATCACAGGTTATATCACTGATCCAAAGACTATCGATAAATAATAGATCTATTATTTTGACCACTTCCTTTAGTAAAGGGAGGGCTCAGACAAACTTTAAATACTCAGCCTCTTCTCAACTTCAACAGTTCTCTTTTTCACATCCAATATAAGACTAATTACTTTTTCTAGTCAAATAGATAAAAACTCCAAAAACGAGAATAAGCGTTGAAACTGAAATAATAAGCATGGCTGCATATCCCAGGTCTTTATAATCATTCAGCGAGATCTTGAAAACCACCAAAAGTGCCTCGATCAGCAGGGCAATAATAATAGAGACAGAAAACTTCAACAGAGTCTTCGCATTAAAACCTTCTCTCTTGTGATGGGTGTTAGGAAGGACCTCTTCATCTAAGATGGTCTTGCCCAGATCATAAACAGCCAGACCCAACGTAAGTGCAATAATCGGTTTAAATACTGTTTCGAGACTAAGAGTTTTATATCCAATAAAATAGCTTCCAAAGTCATAGAACCCATACAAGACCAAAAATATTCCAAAAAACAGCAATCCCCCGCCTATACTTGCATAAGCGATTTTGTTGACAAGATTCATTCCTGTCTTTGTCTCAATAAGATCAAAACGCTCTAAAAGATACCGTACTCTAAAGTCCAGGTAAAGATATCCTGAGTCTGTTTTGTAAACGACTGTGATACACAGGTGATGTGTCGCAACGGAGATATAGGGTTCATTGATATAAAATTCTACCTCCGAATCTTTGAGGAGATATCTTCTGCTTTGATTCTTTCCAATATCTTCTTTTTTATCGCGATAGAAGTTTTTAGAATCTTGAAGATACTCTTCATTCGCTGTGTAGACCAGTTCTAAAGAAGGAAATGTTTTGAACAGTCTTTCTTGTATCTGCTCTAGATTCAGGTCCAGATCAAGCTGGTTTAGTGAAGAACGTATAAATGGTATCACCAATTTTTTGTTCTTATTATATATATTTACTAAGTTTTGCATATCTAGATTATAGTTCGATTAGGGATAATATAGGTCTAATAAATGCCTATATTTTAATCTTATCTTCTTTTCTAGGCAAGGTAATGCTATAATTTAACATAAACCTACAATCTTGGAAAAACAATGAATTTAACACATCTAGATGAGAATGACAGACCGAAAATGGTCGATGTCTCTGAAAAAAAACAGACAACCCGTGTTGCAGTAGCGAGCGGAATCATTACTATGTCACAAGAAGCCTTTGATGCTATTGTGACGCAAAAGACAAAAAAAGGACCCGTTATACAAACAGCTGTTATAGCTGCTATTATGGGTGTTAAAAAGACAAGCGAGTTGATTCCTATGTGTCATCCCCTTAACCTTTCAGGGATTAACTGTGATGTCGAAGAGTTAGCTGAACTTCCCGGATTTAAACTCTATGTGACGGCTAAACTAACAGGTCAAACAGGTGTTGAGATGGAAGCATTAACAGGAACGAGCATCGGTCTTCTTACCATATACGATATGGTAAAAGCCATTGATAAGGGAATGGTTATCTCAAATGTTCAACTTGAATCCAAAGAAGGAGGAAAAAGTGGTGAATATAAACGAGCTTGATAAAAAACTTGAGCTAGAGTACCCTTGTACCTGGTCGTACAAGATAATCACAGAACATGCAGATCATACAAAAGAAGCTGTTATTGATGTTATTTGTGAAAGAATACATAGCTTAAAACACTCTAATAATAGTAAAACAGGCAAGTACGTCAGCATGAATTTAGAACTATTAGTGCAAAATGAAGACGATAGAAACTTCATTTATGAAGCACTTAAGGCTCATCAAAAAATCAAAATGGTCTTATAAGATAAAAATCTTGCACTAGAAGCATAAAAGGATAGAGATGAACAAGGACGAATTAGAACGTGATTTATTAGATAAATGTGTGAACTTTGAAGGTCTTGAGGCGGATAAACAAAAAGAAGAGATTCAAACTGTTTTTTCCCATCTTGAAAAAGAGTGGAGTATTGATGTTGCGCATATAAATAGTACTGAACTGAAGGCACTTAGCTCTTCTATAATCACTCAATCGACAAAGACTCTTTCAACAGAGCTTGAAGAACTGCTTTTACAAAAAGAACGTATTGAACGTCAGCTTGATAAAAAGACGAATGAACTTCAAAGCAATAAGCACCAACTCTTTTCCCTTATGGAAGAGCTTTTAAGAGAAAAAGGTGCAAGTACAGATACTGTTTCTAAGCTTCATAGTCTTGAACTGCAGTCGATGGATCTCTTAAACCTGCTTGAGGAGATGGTTGAATCTGCTATCATAACCACCCTAGAAAAGGGTACAAATATTGAAGAGACCCTAGAAGAGTTGGCAAAAGAGATAACCTTGCATACCCTAGATGAAGGGATCTTATCTGCTGTTCGTATCCGACATATCATCTCAAGTATTTTAAAAACAACTATCAACGTTGCAGAAGCCAGTCCAAACTCTGCTGGTATTATCCTTGAGGGGACGATTAAAGGTATGAGAAGAGGTCTTATTCGCGCCTTAGACCGCTTTAAACAGAAGTTCTTATTTACACCCGATGAGGCTAAGATACTACTTATTGAAGATCCTCAATCTTTATATAATGAACTTCATCACACAGATGCTCTTTTCCTTCAAACGATAGAGGCTCTTGCTGTACAGAGTTCACCGAGTATTAAGGCTGAGCTTGAAAATATTCTTGCGGATATACGTTATGATATGGAAGAGCTGGCACTTATCTCTAAAGAGACTCTAGAAATTTTAGGAGATAAGCTTTCTCTATTTGCCAAAGAGACAATGCAAAAAAGCTCACTTGTTCTTCAATCTAAGAAAGCTCAAGAGGCGAAGAGACTGGGTGTACATGCCTGGGGGGTTGCCCGTTCAGTACTTGATGGTGCTATTAAGGGTGCTAAAGACGCGATCGATAAAAAATAGTCTAGACTTCTCTATTTTATCGCCAAAGTCTTTGGCGATTTAATCTCATATCCCATAAATCTATTTGCCTTAATCACCTGTATAAGAAGTCTATTATAGGCTTCTCTAATTTGTGAATAGTTTGTCATTGTTGTTGCGGCTTCTAAGCCTGTAATTCTTTGATTCACAGAACGTTTGTCTGCACGCAAAGAACGAAATTCCTTATATGAGTTATGTCTGTTCAGATTTAACATATAACGGGAGATAGAGTCATCCAAGCTATCAAAAATACGAAGTTTATGTGTTGCATTTACATCTCGTCCTGCGGGAATAAGACCTTTTTTACCCCAGGTCCACTCTCCAAAAAGGTTATTTCCTTCACGGGCAAATCGGCTATCCCCCCATGCGCTCTCAACCGCGCATTGAGCTAAGACTAAGGAGACAGGGATAAAATCTATCTTTTCAAGGTACTCATTCTCGTTATACATCTCTTTAATACGATACTTCTTAGAAATTTTTATCAATTTAACCATGTCATAACGGGCTTTAAAACTGTAAGTAAAGAGGAATTTATGAAAAAACTTTTTTATAAAGGCTCTATCAGAGAGTATCTGCTTTTGAGCCTTCTTTATCTTAGGAAGAAGTGTATTTACAAAGGTGAACTTTTTGACTTTTGAGTCTTTGATCTTATAATATTCATCTGTAAACCCTCCATCAATAGCATGAAGTAAATTAGTCAGTAACAAAAATATTATAAATGCACTTTTAATCAAAATATCTCCTGAGTAAAATTAGT
>CBFDAB010000051.1:0-14904 GCA_965602745.1 uncultured Campylobacterales bacterium
TGTCTCATGATCCACATCACCAGTGGGTTCATCACCAAGAATGAGTGCAGGTTTGCAACAAGTTCAGCCATCAAAGTAATAAGAAAGGCATTAAACACCGCTTCCATACCAAGGGGGGAAAATAAAAATGGGATGATTAAAAACTTCACAGTCGCATATGGGATGATATAGCTTTTCCATAATTCAAGGCCGTTTCTTGTTAAAGGGCTGTATTCAAGAGACTCTGACTCTTTTAGGTTATGTTTTCTGCTCTCTTTATTTTCTAATATTCTTAGTGTGTTTGGTGCATAATATGTCAATTTCCATGTTGCCGCTAAAAGATATACAAAAATATATTTTGTCCATTTAGGAAATTTACTAATTATATTCAGATTTAACTCTATATTATCAGGATCATCTGCTTCACCCAGATGATAATGGTGCATTATATTATGTTCATATGCCCAAGCATCAGGCTTGATCCAGTCTAGCCAATCAAAATATCGTCTGATTCCCTTTGCAAATCCGGCCTTAGTGTATCTATACGGTACATTTTTCACCTTGTCATAAGCCCCGTGAAGTATAGGATGAGCAACATTTGCCCAACGTGAAACATTTCCGATACCTATAGCAAGTGCCGCTAAGATTGACATCTCCCAAAAAGCCAAAGAACTGATTCCATAAGTTGAAACTTCTAAAACAGAAATCATAAATATCAAAAAATAGCCAAAAAATGTCAAGCCCCTGCCCCACTTTTCAAGCTTTAGAAGATGCTGAAAATCTTTCCAGGTAGGCGTACCAATACTTTTTTTGATCTCTTCTATATCAACTTGGAGCTGATCTTTATCAATCTCCTCATATCTTGCATACTTTAAGCCCACTGTATCCCTTTACAAAAACACTTTAAATTTTTTTGGAATTATACAGAATTTTTGGTTAGGGAAAGATTTGTACAAGACAGATTAGCGCATATTCTTCTTATAATTATTCCTATGCTATAATCTCACATGACACTTAATGATTTTCTATACAGTAACTTTGAATTTTCCGAAGATGAAGATCTTCAAAAATTCAAGTTCAAAATGATTAACCTAATCTTTCTAATCATTTCTTTTTCCAGTGCACTTTTCGCGGTACTAAGCGATCTTGGCATAAATGACCTCGGACCTATTCATTCGAAGGTCAATTATGCTTATAGTGTTTTCACCTTCTGCCTTATCTTTTTTCTTAGACTCTCAAAAGAGAACTATACGAAGGCGGCTAATGCCTTATTAATTGCCTCCTTGCTCACCTTTACATCAGCCCTTAATTTAGTCCCGCAAGATGAGTTTAGAATGATATGGTTTTATCTTCTCGTCTTTGTCGCTTATATCCTCAATGGCAGTACAAATGGACTTATCTTTACGCTAGCCTCTATTGTTATTATACTTTGTTCACATTTTATTTCAGACCTTCAACTTTCTCAAACAGCAATTAACTCAGGCGTCTTAGGTCTGATTATCGGCAGTTCTTTATCCCGCGTCTATACAAATAAAATAAATAATTATGAGAATAGTCTAAAAGAGAAGAATGCCGTCTTAGAAGTTTTTGCCTCAACAGATGGTCTTACCGGTATTATGAATAAGCGCGTCTTCAATGAACTGTCTCAACACTATTTCGAAAGAGCACAAAGACATAATGAGGATGTATCGCTTTTAATATTAGATCTGGATTTCTTTAAAAGAATCAATGATCGATACGGCCACAGTGTCGGGGATCTTCTTCTGATCCGTTTTGTTAAGACTATACAAACACTTTTAAGAAAAAGCGATATATTTGCCCGTATCGGCGGGGAAGAGTTCTCAGTACTGCTGTTTAAAACAGCTAGTCAAGATGCCCTTAACTTGGCAGAAAAAATACGTCTTGCAATTGAGCAGATATACTTTACCCACGAAAGCATGAGTATCTCTATTACGACAAGTATAGGTATATCTCAAAATAAAGCCACAGACACAAGTTTTAAGGATCTTTTTTCTCGCGCAGACAAGGCTCTTTATGAAGCCAAAGAGAATGGACGAAATAAGATATTCATCATAAACTAAGCTTTGTGTAGTCTGGATATGAAACACATCTCATTTATCCATGCAGGCATACACACTCTTCTCCTGTGATCTTTGTAATGCTATTATATCTTCTACTTAACATTTATCAACTCCATCGCGAATATCTATCTACGATAAAAAGGTATCCGTCTGTATCAAGGTGACCCTTGTCTCCGCTCTTATACCAAGTTCCTCCGTTGATCTCAGCCATCACCTCAGAGCTTTTTTCTTCATCTTTGAGGTATCCCTTCATGATCTGAGGACCGCCGATAAGTATAAGACCGTCTTTATCCACTTCAAGCTCTTTCATCGAACTTGGGTCAACCACCTTAAAGGCTGTACCCGGAAGAGGAAGCCCCACACTTCCCAGCTTGGTGCCTACTTGAACACTAAATCCCTCTGTTTCCAAGATATCAGGAAGATTGACACTGGCTATGGGGGCACATTCTGTCACTGCGTAAGCTTCTAATATACTCTTATTAAACTTCTCTTTAAAGGCTGTTTTAACATCAGGACTCAACTTTTCAGCCCCGCTGACGGCAAGACGTAGAGAGTCAAACATCAATGGATGCACCTTCCTACTCTTTGTATAAAGTCTAAAGAAGGTAGAAGTCCCAAACATCACGGTTGCATTAAATCTAGCCGCTGATTTTCCTATACCAAGGGCATCAGAGGGGTCGCTATGACAGACCATAGGTATGCCCTCTATCATAGGAAGCCATGTCGTAGCCGTCAAGCCAAAGGCATGAAAGAGGGGAAGTGAGGCTAAGATCACATCCTCGTGTCGCATATTTAAAACATCAGACACCTGCTTAATATTAGACATAAAGTTTTGATGTGTGAGCATCACTCCCTTTGCTTCTGCCTCGGAGCCTGAACCGAACAAGATAGCCGCAACAGAGTCATTAGGCACTTTTTTTATAAAAAATATCTTCAAGATAAAAGAAGGAAGTATCTTGGCAAAGGTCAAGGTGGTCACAGACTTAAACGTGGATATTTCCTCTTTTAAATCTTCAACATAAACCACATTAGAGCCTGCCAAAAGAGCCTGAGTATCAAATCCCTTGGCGTCAAGCTTAGAAGTAAACTGTTTTGCTGTATAGATCGTCTTGATCTCAGTCTTAGCTATAGCAGAGTGTATAGATGCTAAAGAAGCCGTATAGTTAAGGTTGACAACGGTTTTACCCGACATAAGACTTGCCATGTTGACAATTGCACCTGCCGAGCTTGTCGGCATCAAAATACCAATATTTTGTTCTGTGTTTTTCTTGATAAAGCCGCTAAAGAGTATAGAGGCTGTTAAGACTTTTGTATAAGACAGAGCCTTACCTTTTGAGTCAGCCATACAGAAGTCAGATCCTAAGCGTGAGGCAGTATCTACCCATGCTTCTTGCATGCAAGGGAGTTCTTGACTGTAACGCTCCCATGAGGCAAATGAGAGTTCAAATACCTTTTGCTTCACTTTTACACTACTGCTCTTAATATCTATGGGCTGTGCAAAAGAGACGATAATCTCACGCTTACCCCTCTTTTTAGACTGCTTCATTTTTTGCGATGCACGAGAAAGACGGCTTCCCCACATACCTTGAAGATAAAACGGGACTATGACGGCATTTGCATCTCTGGCCATCAGTTCAAAACCCCTTTTAAACTCTCCAAGCTGACCCGTACGACTGATCGATCCTTCGGGAAAGAGACAGACTACCTCTCCTGCATCAAGCAGCTCTTTTACCTTCTGAGAAGCTTCTTTTGCTCCTCTAGCAGAGATAGGAACCACCTTGAAAAAGTCCAAAAAGAGTTTAAGATACCACTTCTCATATATCCCCCTGTCCATAACAAATCGTACCTGTCTTGGAAGAGACATCTGTATAAGCGCCCAGTCCAGCCATGAGATATGATTTCCCAAAAGAAGTACCCCTCCGTCTTGAGGAAAGTTTTTAAGACCCATGACATCGATCTTTATACGCCTTGATATTAAAGATGAGATCAAGAAGATAACCATTGACTGAGGGATGTATAAGATAACATATACGGAGCCTACAGAAGCGACAATAAGCATAAAATAGAACAGACCTATACTCTTGATGCCGAAATAAGCAAAGACTACGGTCAGTACCAAGAATGAGAACATAGAAATGTTTTGTATGAAGTTGTTTCCCGCAAGTACCAAGCCTAGTTCATGCTCTTTGGCATTAAACTGTATAAGCGCGTTAAGAGGGACGATAAACAGACCTGAAAAGAAGCCGAAGGCGAAGAAGTTGATCCCATGATACAGAGGCTCTTTGAAGATAGGCAATAGAAACAGTGTTACAGCAATACCCAAGGCACCCAGGGGAATAGTCCCTGTCTCAATATAATGCTTAGAGGCCTTTCCCGAGACAATAGAGCCGATAACGATTCCTATGCCCGCCAGAGCCATCATTCCCTGAACCAAAACAGTGTTTGTTATCTCAAGACTCTCTTTTGCGTAAGCCGGAAAACTCGCCAAAACAACCTGGGAGACAGACCAAAACAGAGAGAGACCGATGATAGAGTGGAAGATGATGCTGTTTGAGCTTATGGTCTGAATGTTTCTCTTCAGATAGCTTCCACTAAGATATTTTTTCATATCAAAGCGGATATCGGCTTGTACGCCTGTATCAGGAAGCCTATACGCCAGAGCAAGTTCTATAACAGAGCCAAGGACTAAAAGCCAGCCTACAGGGGCAATTGCGACTAATATCTCCGCAGAATTTGTATAAGCCACATCTTTCAAGTAAGCCTCAAAGAAGATAGAATAGACAATGATACCGCCCAAGATAGCCACCGTTGTCACCGCTTGAATGATTCCGTTACCAAGAGTAAGATAATCATTTCCGACGAGTTCTTTGATATAACCGTATTTTGCCGGAGAGTAGATAGCCGACTGAACAGCCAAGATAAAGGTGAGAGAAAAAGCAAGTTCAAAGGCACCGATATAATATGAGCAGGTGATACCAAGAGTAATAATCACAGCGGCCCAGGCAGAAACACGCATGATCTTACTCTTTGAAAACTTATCCGATAAAAACCCTGAAGGCGTAAAAAGAAGGATAAAGGGGATAAGGATAAGAGCGTTTACGATTGCCGTCAAGATGATCTGAGTTGATCCGTCATAGATCTTAAAGACGGTGTTTTGAATAATGATCTTATGACCAAGATCCGTAAAAGCGTTAAAAAAAGCAACCGTGACATAAGGCAATAAGCCCCGTATTTTCCATATACTAGGCATAGTCTTCCTTATCTACTCATTTTAGTTTTCAGATCCAACCTATACTCGATAAGTTTTAAAAAAGTTCTTAAAATACTTTATACTCAAGAAGAGGATAGAACATACTAAGGCCTGAGAGACCTTAGTATGTTCTCGTATAGATCACGCTAGTGTGCATACACGATCGCGCGGCTTTCTCGGATTACATTTACTTTGATGTCTCCGGGGAAGTTCATCTTTGTCTCTATCTCTTTGGCTATCTCTTTGGCTAGAAGAGAGGACTCATCATCATTTAAGAGTTCTGCATTAACGATAACACGGACTTCACGTCCTGCATTAATCGCGTAGGCCTGTTTCACCCCGTGTTTTTCCGAGGCTATCTCTTCTATCTCAGTCACCCGTTTGAGATATGATTCTAAGACTTCTCGTCTTGCACCCGGTCTCGCTGCTGAAAGTGCGTCACCTGCACATACCGCCGCACACTCTATACTCTTGATCTCTTCAAGCCCATGATGAGCTGGAATGGCATTAAGGACAACAGGGTCTTCATTATATGCAACCGCCAGTTCAAGTCCCAAGTCAACATGGTTTCCACCCTTATCATGCGTCAAGGCCTTACCTATATCATGTAAGAGGCCTGCACGTTTAGCCAAGGTCTCATCACCACCTAGTTCTGCGGCGATTATACCTGCAAGGTTAGCAACTTCTAAGGTATGCGCTAAGGCATTTTGTCCATAAGAAGCACGAAAACGCAGACGCCCGATAAGCTTTAGAAGTTCAGGGTGGATACCCGAGACATTCATCTCTCTGGCGATCTGTTCACCCTCTTCCAGTACCGAAGCTTCAAACTCACCTGTTACTTTTTCATAGATCTCTTCTATACGTGCGGGCTGAATACGTCCATCTTCTATTAAAAGTTCAATCGTACGCGTTGCGATTGCCCGTCTATATAGGTTAAAACTACTTAATATAATCGCATTAGGCGTCTCATCTATAATGATATCAACACCTAAAAGTAGCTCAAGGGTTTTGATATTTCGACCCTCTTTACCAATGATACGTCCCTTTAGTTCATCATCATTAAGATGAACCGTATTAACAAGACGTTCACTTGCAAACTCGCCTGCAAAACGTGAAGTCGCCTGCGCCAGAATATAGTTAGCCTTACGCTGAGCCTGATCTTTTGCATCCTGTTCATATTTACGTACGGTATGAGCAATCTCAGCCCTAGACTCTTCTTCTACCTTCTTTAGCAAAAGAGTTTTTGCTTCTTCACGGGTAAGTCCAGCACCGCTTTCAATAATCTTAACGGCCTGATCTGAACGGTTTAAGTAATCTTCTTTTTGTCTCTCCATAGAACGTGTTGTACGCTCTAGCTGCAGGTTGATATTTTCAGTTTTAGAGGCTTCGATCTTAATACGACGAAGTTCTTCTTCCTTAAATTCATTAAAACTTAGTTCTTTGGCTTCTATCTCTTGAAATTTGGCTTTTAATGAGAGTTGTGCATCTTCCACGGCCTCATCAAATCTTTTTTTAGCCCTAACTTCAATCTCGTCTGCCTTAAAACTCGCCTTATGTAGTAAAAGTTCTGCTTCTGAATCTATCGCCTTTGCCTTTGCCCTTGCTTGTTCTACAAGAGCATCAAACTGTGCGTTGCTTAATTTTTTGGAGATAAAAAATCCGATTACTCCGCTTACGGTGGCAATCCCACCGCCTAAGAGAATCTGATTTAACATTTAATTTCCTATATTTTATAGTTTTTGGCGTTATATAAATATCAGCTTGAACATCATAAAAATCTGTGATTTTTTTATCACAGATACACTCGTCCATCTGAACAAAAATAGTAATGGGTTTTTTAGCAAGTTTAGAGAAAAATCTATCATACATTCCCTTACCGAAACCAATTCGCCTTGCATCTGTGTCCACTCCCACAACCGGTACAATGGCAACATCTACATCTTTAATTTTTTTGTGTGTTATATTTGGCTCACGTACACCGAAGTCACCTTTGGCTAGTGGCAGTCGGTATGGTACCATCTTAAAACTTTCGCCCACCATAAACGGAACATAACATTTTTTAATACTACGCTTTTGCTTTTGTAATAATTCTCTTAAATCTACTTCAAAATCCAGAGGGAGGTAAAAGAGTATGGACTGTGGATTAATATCTTCTAATAAAGTTTGCAGAACATCACCTATCTTATGTTCTTTACTTTTTTTGCTAATAGTTGTTGCGGCTCTTAGCTTTTTAACACATAGTTTACGAAATGATGCCTTATCTATACTCACATTAAGCCTTAATATTATAATATCGCATAATTATCTATGTGGTATCAATTACTTCACACAAACTTTATAGTAATATTTCAATAATATATCTAAAGGACTTTATAAATGTCATTAAAAAACATCGCAATCAGTATCAGTGCTCTCATCTTTTTAGGCGCTTGTAGTGATTCTTCACACGACAGTGGTCTTGATGGACTTGTATCAAAATCATCATATGAGCTAAAAGATCTTCAAGGTATCGAATATAAGGTTATCAAAGAGGGAAATAACTTCAGCATTACAGGTCAAGAAGACAAGGTTATTATCTTTGATGTTTTTGCAACATGGTGTCCTCCTTGTCGTGCGGCTGCGCCAAACCTTGCTGCCTTGCAAAAAAGTCATCCTAAAGACGTGAAAATCATTGGTGTTCTTATTGAAGAAGATAAGACGAATGCTCAGGTACAAAAGTTTGTTGACAGATACGGAGCGAAGTATTCTATCTCCAATGCGCAAGATAATAGAGAGCTTTCACGCGCTATTGCATCTGCCACAGGTGTAGGTCAGAACTTTCCTATCCCTTTGATGGTAATGTACTATAAGGGTCAATATATAAATCATTATGTCGGTGCTATTCCTGAAGAGATGGTAGAAAATGATATTAATACGGCATTAGGAAAGTAATGTTAGGTTTTTTCAAAAAGGGTCTAAGCAGAACTGCTGAGGCTATTAAGAGTGTTGTACCAAAGAAAAAATTAAAGATCTCAAAAGATGAGCTTGAAGAGATCTTATTAGAGTCTGATGTTCATTATGATCTGATCGAGAAAATCCTTTCTGAGATCCCTTATGATGAAGTCAAACGTGAGCACCTTGAGTCTAAACTCTTAGCCTGTTTCAACTGGGCCTATTATGATGAAAAAGAGTTTACTGCGCCTAAGGTACAACTGATTATCGGTGTAAACGGTGCCGGTAAGACAACGACTATTGCCAAACTTTCGCAAAAGTATCTGAACGATGGTAAAAAAGTCATGTTAGGCGCGGCGGATACCTTTAGAGCGGCTGCTATTGAACAGTTAAGCCGCTGGGCTGAGAAGATAGGTGTTCCTATCGTTGCAACGGCGCAAGGGCATGATCCTTCGGCTGTTGCCTTTGATGCGATTGCTTCTGCAAAGGCAAAAGGTTTTGATAATGTCATCATCGATACGGCAGGACGTCTGCACACACAAACCAACCTTTCTAATGAACTTAAAAAGATTGTGCGTATTTGTGATAAAGCTCATCCAGGTTCTCCTCACGATAAGATACTTATATTAGACGGTACGCAAGGAAACTCAGCTATAGATCAGGCTCGTGCCTTTAATGAGATGGTAAATATTGACGCGATTATCATAACCAAACTTGATGGTACGGCTAAGGGCGGTTCTGTCTTTAGTATAGCCTTTGCACTAGAGATACCTATAATCTATATCGGTGTCGGTGAGAGTGCTGATGACTTAGTCCCTTTTAATAAGCATGAATTCGTAAAAGACTTCTTGGATGCTATTTTTATAGAAGAAAAATAGGTAAATACAGGGTGAACAATAGAGTTTAACGCTTACTTTTATTTCACTTTGCAAACTTTTTATCAATTCTCTCAATGTTAGACTACACTCTTCTTATATACTCAAACCAATGCCTTCACTATTTTTGGCGCTAAATACCGATACCCCGTTGCTAAAGGTGGGGTACAAGATTCACCTTTTATCGGAGATAAAAAATGGCTAAAAAGAAAACTACTGTATTTGAATGTCAGCATTGTGGCTTAACCTCTCCTAAATGGATGGGAAAGTGTACAAACTGTGGTACTTGGGACTCCCTAGTCGAACTTAATGAACATGAGCAAGAAGTAATCAAGCTCACCTCCTCCTCCCCTTCAGGCGGAGCAAAAGCAAAGGCCATTACAGAAATTAAAGAGAGTGAGGTTGAACGTTTCACCTCAGATGATATTGAACTTGACCTTGTCCTAGGAGGAGGAATTGTTCCGGGTTCGCTCACTCTTATAGGGGGTAGTCCCGGCGTGGGGAAATCGACACTTCTGTTAAAGATAGGCTCTAATATTGCCAAACAAGGCAAGAATACTCTTTATGTCACGGGAGAAGAGAGTGAGGGTCAGATCAAACTTCGCGCGAATAGGCTTGATGCAAACCAAAAGAATCTTTATCTTCTTAGTGAGATCCGACTTGGACAAGTGATGCTTGAACTCTCTGAAAGAAAATATGAGTGCATTATCATTGATTCAATTCAAACCCTTTATTCCGAAGATGTCTCTTCCGCACCGGGTTCTGTAACTCAGGTCAGACAAATAACCTTTGATCTTATGCGCCTTGCCAAAGAGAAGAAAATAGCCATATTTATTATTGGACACATCACCAAAGAAGGATCCATCGCGGGTCCACGTGTTTTAGAGCATATGGTAGATACCGTCTTATATTTTGAGGGAGACAGTTCTCAGGAGTTACGAATTTTACGCGGTTTTAAAAATCGTTTCGGACCGACCTCTGAGATTGGTGTTTTTGAGATGAAGGCAGAGGGACTTATCTCCGCTAAAGATGTCTCCTCAAGGTTCTTTTCGAGAACAAACAACCAACCCGGTTCAGCTCTCACCGTTATAATGGAGGGTTCACGTCCTATTATTATAGAGGTGCAAGCCCTTGTATCTGACTCGCATGCACCCAACCCTAAGCGTCAGGCTACAGGATTTGAGAATAATAGACTTAATATGCTTCTTGCCCTTTTGGAGAGAAAACTTGAAATACCGCTAAACCAATATGATGTTTTTATTAATATCACCGGTGGTATTAAGATCACCGAGACATCTGCTGACTTAGCAATACTTGCAGCTATTATTAGCAGTTTTAGAAATCGAGCCATATCAAAAGAGACGGTCTTCGTTGGAGAGGTCTCCTTAGTCGGAGATGTACGTGAGGTATATCAGTTAGATTCACGTTTAAAAGAGGCTTCCTTACACAAGTTTTCAAAAGCACTTATCGCGAAAAAACCATTAGATAGCTTTGGCCTCAAATGCTACGAGGTAAATGAGGTCACTAAATTAATAGATTGGATGTAATTTTTGCAAAAATTTACCATATCTTATGTATAACCAGGTCATTAAACAACAAGGATATCCTACATGAACAAATGTGATATCGATGCAGAATACAGGGGTGAAGAGCGCTATAGTAAGCTTTCCCTTGCATATGCGAACAGTAATGAAGAGAAGAAAACAGATGATGCTATTGAAGATGTGACTTCAAAATATGACATGAAACCTCAGATATATATCTCAAACATCAGTGATGGCAGAAGAGTTGCTATTATAGAATATCATGACGATTATGATAGAGATGCAGGTAAGGTTTTTGAACAGATTATGAAAAAACTCGATATAAAAGAGTGTACCTAATTACCGATTTTATGAGAGTCATATGAATCTAAATAATTTTGCCGAAGGAAATGAGCTTTTCCAGAAAGTCTATTTTAAAAAAATGGGAAAGAGATCCTAAATCTTGCCAAAATGGGACAAATACCTAAGGCTTTGTTCATTTGATGTTCTGACTCTCGTGTGATACCTGACCTTATGATACAGGCTGATGTAGGGGACCTTTTTGTCATTAGAAACGTTAGAAACTTTGTCCCATCCTTCAAGGCGGAGTAGGATGATCAAGGAACAGGTGCAGGCATAGAATATGCTGTTTCTGTTTTAATAGTCAAAGAGATAATAATCTGCGGTCATACTCACTGCGGTGCTTGTAAATCCTTATACGAGACAATTGACAACCCCGAGCTGGGACATGTAATGAAGTGCTTAGACCTTGGTGCAAAAGCAAAACCAATGGCTATTCTCAGCATAGGCGCAAATGCAGATAAAAAAACTTTTACACATAAGCGAAAAGCTCTTTATTGTCTCTCTAATCGAGAAGCTTATGACTTATCCTTATGTAAAACAAAAACTCAAAAATGAAGAACTCTTTGTTCATGGTTGGTATTATGATATTGTAACCGGACATATTGACTATTATGATCCTGACACTTATCAGTTCATCCCGCTAAGTGAGGCAACAGAGTCTATTAGAAAGTAAGAGAGACTATTTTCTTACCAACCCCAGAACAAGAACAGGGATGATAAGAAGTAGTTTGCTATAAAAATGGAGACGGCAGAATATACAACTGCAAGAATAGTCGCCTGCCCCACACCTCTAGCTCCTCCGCTGGTAAAATACCCCATATAAGTCCCAATAGAACTTACAAGCAGACCAAAGACCACTGCCTTGATAAGACCGCTTCCAATATCACTAAAATGACCTAAACGCATAATCGTCTCTTGATAAGAAATTGGATTAACATCTAAGACAAGGGTTGAGACAAAAAATGCACTGCTAATAGCTACAAAATCAAAGACAAGAACAAGCATTGGCAAAGAGAGTGTTGTAGCAACTATACGCGGCACTATTAGGTACTTTTTAGAATCCACACCCAAAGTTTCAATAGCATCAATCTGCTCAGTTACACGCATCGTTCCAAGCTCAGCCGCCATCGCACTTACGGCACGCGAGATCAACATAAGACTGGCAAAAACAGGGCCTAGTTCTTTAGTGATAGACACAAATATCGTATATCCCATAAAGCTTTCCACTCCAAAATCATGAAAACCGTTATATAGCTGAATAGATTCAACCATGCCTGTAAACATACCCGTAAGCATTACAACACCAATAGTACCGATGCCGATAAGCTCGATCTGTTTAAAAAGAAGCTTTGAGCGTGAAAATGTAGTAAATAAAAGAGGAAAGACACGCATTTGAAATAAGATAAATATGCCGAGCTTATTAAAAAGAGTCGCACTCTTAACTATAGGCGAACCAATAGCAGATAAAAAACTTTCTATTAGACCTGTATACACTTTTACCCCTTATTATGAGCAGATTGTAACAAAATAATTAAAAATTTGCTCTGAAAGAGCACTCAAGGCCTTTACAAACTTTTCTACTTCGCTATAATAGTCTTATTAAAGATTTAGGAGTATTATAGATGGCAGAAGAAGAAAAAGAAGCAGGTAAAGAAGCTGGCGGAGAAAAGAAATCAAGTAATATTGTTTTAATAATTATTATCGTTGCTCTTGTTCTTGTCTTACTGATCGTTGGTGTTGTTGTTGCCATGCTAGCAGGTGGAGATGATGAATCGTCTCAAAGATCGAACAACAATCCATCAGCAAAAGAGAAGCCAATGAAAAACATGGACGCGATGGAAGTCGGCCCTATGTTTCCTCTTGACAATTTCACAGTAAACCTATTGAGTGACAGTGGACGTCGTTACCTGAAAGTGCAGATGAACCTAGAACTTGATGGAGAAGAGTTGGCTCCGGAAATTGAGAGTAAGACAGCTGTAATACGTGATGTCATTATCCGTCTTCTTTCTTCTAAGACCCTAGAAGAGATATCTACTGCAAAGGGTAAGGATAAACTAAAAGAGCAGATTGTAAATGAGCTCAATCTGCGTTTAAGAGATGGAAATCTTAAAAATGTATATTTTACAGAGTTTGTTGTTCAATAAGTAGATATGATAGGCATAGACTTAATCAAACTTGATCGTATGAAAGGCTCTATAGAGCGTTTCGGCGAGAAGTTCCTTCAACGTTTTTTATCCCCTGATGAGATCTTATTAATCAAAAACTATAAGAATGCTGCCGGGTTTTGGGCTGCCAAAGAGGCTTGTTCTAAGGCCTTAGGATGCGGGATTGGTAGGGAGTGCAATTTTCATGATATCATGCTCTCAAAAACACCCAAAGGTGCTCCATGCATCACACTTTCACAACATATATTAGATGGATATAAGATTAAAGACATATCTATCTCGATCACGCATGATGGAGACTACGCTATAGCTGTTGTAGCTATAGAAAGTGATTTAACAAAAAGTTAAAATCAGCCCCCGCCTACAAAGTCCAAAAGCTCGACCTTATCACCCTCCTTAAGGGTATGGCTATTCCATATATCTTGTTTTACTATATTCATGTTTACAGCCGCTGCCATAACCTTATCTACAATATCAAGATCTTTCATCATCTCTAAAAGTGTTACTTCTGTTGAATATTCTTTTGTCTCGCCGTTTACTATTATTGTCATTTTTTTCCTTTATCTCTATCTTCTTTTTTACTATAATTGATTTTTTTATTACTGGAAGTATAGCATTTCTAGATCATTCTTCTTTACTAAATCAAATTCTAAATCTCATCATCTTAAAACGCTCTCCCAAGAAGGCAGGAAGAATAAGCTGTTTTGCGCGTTCTAGTTCATGTTGATACATCTTATCACCGCCTTGTTCCTTTAGCATCTCTAAAAGTTCAAGAAGACCCATATCAACCAAGGCAAGGGCTTGAGTCTTGAAACCCACCATCTCTATACCGGCTTCTTCATAGGCATCTTTTAGGTGCTCAAATGTCACATCATAGGTGATATCTGTGGTTGCAAAGACTTCTTCAAGATTAAGACCCTCTTCAAAGAGAGGAAGGACTTCATGATCTCTATAGATACGCACTGAAAAATCAGGTCTTGCCTGCATCTCTCCGTAGTCATAGGTCATAAATTCAAAATGCTTTGCTGCGCCTTTCATCTCAAGAGCAAACTCTTCATATCCGACAGCAATCTCACCTCTCTCTTTATGATATTTTTTAGCCTTTTCGCTCAGCCAAGGATTCTCTTCTTCAAAGATAATCATTCCGTCTTTTAGCGTTCCCATCTTATCCTTGTAGATAAGTTCGCAAGAGAAGGCATCAAAGATCTCATTGGCAATAAAAAAGGCATTATCAAGATCTAGTTCTTTAAGAGACTTCACCTGTTTCAGCTTCACTACATCACCAAAGGATTCTTGGAAATATTTTCTCTGCTCAGCCTGTAAAAAGTCAAAGCGTTCGACTATAGCAAAAGAGAGAGTATCTAAAAGTTCGGGTCTCAAGGTATAGATAAACTGTACTATATCAGCTAAAAGATATCCCTTATGCGCGCCTATCTCACAAATCGTTGTATCTTTTGGAAGAAAACCCTCATCAATAACCGAGATTATGTGTTTTGCAATACTTCCGCCAAAAAACTTAGACGCAGAGACTGAGGTGTAAAAGTCACCCTTTTTTCCAATCTCTTTGTACTTGGAATAATATCCCCGCTCTCCGTAGAGCCAATCATACATATAATCACTAAACTTCATCATCTTCCATTCTTTGCGGCTTCGCCTGAAACTTTTTGCTTTGCAAAACCACCACGGTTAGTTTTCATCATTCATCAACTTCTCATATAGATTTAATAGTTCTAACTG